>CAIYRQ010000165.1 GCA_903928635.1 uncultured beta proteobacterium | reverse complement strand
TCTGCGCCCATGACGCGGTCGAGGTGATTGACCACATGCTGCCGCTGCAAAGTCTGGATGGCGTGCACATCTTTTTTCCTGACCCCTGGCACAAGACCAAACACAACAAACGCCGTCTGATCCAGGCCCCGCTGATCGCCAAGCTGGCCCAGCGCTTGAAGGTGGGCGGCTACCTGCACTGCGCCACCGACTGGCAGCCGTATGCCGAACAAATCCTGGAAGTGCTGAGCGCCGAGCCTGCACTGACCAACCGTGCAGCGACCACGCATCCGCAGCTCAACGGCTATGCGCCCAAGCCGCACTACCGGCCACTCACCAAGTTTGAAAGCCGTGGCATCCGCCTGGGCCACGGCGTGTGGGACGTGGTGTTTGAGCGCATCTAGCGCCCAAGGCTGCAGCCGGGCCGCATGAAATACCCGCACACCCCGGCGCTGCGTGATGGCGTGGGCCCCAGCAGCGTGGTACTGCCCCAGGAACCCTGGGCCACGGTGCTTGATTTTTTGGTGTCACGCTTTGCCGGTGTGGCGCGTGGCGAATGGGTGCAGCGCATGGAGTCCGGCACGGTCACATCCGACCTGGGCGACACACTGGGCGTCGATGCGCCTTATGTAGCCGGTCTGCGGGTCTACTACTTTCGCGCGCTGCCGCCGGAGCCCCGCATTCCCTTTGACGAAGTGGTGCTGTACCGGGACGATCATCTGCTGGTGGTCGACAAGCCGCACTTTTTGCCGGTCATGCCCTCGGGCAAGTACTTGCAAGAAACCGTGCTGGTGCGCTTGAAAAACAAGCTGGGCCTTGATGATTTGGTGCCCATCCACCGCATAGACCGCGACACGGCAGGGCTGGTCTTGTTCTCGGTGCAGCGCAGCAGCCGTGACGCCTACCACGCGCTCTTCAGGCAGCACCAGGTGGCCAAGACTTACCAGGCCATTGCGCGCTGGAACCCAACCCTGGCGTGGCCGCTGCGCCGCGAGAGCCGCATTGCCGAGAGCAGCCACTTTATGCAGCAGGCCGAAGTGGATGGGCCGCCCAATGCGCTGACACTCATCACGCCGCTGGAGAATTTAGGGGGCTTGGCGCGCTACCAGTTGGAACCCGTGACCGGCCAACGCCACCAGTTGCGTGTGCACATGGCCGCACTCGGTTTGCCCTTGGTGGGTGACGGCATTTATCCGGTGCTCACGCCCGAAGGCAGTGTGGACACCACGCAACCCTTGCAGTTGCTGGCGCACTCCATCGCCTTCACCGACCCGGTGAGCGGGCGCGCGTTGCGCTTTGAGAGCCAGCGCCAGTTGCGGCCACTGGCCGAACTGGCGCAAGCGCTAGGTTGCTAATCAGGCCGTGATTTCTTTGGAGCTGATCTGGTACTTGAAGGTATCGGGCGCATAAGGGTCCAGACGACCGGCAGCCGTTTCGGCCTGGGGGTACATCAAGAAGCCGAGTGCCGCGCCGCTGGAGTGCGGCAGCGCCACGTCGTGGGCATTGTTAAAGGCCATCCAGTTGCCTTCCCAGCCACCGAAGAGCACTTTGTTGACGGGTGCTACCACCGGGTTTTTCGGGTCTTTGATCCACTGGGCGGTTTCCTGGCGCATGACCTTGGCCACATCGGCCGGGTCCATGGCCACCCAGCCGTAACCGGCTAGGTAGACCTCGGCACGGCAGTGCTGTGCGCCTTGCAGTTTGGCAGGAATGCCACCCAGCTCTTTGTAACCAAAGGCACTGGGCGCAATGCGCAGGCCGTACACGTCGCGTGCGGGCAGGCCCACAGCGCGGCACAGGCCGACGAACAGACCATTCAAATCGGCGCACTTGCCGCCCAGGTTGCCGGTTTCCAGCATGGCGGCAATATCGCCCTCGCCGCAACCGCGCACCTTGGGTTCGCGGAAGGTGTTTTGCACAATCCAGTCAAACAGCTTTTGGGCTTTTTCGACATCGGTGCGGGCACCTTCCACCGCTTTTTTGGCGGTGTCGCGCACGATGCCGTCCACGGGAATCAGGTGCGTGCCCTGCGTCCATTGCGCCAAAGCCTGCGCAGACTCGGCGGGAACGTTCTTTTTGGACCAGTCTTGCGAGCGGTTTTGCGTTTGGATGCGGCTGGTCAGCTCGACAAAGGGCTTGGCGGTGTCGGCGGCGAATTCTGCATACAGGATGCGCGCCCCGTAGCGGCCGTCGGACACGATGGTGGCCGTGCCGTTGCTGGTGAAGCTGGAGTCCAGCGACTGCTGCCAGCCACTGTTCACGCTGGGCACGGGCAACCACACGCGGGTTGCGCCCTGGGCAGCAGCGATGTCGATGCGGGTGGTGACGTCAAAGGTGCGCCAGGTGCCGGCCTGGGGTGCGAACTGGCGTTCGGCATCCGCGGCTTGGGCCAGGGTGAGGCCGGGCACAGCGGCCACGGCAGAGGCCACAGCGGCAGATTTCAAGAAACGGCGGCGCGCGCCATTGGGCGCGGTAGAAAAAACGGTGGTCATGAAGAGAACTCCGGATAAGTAAAAGGCACGTACAGCGCTTAAAAGAAGCCCTGGATAGCGCGAAATGCACGCAGCGTGCTGCGGACTGAGCGATTATCGCCGTCTGGCATGGAGAGGCGGCAGAAGCCTTATATTCAAGGCGCACACCTGCTACCCGTTCGCTCCCCGTTCGCCCACCCTCCGAGATACCTCCCGTTTGACTTCCCAAGACACCCAGTCCCTTTTGGCACGCCACGCGCTCAGCGCTTTTGAGCAGGTGGTGGGCCGCAGCAGCGGCTTTCGCACGCGCCCCGGACAACACGCCATGGCCGAATGCGTGGCCGACACCCTGGCAAGTGCCGACTTGGGCGAATGCACCGACCCCACCAAAGCGATTGCCGTGATTCAAGCGGGCACCGGAGTGGGCAAGTCGGCCGCCTATGCCAGCACCGCGATTGCCATGGCGCTGGAGCGCAAAACGCGGGTGCTGATTTCTACCGCCACGGTGGCGCTGCAAGAGCAGCTGATGCAAAAAGACCTGCCCGCCTTGGCCGCGACCATGGACCAGCCTTTTGCCTATGCACTGGCCAAGGGCCGGGGCCGCTACGTGTGCAAACTCAAACTCGAGCGTTTGGTGGGTGTGGGCGGCGTGGACGAAGATTTGTTTGAAGAGGAGCAGCCCAGCCCGCTGCGCGCCGACCAGCACGAGGCGCAAGAAGAACGCCGCATGCGCTTGTACGAGCACATGGCCAACACCCTGGCCACCGGCCGCTGGGACGGCGACCGCGACAGCCTCAACGACACACCCGAGCCCAGCGACTGGGCCACGGTGGCGGCGGAGCGGCACAGTTGCACCGCTAGGCACTGCCCGCGCTACCGCGAGTGCAGCTACTACCAGGCGCGCACCAAGCTGGCCGAAGCCAACGTCATCGTGGCCAACCACGACCTGGTGCTGGCGTCCCTGGGCATGAAAACCCTGCCCGAGCTGGACAACTGCCTGGTGATCTTTGACGAAGGCCACCACCTGCCTGCCGTGGCACTGGACCAGTTCAGCAGCGCCATGGACCTGACCAGCCTGCGCTGGCTCGACAAGCTGCCCAAAATCCTGACCGAGGTGAGCAACACCTTGCAGCTCACGCTCACCGATGACGTGGCCACGGTGGCCAGCCAGCTCAAAGGTGCGTTGCAGCAACTGGCCCGCATGGCGCTGGACCTGGTGCATGCCAGCACCTTGGGCAAAGACGGCACGCTGCGCTTTGCCAACGGCGTGCTGCCCGAGGCGCTCATGGAACCCGTGGGCCAAATCCACGCGCAGGCCGCGGGCCTGTCCAAGGCGCTGGAAGTGC
>CAIYRQ010000164.1 GCA_903928635.1 uncultured beta proteobacterium | reverse complement strand
AGAGCGCTTGCAGGCTTTGGCTATGCTGCGCGCCGACACGCGGCAGCGCGGTACGCTGGCCGATGCATTGCGCGGCCAGATCAAAGGCAGCGCGGACGTGGAACGCATCACCGCGCGCCTGAGCCTGCGCCAGGTGCGCCCGCGCGAGCTGGTGGGCCTGGTGCAAACCTTGGCGCGCAGCGCAGCCCTGGCGCAGTGGCTGCACGATTTGCAAGAAGGCCAGGCCGCAGGATCCCTGTTGGAGCGAATAGCGTCGAAATTGGTGCCACCGGCCGACTGCGCCCACTTGCTGCAACGCGCGATTGCGCCCGAACCTGCTGCAATGGTGCGCGATGGCGGTGTGATTGCCAGCGGTTTTGATGCGGA
The DNA here is from genome assembly GCA_903928635.1 of uncultured beta proteobacterium. Lineage (GTDB taxonomy): Bacteria > Pseudomonadota > Gammaproteobacteria > Burkholderiales > Burkholderiaceae_C > Allorhodoferax. The sequence goes on along the minus strand of CAIYRQ010000164.1, from coordinate 5,615 downwards.
GCTGGACGAGCTGCGCGCCATACAAACCAACTGCGACAGCTTTTTGCTCGACCTGGAAACCCGTGAGCGCGAGCGCACCGGCATTGCCAATTTGCGGGTGCAGTTCAACAAGGTGCACGGCTTTTATATTGAAGTGACCCAAGGCCAGGCCGCCAAAGTGCCGGACGACTACCGCCGCCGCCAAACGCTGAAAAATGCAGAACGCTTCATCACCCCCGAGCTGAAAGCCTTTGAGGACAAAGCCCTGAGCGCCCAAGAGCGCGCCCTGGCGCGAGAAAAATGGTTGTTTGAGCAAGTGCTCGATGCCCTGCAGGCCTATGTGCCCCCGCTCACCCGTTTGGCGCGCGCTCTGGCAAGCCTGGATGCGCTGTGCGCGCTGGCTGAGCGTTCGCTCACTCTGGCTTGGTGTGCGCCGCAGTTTGTCGAGCACCCGTGCATTGAAATTTCCCAAGGCCGCCACCCGGTGGTGCAAGCGCGCCTGGCTGAACAAAGCAACGGCAACTTCATTGCCAACGACACCCAGCTGGGGCCCAAACAACGCCTGCAAGTGATTACCGGCCCCAACATGGGCGGTAAATCGACCTATATGCGCCAGGTGGCGCTGATCGTGCTGCTGGCCAGCATGGGCTCCTACGTGCCCGCTAACGCCTGCCGCCTGGGTCCCATCGACGCCATCCACACCCGGATTGGCGCGGCAGATGACCTGGCCAACGCCCAGTCCACCTTCATGCTGGAAATGGTCGAAGCCGCGCAGATTTTGCACACTGCCACACCGCAATCGCTCGTGCTGATGGACGAAATCGGGCGCGGCACCTCCACCTTTGACGGCCTGGCCTTGGCCAGTGCCATTGCCACCCAGTTGCACGACAAGACCCAGGCCTTTTGCCTGTTTGCTACCCATTACTTTGAGCTCACCGAGTTTCCTGCCAGCCACCATGGCGCGGTCAACGTGCATGTGAGCGCCGCAGAGTCCGGCCGCGACATTGTGTTTTTGCATGCGATTGAGCCAGGCCCTGCCAGCCGCAGCTATGGGGTGCAGGTGGCGCGTTTGGCAGGCATGCCGGCTGCCGTGCTGAACCAGGCCCGCCGCACGCTGGACGCGCTAGAGGCCCAGTCCAGCGCCTCGCGTTCGCAAGTGGATTTGTTTGCCGCTCCGCCCGTGGAGGCCGTTTCGGCTCCCAGTGTGGTGGAGGCCGCAGTGGCCGCTCTCAACCCCGACGCCATGAGCCCGCGCGAGGCCATGGAGGCGATTTATCAGCTGAAGGCGCTCAGCGCCAAGTAAAAAAAACGCGCAGTCGCGGCTTGAATCAGGACCGTCGGGGCGACTGCCCCAACTCGCGCAACACCGCATCAAAGCTGGAGCCCAGCTCAGGATCAATGTCTTGCAAATGCGCCGCAATGCTGCCCTGCACCGGCTCTTGCGGAACGCGCATTTGCAGCGTGGGAACCGGACCGACCGGCTTGGTGGGCTCAGCATCGAAGTCGCCGAACCCTTGTAATCCGGTCAGACTGCTGGACAGCTGGCCGAACATGTCGGCCACTTCGGGCGTTGGCAGCGCAGCCACTGCAGGTTTAGGCGCATGGCGCTTGAGCAGCCCATACGCCACTCCGCAGCCAAGCAGCAACCAAACACTGTCACTGAGCCACATCGCCCACAGCGCGCCCGGGTCCACTGCTTGCATTTGCAGCAGTCCACCGAGTTCCGTGCCAAAAGTGCGCCATGGAAGTGCGCCCAGCCAGTGCAAGGGCTGCGTCCAAAACGCGGGCGTCCAGGACAGAGCCACGGCAAGAAGCAGCAGGTTCAGAGCCGAAGCCCAAAAGGTCACCAAGAAAAACATGCTGTCGGTGTCCGGAATTACTTGAACTCTTGCACCAGCTTGTCGTGCAACAAGGTAGCCAAGTGGGCGCGTGCCTGGGCAATGGCCAGGGCTTCCTGCTCAGCACCTACAGAGTCGGCGGCCATATCGACCAGCTTTTGCTTGAGCAGCGCAATCTGCGCCTGCGTGTCTTGCAAGGCTGTTTGCAAATGGGCTTCGCGGGCGTGGTGCTGGTCCAGCTCGGCCAAGAGCTCGAGGGTCTGCTGAAGAAAAAACTTGTTGCTGCGTCCGTGCTGCAAATCTGTACGCGACAAGAACACCTGCATTTGCTGGGCCAGGTTCTGGTAGGCCGGTGTGGGTGCGTGAACGCGATCGACCACCGCACCCTGGCTGTTGGGCTCGGGCGTGTTTGCGGAGGGTGCGGACGCGAAATCGGGTTCAGACATAGTGGCAGCTTATAGCAAAGGCATTCTACCGAGGCAGGCCGCAGCACCGATAATCACAGGCTTCGCCTAAACAACTGCTTCTTCCCATGACTTATTGCGTCGCCATCAAACTCAATGCCGGACTGGTGTTTCTCTCCGACTCGCGCACCAACGCCGGCCTGGACCAGATCAACACCTTTCGCAAGATGATCGTCTACGAAAAGCCGCAGGACCGCTTTATGGTGTTGCTGTCGGCCGGCAACTTGAGCATTGCCCAATCGGTGCGAGAAATCTTGCAGGTGGAGCAGCTCAAAGAGAACGGCGACACCGCAGGCACCACCATTTGGAACGCCAAAAGCATGTTCGACGCCGCCCGCGTGCTGGGCTCGGCCATCCGCCGTGTTTACCAGCGCGACGCGGAGTCGCTCAAACAAGCCGGCATGGACTTCAATGTGTCGCTGATTTTTGGCGGCCAAATCGCCGGTGAGGCCATGCGCCTCTTTCAGGTGTACTCGGCGGGCAACTTTATCGAGGCGACGCCAGAGACACCCTACTTCCAAATTGGCGAATCCAAATATGGCAAGCCCGTGCTGGACCGTGTGATCACACCGCACACCCCGCTGGAAGAAGCGGCCAAATGCGCCCTGGTGTCCATGGACTCCACTCTCAAATCCAATTTATCGGTGGGCCTGCCGCTGGACATGGTGGTCTACGAGGCTGACAGCTTTAGCACCGACAAGATTGTCTGCATCGATGAGAACAACCCTTATTTCAAAATGCTGCACAACAGCTGGGGGCAAAAGCTGCGCGAGGTGTTTGACAGCATCGAAGACCCCATGTGGAACGGCGGCGACACACAGGTGCCACTTCGCCTGGAGTCGCAGCGCAACCGCCCGCTCAAAAAAATCAGCACGCCGCAAGAAAAACTGATTTAAGCCTTCAGCGGCATGACTCCTCTCGTCTTTTTTCACGGCAACAGCTTTCCAGCGAGCACCTACAAGGTGCTATTCAAGCACTTGCGCGCGCGCGGCTTCAGCGTTAAAGCCATCGAAAAACTCGGGCACGATGCCCAGTACCCGGTGGACAACAATTGGCGCGGATTGGTGCAGCAGGTGGCGGACTTCACCAAGGCGCAATCGGACAAACTGGGGCAACCGGTATGGATGCTGGGCCATTCTTTGGGCGGTATTTTGAGTTTGATGGCGGCGGCCAAGCACCCGAGCATCGCACGCGGTGTGGTGCTGCTGGACTCGCCGATTTTGGGCGGTTGGCGCTCTACGGCGCTGGGCATGATCAAGGGAGCGCAGTTGGTGGGCTCGGTGTCCCCCGGGGCCGTCAGCCATAAGCGGCGCAACAGCTGGCCCAGCGCCGAGGCGGCGCTCGAGCACTTTCGCCACAAAAAGGCGTTTTCGCACTGGGACCCCGAAGCGCTGCAGGACTATATTGAGCACGGCACGCACGACCAGGACGGCAAGCGGGTACTGAGCTTTGACCGTGACATTGAAACCCGCATTTACAACACCATTCCCGACAACCTGGATAGGCTGTTCAAGCGCCATCCGCTCAAATGTCCGGTGGCCTTTATCGGCGGGCGCCAGTCGGTGGAAATGCGCAGGGTCGGAATGTCGCTGACCGAGCAACTGACCAAAGGCCGGACCATGATGCTGGACGGCAGCCACCTGTTTCCCATGGAAAAGCCTCTGGCCACAGCCGCTGCAGTGGAAGCGGCGCTGCGCAATCTAGGCGCCTGACGGGCGCACACACGGAGGCTTGCCCCACTGTGCGCCGTCTAAAATCGGCCGCATGAGCACGCCCACCCCTAAAAAGCCCGCCAGCACGACCGAAACCAGCAAACCCAGTAATTTTTTGCGGCAGATTATTGAGCACGACCTGGCCGCAGGCAGCTATGGCACGCGCCGCTGGGCCGGTAGCCCGGGCGATGCCGCGCACCATGCTGCGGGCCAGAGCGACCCGGCCAAAATCCGCACCCGCTTTCCGCCCGAGCCCAACGGCTATTTGCACATCGGGCACGCCAAGAGCATTTGCATTAACTTTGGGTTGGCGCGCGACTATGGCGGCGTCTGCCACCTGCGCTTTGACGACACCAACCCGGAAAAAGAAGACACCGAATACGTCAATAGCATCATCGACGCGGTGAAGTGGCTGGGTTTTGACTGGGCCCAATTGGACCAAGCCGCAGGCTCTGCCGCCCCATACCAAGCCAGCGACTACTTCGAATTCATGTACCGCGCAGCCGAGGCCTTGATCGAAGCCGGCCACGCCTATGTGGACGAGCAAAGCGCAGAAGACATGCGCGCCAACCGGGGCGACTTTGGCAAGCCCGGCGTGGACAGCCCGTTTCGCAGCCGCACCGTGGCAGAAAACCTGGCACGATTCCGTGAGATGCGCGACGGCAAACTGGACGACGGCGCTGCCGTGCTGCGCGCCAAGATCGACATGGCCAGCCCCAACATCAATATGCGCGACCCGGCCATCTACCGCATCCGCCGCGCCACCCACCACCACACGGGCGACACCTGGTGCATCTACCCGATGTACACCTTTGCACACCCGATTGAAGACGCGCTGGAGCAAATCACCCACAGCATTTGCACGCTGGAGTTTGAAGACCAACGCCCGTTTTACGACTGGCTGCTTGAACGCTTGATTGAAGGCGGACTGCTCAGTGCCCCTGCCCCTCGCCAATACGAATTTGCGCGCCTGAACCTGACCTATGTCATCACCAGCAAACGCAAGCTCGCCCAACTGGTGAATGAAGGCAAAGTCAACGGCTGGGACGACCCGCGCATGCCAACCATCGTCGGCCTGCGCCGCCGCGGCTCCACGCCCGAGAGCCTGCAGCTGTTTGCAGAACGCATTGGCGTGACCAAGAGCGACAGCTGGATTGACTATTCCACGCTGGAGGGCTGCCTGCGTGAAACCTTGGATGGCTCAGCCGCCCGCGCCATGGCGGTGCTGGACCCGGTCAAGCTGGTGCTTACCAATTGGGACGAGGTCATGGGTGCGGGCACGCTGGACGCCTGCACCGCACCCGTGCACCCGCACCTGCCCGAACTGGGCAACCGCCAGTTTGTGATCGGCCGAGAAGTGTGGATCGAACGCAGCGACTATGAAGAAACTCCGCCCGCAGGATTTTTCCGCCTGTTCCCTGGCAACAAAGTGCGCCTCAAATACGGCCACATCATTGAATGCACCGGCGCCCTGAAAGATGCCAACGGCCAGGTGACCGAGGTGCACGCCACCCTGATCCCCGACACCAAGAGCGGCACACCGGGGTCGTCGAGCGTCAAGGTCAAGGGTGTCATTACCTGGGTGGGCGTCAGTGATGGCGTGTCTGCGGAGGTGCGCATGT
>CAIYRQ010000163.1 GCA_903928635.1 uncultured beta proteobacterium | reverse complement strand
AGGTTGATTTGGGTGATGTAATTGATGATGGCCATAAAGATGCTGCTCCCTTGAGCCGTTAAGATCCCCTGACTTTACCCCGCCCATTTCTCCCCGTCCTTGCCCTCAGGAAAACCTTGCCATGACCCAAGCCGCTTCTCCCCTGTCCCTGCTCAAAGACCCCAGCCTGCTCAAGACCGATGGCTTGATCAACGGCCAATGGGTGGCAGGTGCCAGCCGCTTTGACGTGCTCGACCCTGCCACCGGCCACAAGCTGGCGGACGTGGCCAACCTGGGCCCGGCCGATGCAGAAGCCGCGATCGCAGCCGCCGACGCCGCCTGGCCAGCCTGGCGCGCCAAAACAGCCAAAGAGCGCAGCATCATCATGCGCAAGTGGTTTGACCTGCTCATGGCCAACCAGGAAGACCTGGCGCGCATCATGACCGCCGAGCAGGGCAAACCTTTTCCCGAAGCCAAGGGCGAAATCGCCTACGGTGCGAGCTTTGTGGAATGGTTTGCCGAGGAGGCCAAGCGCGTCAACGGCGAGACCCTGCCCCAGTTTGACAACAACCGCCGCCTGATGGTGCTCAAACAGCCTATTGGTGTGTGCGCCGCTATTACGCCCTGGAACTTTCCGCTGGCCATGATCACCCGCAAAGTGGCGCCTGCGCTGGCCGCTGGTTGCCCCGTGGTCATCAAACCGGCCGAGCTCACACCGCTCACCGCGCTGGCCGCTGCTGAGCTGGCGACGCGCGCCGGATTGCCCGCCGGTGTGCTCAACATGATCAGCGCCGACGCGGACAACTCGATCGCCGTAGGCAAGGCCATTTGTGCCAGCGACGTGGTGCGGCACCTGAGCTTTACCGGCTCCACCGAAGTGGGCCGCATTTTGATGGCGCAAAGCGCGCCTACGGTCAAAAAGATGTCTCTGGAGCTGGGCGGCAACGCACCCTTTATCGTGTTTGACGACGCCGATGTGGCCTCCGCCGTGGAAGGCGCACTGGCCAGCAAATACCGCAATGCCGGCCAAACCTGCGTCTGCGCCAACCGCTTTTATGTGCAGGCTGGCGTCTACGACGCGTTTGTGGCGCAGTTCACTGCCAAGGTCAAACTCATGAAAGTGGGCAATGGCTTTGAAGATGGCGTGGCCCAAGGCCCGCTGATCGAGGACGCCGCCGTGGCCAAAGTCACGCGCCATGTGGCCGATGCGCTTGCCAAAGGCGGCAAGCTGGAAACCGGTGGCAAGGCATTGAGTGGCCAGTTTTTTGAGCCGACCGTCATCTCTGGCGCGACCGCCGACATGGCCTGCGCGCGCGAAGAAACCTTTGGCCCGTTTGCGCCCATCTTCAAGTTCCACACCGAGCAAGAAGCCATTGACGCGGCCAACAACACCGAGTTCGGCCTGGCCAGCTACTTCTACAGCCGCGATGTGGGCCGTATCTACCGCGTGGCCGAGGCGCTGGAGTACGGCATGGTGGGCATCAACGTAGGCATCTTGGCCACCGAGCATGTGCCTTTTGGCGGCGTGAAGCAGTCCGGCCTGGGCCGCGAGGGTTCGCACTGGGGCATGGACGACTACCTGGAGATGAAATACCTCTGCATTGGGGATGTGCTGAAGTAATAAACCTTTGTGACCACCTATTGGCTGATCACCTGGATTCGGCCCAAGTTAGGAACGGGAACTACGCCTTTCATCGCGAAATAAAGCTTCACCACTGAAGAATCCAAGTCGCCGGTTTGGCGGTTTTTGCCTAGCTGAAAAACGGTGAATCCGTCACCGCCATCGGCCAGAAAATTGTTCGTGACCACCCGATAGTACTGCTCTGGAAGCATCGGTTTTCCATTCAGCGTGAGCGACCCAGGGACCACCCGGCGTCCTTCGCCGCGTGACACACCTGCGGGGCTCGCGCTGTCCCAGGAGTAATTAAAACCGGCCGATACCGACAGCACCACGCCCCGCCCAGAGCGGCGCTCCCACTGCTGTTCAAGCAAACGGACAATTTGCTGCCCGGTCAGATCCATGCTAATCAGAGTATTGTTGAACGGCAGCACACTAAATAGTTGTCCAAAGCTCACCGATAAACTGCTTGCGAGATCGCTTCGAATACCGCCGGGGTTGGTGAAGGCAATTTGTGCAGGTCGGTTGGCACCCTCAGTATGGGCTGCGCCTGCCAGGTAAGCATCCGCAATCACCGCGCCCAGGGTGCTTTCTCCCGCATTATTGGTTTGACGGTCAAGTGGCGAGGCAATGCGGCCGATTACCACGTCAGAAATGGTGGCGCTGAGATCACCATAGCGGCGCACCAGCGCACCCACCTGCGGGTCCGGGTTCAACACTGACAATTGCGACGGTATGGCCACCGGATTTCCGCTGGCGTCCTTGACGCCTTGGTCGTTAACGACAATCAGATTATTGGCATCTTTGGCGCTAACCTTGCCGCTTGCGCGGTCCACGGTTAAGTCAATCTTGGTGACGAGACGACCGTAGTAGCCTGTCTGTGTGATCAACAGCCCGTTGGAAAGGGTGCACACATACTCTTGGTGCGTGTGACCGCTCACCACCACATCAACTGCCGGGTCTAGGCGATTTGCAAGCCCCACGATTTCACCGCTGAAACCAGGACAGGTCTTGTCTTGCACAGTCCGCGCTGTCGTCTGCCCACCCTGGTGAATCAAAACGACGATGACGGTTACGCCCTTACTTCTCAGCTCCGGCACCAATGCGTTGATGGTGGCAACCTCGTCCTCAAACTCAAGTCCAGCCACACCGGTCGGCACCACCATGCTGGGCGTATCCCGCAAGGTAAGGCCAATGAGTCCGACCTTGACCCCGTCCAGCACACGAATATCGTACGGCGCAAACAAAGTTTTCCCCGTGGATTTGACTCGCACATTGGCAGCAAGATAGTGAAATTTGGCGCCAACAAACTGGCCTTGATTCATACAAGTGTCGCGTCCAATGACTCCTGCACTTCCGTCATGCGCTGGCGGGTAACAACCGCCATTTTGTAGGCGCTGAAGCTCTTTGCTACCCCGGTCAAATTCGTGGTTACCGACGCTAGAGACGTCAAGACCAATGTGGTTGAGTACCTCAATAGTGGGCTCATCATGAAACAGACCGGAGCTCAGTTGTGAGGCTCCCACCATGTCTCCTGCAGCGACAACCAAAGTGCGCTCAGGGTTCTGCCGCTTCAGATTGACCACCAGGCTAGACAAATAAGCTGCCCCGCCTGCCGAAACCCGCGTACCCGCTGGATTTGCCGGATCCGGTGCCAATACTGGGCCGGACGGTGGCAGGATGTTGCCGTGGAAGTCGTTGAGAGCAATCAACGATATTGTCAGCTTTTCCTTGCTTGGAGGGGCTTGTACAAGGGCTTGACCATAGCTCGCGGACGCACATGCAAGCAAGCAAAAAGAAGCCAGAGTGGCGGAAATGAGGGGGCGTTGCATGGGCAATAGATTCGGTTGCGTGGAGACAGAAAAAAATAAAAATTCCCTGGCTTTGCAGACAAAGCCAGGGCAACTGCACCGTCTTTTTACATCAAAGAAAGATGGCTATACAAGACAATGAATCGTTCAAAACTCGGAACGGAATGTGATCGACGCAAATTGGGGCGCGCCCACGTAGTACGAGGGTGCAGACCCTGCTCCGATCGAATTGGTGATCGCGCGAGTGGTGAAGTTGCTGCCGCTGCCAGAGTTGATTTGAACGTAGTCTTGGTTAAACAAATTGGTTACGTTGAACTGGATGCTTGGCTTCTTGAAAAAGCCAGAATCTGCAAAACGGTAACCCAGCGTCGTGTTCACGATAGTGCGTGAGTCAACCGACTGGTCGTTCACCAAAGTAGAGTAGCTTTGTCCGGTGTACTTGGCATCGATATTTCCATACCAAGTTCCACTCGTGTAGTTCAAACGAACGCCGCTCATCCAATTGGGGGTATCCGGCATTTGTTTGCCCGCTGTCGCTTCATACGCACCGGAGGTGACGCGCAAATCGTCTCGCATCTTGCTGCTGGTGTAAGACAAGGAGCCATAGACCGACCATGTGCTGTTGAGCTTGTAACCCGACTCCAGCTCGAAACCTTGCGTAAGCACTGAGCCCACATTGTTGTCGATGCTCAGGTTAGCCACGGGGTCGTAGCTCTTGGCGATACGGTTTTGGAAGTCGATCAGGAACATAGAGCCGGAGAAGGTCCAGTCGTCGTTGGCAAAGCGATAGCCCAGGTCGATGTTGGTGGATGTTTCTTTGTCCACGATAGGGTCGCGCTGGGTTGCACCGGTCAAAACACCATTGACGAATGTGCCACCGCTGAGCAAGCTGCCGTAGCTGAAGTTACCCGGCGCCTTCATATTGGCCGCCACGTTGACAAACACCTGGCGCTGCGCATCCAGGTTGTAACGCGCACCGATGCTGGGCAGCAAAGCGCTGTAGGTCTTGTTAACCGAGTAGTCCGCGCCCTGGCCTGAGCTGGTGTTGGCATAGTTGTCAAAGGCGCGGTTGATAGACGTGTTGCGCAAGCCCAGTTGCAGATTGAGCGCGTCGTCTATCAGGTTCACGCTGTCTTGCAAGAACAGGCTGGTGCCGGTGCTCACCGTCAGCTGGTTGCGGTACTGGTATTGGGCGCCGTCTGCAAAGAGCAAATAGTTGGCGGTGTTTTCGAGCCATGCGTCGGTGGGCACACCGGCGTTGTTGAAGGTCACGGCCGGGCCGGTTTGCTTGTGGTTGGCGCGCTCAAACCAGTAACCCGCCAAGAGGTTGTGGTTGTCGAGCTTGCTATTGAGCTTGAAGGTGATGCCGGGGCGGTTGGTTTCGGTCACCGAGCTGCTGTACATCATGACGGTGTCCAGAATGTCGCCGTCGCCATTGATATCGCGAATGCCGCCATGCACGGCCGACGTTTGCGTACCTTCTTTAACGGTGGACAACTGGCTACCGCCGGTGCCGAAACCCCACCAGAAGTAGGGCTCTGCCGAAATGGTGGTGGTTTTGTCGAGCTTGAACTCTGCCTTGGCGGTCCAGAGGTAATTTTTGAACGGGTTGACGTTGTAATCAAAGTAGCCGTCGCCAGGTGCTGCTTCGACCTGGGCAGTACCGTTGACTGCGGTGGTGTGCGTTGGCGCTACCGGAGAGAAATCCATGCGATTGCCGCCAGCGGCGATTTGCGCGTAGCTCAGCGAGCGGTAGTTGTTGTTAATCGCCTTGTTGTACAAAAAGCTGGTGGCCAAAAATACGCTGTCCGTGGGGCGGAACTCGGCGCCGAAGTCGATGTGCTCACGGTCCGCCTTACCTGGGCCTTTGAACTTCTCCACCTTGGCCTTGGAGTACGAGAGATAAGCCTTGAGCATGTCGTTGGCAAACTTGCCCGTGTCCAGACGGACAAAGGTTTTGTTCAGGTTTTGCTGGCCCAGCGTTTGCGAAACCTTGAAACCAAAAGTGTCTGAAGGTGCGCATGACACCATGCCGACGTTGCCACCAGAAGCACCCACGTGCGGGGCTTCGGTGTCGGTGGAACCTTGGGTCAGAAACACTTCGCACAAATTGTCTGTGTCGGTGTACTCCATGGGGTAAACCGCAAAGCTACCCGAGTCATTGACCGGTGCACCGTTGATGGTGAAGCCCATTTCGTCGGAGTTAAAGCCGCGCACCCGCAGGCCGCCACCAAACATGCCGCTCGCGTCGTGGCTGAAGGTATTCACGCCAGGCAGCATTTCGATGGCCTGGTAGGGGTTGCTGGTGGGGTTGAGGGACTCAAGATGCGTCTTGCTCACCGAGCTGCGGGCTTTGGGGGTTTCTTCTTGAATGATCAAACCCGTGCTGGCGCCCGCAGGCAGCGCCTCCACGGTGATACGACCGATGTCGGTGGACGCCTGTTGCGCCCACAGGGGCGACGCCGCGCAGACGGCGGCGGCTACCAGCGCCAGTCGGTTGAGTTTGAATTTTTTCATGGTCAGACCTTTACAGATAAAAAAGCAAGTTGGAAACGAAACAAAGAAAAACTAGGACCCATTGGGGGGAACAAAATTGAGCTCGGTGGTGAACTTGTGCTGCTCATCACCAGGCCACACGGAGGCCGGAAAGGCGGGGAAACTGCTGCGCCGCACGGCGGCTTTGGCAGCGTCTTCCAAAATAAAGGGTGCGTCGCCGGGAAACACCCCCACATCGACCAGCACACCCGCGCGGGTCAGCACAAACCACAGCTTGACGCTGCCCTGGGGCCGCTGCTGGCTGGCCTGTCGCCCAGTGGGGTAGCGCTTGGCGGCGTCGATGGTGGCGCGCAACTTGCCCACGTATTCGCCCTCCAGCGACGGGGTCTGCGGCACCTGCGCCACGGGCGGCGGCGGGGCGACTACGGGCGCGGGCTTGGGCGGTGCGGCTTCGGGTGCAGCTTGTGCGACGAGCGCGGGTGGAGGCAGCGGTGCCGCATACGTGGCGGTGGTCGGCGCAAGCGGCGCGGGCGTCACCTGTTTAGGTACGTCTGCCGCCGGCTGGGGCGCGGCTTTGGGTGGGGGTGCTGGCACGGGGGGCGGTGCGGGTGGTGGCGGCGGAGGCAGCAGGACTTCTTGAATCACCACCGCCTGCAAGGGTTTTTGAATGACCTTGATCACCTCGCTGGCTCGACCACTGAGCACCGCATAGCCCACCACCAGGTGCAGCAACACCGCCCAGACCAGCCCGGCGGACAAGCGCTTGGAGTCGGCGGGCACATACAGCGACTGCGCGTAAGCGGCGGCAAACGAGGGGGACACGGGCTGCGACGCCATTACAAAAACTGCTCGCTTCCCACCACAGCCACTTTGACCAAGCCGATGCGCTTGGTGGTGGCCAGCACACTCGTAAATACGGCGTAGGGGGCCGCTTTGTCGGGACGGATGTGCACTTGCGGCTGATCAGCACGCTCGGCCAGGGGTTGGAGCCGCTGCTCCAGCTCGGTCGTGGCCACCTCCACCCCCTGCACCGTCACTGCGCCTGCCGCCGTGATGTCAATTTGAATTTTTTCGGGTTTGGGCTGGTTGGTCGGGGGCGTGCCCGCAACTGGCAGCTCCATGTTGACCGCATGCAGCTGAATCGGAATGGTGATGATGAGCATCACCAGCAGCACCAGCATGACGTCGATCAGCGGCGTGGTGTTGATGTCCATGATGACATCGTCCTGCCCCTCGCCGCTACGGATGGACAGCGCCATGGTCAGCCCCCCCGCGCCGAGGGTTCGGTAATGAACGCCACTTTGCTGATGCCCGCGCGCTGGCACTCCAGGAGCACGCGGCCCACGCTTTCGTACTGGGCCGCTTGGTCGCCCCGAATTTGCACATCGGGCTGGGGCGTCAGGCGAGCAATGGTTTGCAGGCGCGGCAACAAGTCCTCGCGATTGCGCAACGGCGTGTCAAACCAATACATATGGCCCTCGCGGTCCACCGAAATGATGATGCTGTCGGGCTTGGTCTCGCGCACCTGCACCCGTTCGCTGGGCAGCTTGACCGGGATGGATGTGGTGACCACGGGAATCGTGATCAAAAAAATGATCAGCAAGACCAGCATCACATCCACCAGCGGGGTAGTGTTGATGTCTGACAAGACAGCGTCGTCGCCCGCCGGTCCACCCACTTGCATTGCCATGGCTAGCTCACTTGCCCGATGCAGGCGTCGCGCTCAGCGCCGACATGTGCAAGGCTGTGCCAAAGGCGCGCAGCCGGTCGATGGCCTGCTTGTTGCGTCTCAGCAGCCAGTTGTATCCCAGCACCGCCGGCACGGCAACCGCCAGGCCAATGGCCGTCATGATGAGGGCCTCGCCCACAGGGCCGGCCACTTTGTCAATAGACGCCTGGCCCGAAAGACCAATGGCAGTCAACGCATGGTAGATACCCCATACCGTTCCAAACAGTCCCACGAAGGGCGAAATGGAACCAACGGTGGCCAATACCGCCAGGCCCGATTGCGCCATCACCTGTACCTGGTCGATGGCCGCCTGCACCCGCATGACCACCCAATCGTTCAGGCTGACGTGGTCGTTCAGGGCGCCGTGCTGCGCCAACGCGTCCACGGCCGCATGGGCAACAAAACGAAACGGACTTTTCTCGGGCAAGGCGGCAGTGCCCTGCCCCAGGCCACCCGCAGTCCAAAAGTCTTTGTTTGCTTGCTCTCCGTAGGACAAGAGGCGGGACTGCTCGATGACTTTGGACACGATCACAAACCAGCTGCCCACACTCATCACCAGCAACAAAAGCAAGACCGTTTTGGCCACCAGGTCGGAACCCGACCACAGGGCAGCCAGACCATAAGGGTTGGCAACGTCGGCAGTCGCGACCTCTTGCGCGAACGCTGGTTCGAGCAGGACAAGCGCCAATGGAAGGATGCGCAGCGCATGCGCGTAGGAGGGGGAAGATACAGTCATGGGCGTCCGGATTTGGGGTACTGCGCGGGACTTTACGATTGAATTATTTAATATTTATGTTTTGGATATTTCTCTTTTATTACGAGTGAATATTTGCGATTTTCATATTTATTAAATTTAGCGAATTCATCCGCAATGTGCGCTGAGCAACGTTGGACATGCCACAGAGATATCCCGAAAACTTCAGGGGAATTCATTGCCTAGGCTAGTATTTGCCTAGGCAAGCAATACAATCCACCTCATGGTTAACCCTGAGGCTGCCGCCTTTTACGACTTAGACAATTACCGCCCTGAGGAGAGCGTGGGCTATCTCATGCGCTTGATTTTGAGCAGCATGGCCAGCGCGGTGGATGCCCAGCTGGCCGACTGCGACCTGACCAACGCGCAGTGGTTGCCCATCCTCAAACTGCACCAGGGCGATGCATTCACCGTGGCAGAACTCGCCCGCGCCTGCACCATGGACGCGGGCGCCATGACCCGTTTGCTGGACCGTTTGGAGTCCAAGGGCCTGTGCAAACGCATCCGTTCCGAGTCGGACCGCCGCGTGGTCAACATTGCCTTGACCGAGACCGGTCGCCAGGTGGCCCAAGGCATCCCTGGCGTGTTGTGCACCGTACTCAACAGCCATTTGAGCGGCCTGAGCGTGGACGAATTCGCGAGCCTCAAAGGCCTGCTGCAGCGCATGCTGCCCAACACCCAAGCTGCCGCCGACGGCGCAGCCACCCCACTTTCCCATTTATTGCCAGGAACATCCGATGCCCATTAATCTTTTTTCAACTGCGCAAGTGCCTTGGCAGCGCACGGCCTCCTTGGCCGCATTGACGCTCGCTTTGGGCGGTTGCGCCAACTTTGGTGGCATTGGCCCTCAAGCGCACATGACCGAAGCCCAAGCACTGGGTCTGCACAGCACTGCTGCAAGCAACCCCGCCGCAACAGAGATAGCAGCCCAGGGTGTTGCGTGGTGGAGCCGTTTTGGTGATGCACAGTTGGACGCGCTGGTGCAAAAAGCACTGGACAAGCAGCCCAGTTTGCGGCTTGCGCAGTCCCGTGTGGCGCGTGCACAGGCGTTGGCTGGCGTGGTGGAAAGCGCAGACCTGCCCAACGTCACGGCTTCGGCTGAAGCCATGCGCCAGCGCATCACCGCCAATGGCATTTATCCGCCGCCGCTGGCCGGCAATGTGATTGAAATGCCCAATGCACAGGTGAGCGCCAGCTACGAGTTCGACCTCTTTGGCAAAAACCGCGCGGCGTTGGACGCCGCACTGGGCCAGGTGCGCGCGGCCCAAGCCGACCGCCAGGCGGCAGAATTGCTGCTGGCCAGCCAAGTCACCCGCAGCTATTTCACGCTCTTGCGCCTGCAAGCCCTGCAAGACTTGGCGCAACGCAATTTGGCCCAGCGCGAGCACATCGTGGCACTGGTGCAGTCCCGCCTGAAGGCCGGTCTGGACAGCCCTGCCGAGCTGCAGAGCAGCGAAGCCACCCTGCCCGAAATACGCCAATACGCCGAGGCCTTGCGCGAGCAAGCCTCGCTGGCCCGCAACGCCCTGGCCGCACTCACCGGTGAACCCCTGGGACTGCAGGACCTGAAGCTTGGCAGCTTCTCACGCATTACTGCGCTGCCGACACCGCAGTCCATGCCGATGGACCTGCTGGCCAACCGCCCCGATGTGGCCGCCGCCCGTGCCCGGGTTCAAGCCGGTTTGAGCGAGGTGGACGTGGCCAAAGCGCAGTTCTATCCCAACATCAACCTGGTGGCCTTTGCGGGCCTGAACAGCGTCGGCTTTGGCAACATCAGCAAAGCGGGTAGCGAACAGTGGGGCGTGGGCCCGGCCATTCGTTTGCCCATTTTTGACGGTGGGCGCTTGCGCTCCCAGCTCAAAGGCAAGTCCGCCGACGTGGACATGGCCATCGAGGCCTACAACGGACTGGTAGTGGACGCGGTACGCGAAGTGGCCGATCAGCTCGCCTCCTTGCAATCGATCGCCCGCCAATCCCAAGAGCAGCAAGCTGCACAGGCCAACGCCAAAACTTTGTACGACATCGCGACTCAGCGTTTTTCTGCAGGCTTGGGCAACCAGGCGCTGGTGCTAAACGCACAAACTGCGGTATTGGCACAGGAACGACAGGCGATTGAACTGCAAGCCCGTGCCCTGGACGCGCAAGTCCAGTTGTTGCGCGCCACAGGCGGCAGCGCACCGACGGCTGCGCCTTAAGCCCTTCTCATCTCCCGATAACCCATCCCCCTTCACGTCTGACGAGTACACCCCATGAGCACTGCACCCACCACCTCCGCCAACCCCTCAGCACCTGCCGCCAAAGCGCCCGGTTCCCGCCAAAAAGCACTGACTGTGGTCAGCCTGGTCGTCTTGCTGGGCTTGGCTTACGGCGGCTACACCTGGTACGCCGGTCGCCACCAGGAGTCCACCGACAACGCCTATGTGCAAGGCAATGTGATTCAAATCACGCCGCAAATGGGTGGCACCGTGACCGCGATCCTGGCGGACGACACCGACTTTGTGAAAGCGGGCCAGCCACTGGTGCAACTGGACCCGGCGGATGCCAAAGTGGCTCTGCAACTGGCCCAGGCCAACCTGGCCCAAGCCGTGCGCCAGGTGCGCGGTCTGTATGCCAACAACCAAACCCTACAAACCCAAATCACCCAGCGCGACACCGACGTAGCCAAGGCCCAAACCGAAGTGGCGCGTGCCACCGACGACCTGGCACGCCGCCAGTCGCTGGTGGGCAATGGTGCGGTGTCCAAAGAAGAGTTGGCCCATGCGCAATCGCAACTGGCGCAAGCGCAAAGCATGCTGGCGGCGGCCAAAGCATCGGTCGGTACTGCGCGCGACCAGCTGGGCAGCAACCAAACGCTGACCGACGGCACCCGCCTGGAAAACCACCCCAGCGTGGAAGCGGCATCTGCCAAAGTCCGTGAGGCTTACCTGGCACTGCACCGCGCCACCCTGCCCGCCCCCATTGACGGCTACCTGGCCAAGCGCACCGTGCAACTCGGCCAGCGCGTGGCAGCAGGCACACCGCTGATGTCGGTGATTGCACTCAACACCTTGTGGGTGGACGCCAACTTCAAAGAAGTGCAGCTGCGCAATATCCGCGTCGGCCAGCCGGTGACATTGACTGCCGACCTGTACGGCAAGCGCGTGGAATACAAAGGCACGGTCGCTGGTCTGGGCGCAGGCACGGGTGCTGCGTTTTCTCTGCTGCCCGCCCAAAACGCCACCGGCAACTGGATCAAGGTCGTGCAACGTGTGCCTGTGCGCGTGGCGCTGGACCCCCAAGAAGTGGCCGCCAACCCCTTGCGTATCGGCCTGTCCATGGAAGCCACAGTGGACGTGACCCAGCAAGACGGCAAAGCACTTGCAGATGCCCCGCATCCTTCCACCGGCGTGCAGACCGATGTGTACGCCATGCTGGATGAGCAGGCTACCGCCGAAATCAAACGCATCATCGCCGCCAACGCCGGCACGGGCCGCACCGGCACCGCCCCATGAACGCAAGCACTTCTTCGGCGCAAGACGCACCAGTCACCGCGCCGTCGCCAGCACCTGCACCTGCAGCTACGCGACCTGCTTTTGTGCAGTCGCAGCCATTGCAAGGCTCTGCCCGGTTGTGGGGTACGGTGGCTTTGTCAGCCGCCACCTTCATGAACGTGTTGGACTCGTCCATTGCCAACGTGTCACTGCCCGCCATTGCGGGCGACCTGGGTGTGAGCCCCAACCAGGGCACCTGGGTGGTCACCAGCTTTGGCGTGGCCAACGCGATTGCCGTGCCGCTGACCGGTTGGTTGTCGCAGCGCTTTGGCCAGGTGCGTTTGTTCACCATGAGCGTGCTCATGTTTGTGATCGCGTCCTGGCTCTGCGGCCTGGCACCCAATATGTCCACGCTCATTGCTATGCGCGCGCTGCAGGGCTTTGTGGCAGGGCCCATGATGCCCTTGGCGCAAACGCTGTTGCTCTCCAGCTACCCGCCGGCCATGGCGGGGCTTGCCATGGCCCTATGGGCGATGACGACGCTGGTCGCACCGGTAATGGGGCCGCTGCTGGGCGGCTGGATTACCGACAACTTGCACTGGGGTTGGATTTTTTACATCAACATCCCGGTGGGCTTTGTAGCGGCCTTCATCACCTGGAATCTTTACAAAATGCGCGAGACGCAGATTCAAAAACTGCCCATCGACACCGTGGGTTTGACACTCTTGGTGCTGGCGGTGGCGGCCATGCAAATCATGTTGGACCGGGGCAAAGAGCTGGACTGGTTTCACTCCGGCGAAATCATCACCTTAGGCTTGATTGCGGTCATTGGCGGGGCATTTTTTATTGCCTGGGAGCTTACCGACGATCACCCGGTGGTGGATTTGCGCCTGCTTAAATTGCGCAACTTCCGCGTTGGTTCTATCTGTCTGGCCATTGCCTACAGTCTGTTTATCGGCAACTTGGTGCTGCTGCCGCTGTGGCTGCAACAGTTCATGGGCTACACCTCCACCCAGGCCGGTGAGCTCCTTGCGCCTGTAGGCTTGTTCGCGATTTTGCTCTCACCCATCGTCGGCAAGAACGTGCAAAAAACCGACCCGCGCATGCTGGCTACCTTTGCCTTCATCATGTTTGCCGTGGTGCTGGTGATGCGCTCGCACTTCAATACGCAGGCCGACTTCACCACCATCATGATTCCCACCATCGTGCAAGGCATTGCGGTGGCCTTCTTCTTTGTGCCGCTGAGCACCATCACGCTGGGCGGCATACCGCCGTCGCAAATGGCATCGGCCTCGGGTTTGTCCAATTTCATGCGGATTGTGGGCGGGGCATTTGGCACCTCCATCACCATCACGCTGTGGCAGGACCGCGCGGCCATGCACCACGCGCAAATCATTGAAGCGGTGAATCGCGGCAGCCAGGCTACGTCAGATGCGATGGGCGGCTTGGCCGCTTTGGGGCTCAACAACACGCAGAGCCTGGCAACGATCAACCGCTTGGTCGATCAGCAGTCGTTCATGCTGGCGGCCAACGACATATTTATGGGTTCAGCAGCGATCTTTATGTTGCTGATTCCGTCGATCTGGTTCGCCACACGGGTGCGCATGACAGCGCCTGCTGCACCCGGTGGCGACGGCGCGCACTAAATCAGGGTAACGCCGGTTTTTTCCTGCAGCGCTTCACGCGTCACACCGGGGGCCAGTTCCACAACTTTCAGGCCTTCGGGGGTGACGTCCATCACCGCCAGGTCGGTGATGATGCGGTCCACCACGCCCACGCCGGTCAACGGCAGGGTGCAGTGGGGCAGGATCTTGAGGTCGATGGTGCCGTCTTTCTTTTTGGCGACGTGCTCCATCAGCACGATCACGCGTTTTACACCCGCCACCAGGTCCATCGCACCGCCCATGCCCTTGACCATCTTGCCCGGAATCATCCAGTTGGCCAGGTCGCCTTTTTCGCTCACCTGCATGGCACCCAAAATACTCAGGTTGATCTTGCCGCCACGGATCATGGCAAAGCTTTGGTCCGAGCCGAAGATGCTCGAGCCCTTGATGGTCGTCACGGTTTGCTTGCCCGCGTTGATCAGGTCAGCGTCCACCTCGGCTTCGGTCGGGAAAGGGCCAATGCCCAGCATGCCGTTTTCGCTTTGCAGCCAGACTTCTTTGTCGGCAGGCACATGGTTGGCCACCAGGGTGGGAATGCCGATGCCCAGGTTCACGTAAAAGCCGTCTTCCAGCTCTTGGGCCGCACGCGCGGCCATTTGGTCTTGGTTCCAGCTCATGGTCAGACTCCCGAAGTTTCAGTGATGGTGCGTTTTTCGATGCGTTTTTCCGGCGTGGCATTGAGCACGATGCGGTGCACATAAATGCCAGGCAGGTGCACCTGGTCAGGCGCAATGTCGCCGGTTTCCACAATTTCTTCCACTTCGACCACGGTGATCTTGCCAGCCATGGCCGCTGCGGGGTTGAAGTTGCGCGCGGTGAAGCGGAACTGCAAATTGCCCGATTTGTCCGCCCGGTGGGCTTTGACCAGCGCCACGTCGGGCACCAGTGAGCGCTCCATGACATAGGTCTCGCCGTCAAACTCGCGCAGCTCTTTGCCTTCGGCCACGATGGTGCCCACGCCCGTCTTGGTAAAAAACGCGGGAATGCCTGCGCCACCGGCACGCAGTTTCTCGGCCAGCGTGCCCTGGGGCGTGAACTCGAGCGCCAGTTCGCCAGCCAGGTACTGGCGTTCGAATTCCTTGTTTTCGCCGACATAGCTGCTGATCATCTTCTTGATCTGGCGGGTCT
>CAIYRQ010000162.1 GCA_903928635.1 uncultured beta proteobacterium | reverse complement strand
CAAACTCAAAACGGGCGATGCAAGCCCTGATGAACCCGGATCTACGCCATGACCACCCATGCGCTACCCACCGCCGACCAATTAACAATTCGCCTGCAGGAACGTCTGGAAGCAACCCGACTGGAAGTAATTGACGAAAGCTACCAGCACGCAGGCCACGCGGGTGCCGATGCCAGCGGTGTGGGAACCCATTTCAGGGTGCGGATTGCTTCACCCTTCTTTACCGGTAAATCCAGAGTCGCCTGCCACCGCCTTGTGTATGATGCTGTGCAAGATTTCATCGTCCAGGGCTTGCACGCGCTGGCCATCGAAACCGAAACACCGTCCCCTGCACCTCTGCCCTGAGCCGCAATGCATACCTGGCGCGTCGCGCCTGCCACTATCCTTCAACAGAACTCCACAGGAAATCGAATGAAAAAGCACGCTCTCCTTGCCACCGCAACCGCTGTGTTGCTCGCGCTTGCCGGATCGGCCATGGCGCAAAACATTGCCATCGTGAATGGCAAAGCCGTTCCCAGCTCGCGCATGGAAGCACTGGCGCAGCAAGTGGCCAAATCGGGCCGCCAGATCACGCCGGAGATGCAAGGCCAAATGAAAGAAGAATTGATCGCCCGTGAGATCTTTGGCCAAGCCGCCCAGACGCTTGGCTTGGACGCGACCGACGATTTCAAAAGCCAGATGGAAATGGTTCGCCAACAGCTCTTGATCCGCGAACTGTTCACCTCCTACCAAGCCAAAAACCCGGTCACGGACGCAGACATCAAGGCTGAATACGACAAGTTCACCGCAGCCAACAGCGGCAAGGAATACAAAGCGCGCCACATTCTGGTGGAAAAAGAAGACCAGGCCAAAGCCATCATCGCTCAGCTGAAAAAAGGCGGGAAGTTTGATGAGATCGCCAAGAAATCATCCAAAGACCCCGGCTCCGGCGCCAAAGGCGGCGAGCTCGATTGGGCCAACCCCAGCAGCTATGTCAAAGAATTCTCTGACGCGCTGGTTGGCCTGTCCAAAGGCAAAACCACCGAGACCCCGGTCAAGAGCCAGTTCGGCTACCACATCATCCGTTTGGACGACGTGCGTGAAGCCCCCCTGCCCAAGCTGGAAGACGTGAAGCCCCAAATTGCACAGCAACTGATGCAGCAAAAAATGGGCAAATACCAGGAAGAGCTGCGCAGCAAAGCCAAAGTCGAGTAATCGACCGGGCCTAGGCCCGCATCCAGAGCCACAGGCCTGCCAGCATCACCGGCTGGTGCAGCATGTAGTAGCTCAGACTCCATCGGCCCAGGAAAGCCAAGGGCACCAAGGCCCTTGCCAAGGGCCCTGATTGCGTGTCTGGCAGCGCCAATCGGCGTAGGTACCACTGCGTCGCCGCCATGCCCCACCACACCATGGCCATCCATGGCAGCAAAGGCACATAGTCCTCCGTGATCGGTTTGGTATTTATCAAGCCCAACCAATTGAGGGTTTTGCCGTTGAACGCCGTGTCCAGCCAACCCGCCTCCATGGCCCAGGGCGCGGCAAACGCCAAGGCCAGCGCGACTGCGCCCATAGGCCACAGCCAGCGCCCGCAGCCCGCACTCAGCCGGGCCACGATGAGCATCACCGCCATGCCGTGCAGCACGCCGAAGTAAATAAAGCTGTTCGGAAACATCAACATGGAGCCCACGCTCACCAGTAACGCGCACCCTGCGATTTGCAACCAGCGCCGCCAAAACCGTCGCCAACTTTGCGCTTGGGCCACGGCAATCGCCTGCCCGGCACCCGCACACACGAGGAACAAACTCAAGATGCAGCTGCGTTGCCAAGTCCACACCGGGTTGAGATAAAAGTTGGTGTGCAACAGCCCAGCGTTGCTCAGGTCAAAGCAAAAATGAAAGGCCGTCATCCACACCATGGCCGCGCCGCGCAGGGCGTCCACCGTGTCAATGCGGCCGGTTTGCATGCGTCGGGCCTTTAGCCCACCCATTTGCGGGCGTTGTGCCAGAGTTGCATCCAAGGGCTGTGCGCGCCGCTGTCTTGCTGCGCGCGGTCAAACCAGCTCATCTGGATGTTGCGAAACACGCGTTCGGGGTGCGGCATCATGGCGGTGAAGCGGCCGTCTGCGGTGGTGACTGCGGTCAAGCCGCCAGGACTGCCGTTCGGATTGAAGGGGTAAGCCTCTGTCGGTGCGCCGTGGTTATCCACGAAACGCATGGCCGCAATCGCCTGCGCTGTGTTGCCCCGGTGGGCAAAGTTGGCATAACCCTCGCCATGCGCCACGGCGATCGGCAGGCGTGCACCGGCCATGCCCTGCAGAAACAGCGAAGGCGACTCCAGCACCTCCACCATCGAAAAGCGCGCCTCAAAGCGCTCGCTCTGGTTGGTGGTAAAGCGCGGCCAGGCCTGGGCGCCGGGGATGATGTCGGCCAGCTCCGCAAACATCTGACAGCCATTGCACACGCCCAAACCGAAGGTATCGGTGCGCGCAAAAAAGGCCTGGAACTCTGCCGCCAGCGCCGTGTTGAAGGTGATGGAGCGCGCCCAGCCAATGCCCGCGCCCAAGGTGTCGCCGTAACTAAAGCCGCCACAGGCCACCACACCGGCAAAGTCCGCCAGCTTGGCGCGGCCGGTTTGCAGGTCGGTCATGTGCACGTCGTAGGCCTCAAAGCCCGCTTCGGTGAAGGCATAGGCCATTTCCATGTGCGAGTTCACGCCCTGCTCGCGCAATACAGCCACCTTGGGGCGGCTCAGCATCAGCCCGGGTGCGCTTGGGCTGGACGCAAAGCCAGCGGGCAAATGCACATGCAAGCCGGGGTCGGACACAGCGCCTGCGCCCGCGTGTTCGGCGTCTGCGCAGACCGGGTTGTCGCGCAATTGGCAAATTTTCCAGCTCACGCTGTCCCACACCTGATGCAAGTCGTGCAAAGGCGCGCTGAAAATCGACTTGGCGTCACGCCAAATTTGCAGGCTGGGGCCCGTGCTATCGGCTGCTGCGGGGCGGGTTTTGCCCACCACATGGCTGTGTTTGGACAAACCGTGCGTGCGCAGGGTTTGCATGACGGCATTGCGGTCTTCGGTGCGAATTTGCAGGACGACGCCCAGCTCTTCGCTGAACAGCGCTTTGAGCGTGAGTTCCTCGCGGCGCGCGCCCACCTGGCCCGCCCAGTTTTTGCTATCGCCCACGTCCATGCGGCTGTCGGACACACCGTCGCCCTCCAACACCAGCATGTCCACATTCAGTGACACGCCGACCCGTCCTGCGAATGCCATCTCCGCCACGGTGGCGAACAAGCCGCCGTCACTGCGGTCGTGGTAGGCCAGAATTTTTCCCTCAACGCGAAGGGCGTTCACAGCGTTCACCAGCGCGACCAGGTCTTGGGGGTCATCCAGGTCCGGCACCTGGTCACCCACCTGTTGCAGGGTTTGCGCCAGGATGCTGGTGGCCATGCGGTTTTTGCCACGCCCCAAGTCCACCAAAATCAGCGTGGTGTCCAGGCTCGCGTCCAGCTGCGGCGTCAAGGTGCCCCGCACGTCGCCCAGGGTGGCAAAGGCGGTGACGATGAGCGAGACGGGCGAGGTGACTTTTTTGCTGCCCTGCGCATCGCTCCACTGGGTGCGCATGGACAGGGAGTCTTTACCCACCGGGATCGATACACCCAGCGCCGGGCACAGTTCCAGGCCCACGGCTTTGACCGTGGCAAAGAGCGCAGCGTCTTCGCCCGGCTCCCCGCAAGCTGCCATCCAGTTGGCGGAGAGTTTGACGCGGGGCAGCTCCATGGGCGCGGCCAAGAGGTTGGTAATCGCCTCGGCCACTGCCATGCGGCCCGAGGCGGGCGCGTCCACCGAGGCCAGCGGCGTGCGCTCGCCCATGGCCATCGCCTCGCCGCCAAAGCCCACATAGTCGGCCAGCGTGACGGCGCAATCGGCCACCGGCACCTGCCAGGGTCCGACCATTTGGTCACGGTGGGTCAGGCCGCCCACGGTGCGGTCACCGATGGTGACCAAAAAGCGTTTGGACGCCACGGTGGGATGCGACAGCACGTCGATCACCGCTTGCTGCAGACCCACACCCGTCAGATTCAGCGGTGCAAAGCTGCGCTTCACGGTGGCCACATCGCGGTGCATTTTGGGTGGCTTGCCCAATAGCACGTCCATGGGCATGTGCACCGGCGCAGCCGCGTCGGGCGCCGTGGCGTCAGCCACCACCAATTGACGCTCTTCGGTGGCCACGCCCACTACCGCAAAGGGGCAGCGTTCGCGCTCGCACAGCGCGGTGAACAGCGCCAGCGATTCGGGCGCGATGGCCAGCACGTAACGCTCCTGGCTTTCGTTGCACCAGATTTCTTTGGGCGCCATGCCACTTTCTTCGAGCGGTACGGCACGCAGGTCAAAGCGGGCGCCGCGTCCTGCGTCATTGGTGAGCTCGGGAAACGCATTGGACAAGCCGCCCGCACCCACGTCGTGGATCGCCAAAATCGGGTTGCCGGACCCACCTGGCCCCTGGTCTTGACCCAGCAACCAGCATTGGTTGATCACCTCTTGGGCACGGCGTTCCATCTCCGGGTTGCCACGCTGAACCGAGTCAAAGTCCAAGTCCGCAGCGTTCGCACCCGTGGCCATGGAGCTGGCCGCACTGCCCCCCATACCGATCCGCATACCCGGGCCGCCGAGCTGAATCAACAAGCTGCCCGCTGGAAAGGCAATTTTGTGGGTCTGCGTGGCATCAATCACCCCCAAGCCACCGGCAATCATGATGGGCTTGTGGTAGCCGCGCTGCACGGTGTCCAAATCACTTGCAACGCTCTGCTCGTACTCGCGGAAGTAACCCAGCAAGTTGGGCCGTCCAAACTCATTGCTAAACGCCGCCCCGCCCAAAGGCCCTTCCAGCATGATTTGCAAAGGGCTCGCAATGTGCTCCGGCTTGCCATACCCCCCGTTATTTGGGGTCAGATTCCAATTTATTTTCGACACGGTAAAACCGGTCAACCCCGCCTTGGGCTTGGAACCGCGCCCTGTGGCACCTTCGTCGCGAATTTCCCCGCCCGCGCCGGTGGAAGCACCGGGGAACGGAGAAATGGCAGTCGGGTGGTTGTGGGTTTCCACCTTCATCAAAATGTGCTGAACGGCGGACGACTTTTGGTACAGGGCCGACTGCACACCCTGCGCTGCCGTGCTGGCAGATGCCACGAAGCGTTGGACCGCGCCGCCTTCCATGACCGAGGCGTTATCGGAATACGCCACCAGCATGTGCTGGGGATGGGTTTGGTGCGTGTGGCGGATCATGCCGAACATGCTGCTGCTCTGCGCCTGCCCATCGATGGTGAACTGCGCGTTGAATATCTTGTGCCGGCAGTGTTCGCTATTGGCCTGGGCAAACATCATCAACTCCACATCGGTGGGATTGCGCTGCAGGCCGGTGAACGCCTTGACCAGGTAGTCGATCTCATCGTCGGCCAGCGCCAGTCCGAAGCGCACATTGGCGTCCAGCAGCGCCGCGCGCCCTGCGCCCAGCACATCGCAAGTGTCCAAAGGCGCCGGAGGCAGCGCGCTGAACAAGGCTTGGGCTTGGCTGCGGTCGGTAAACACGCTTTCGGTCATGCGGTCGTGCAGCAATGCCGCGCAGGCCAGCAATTGTTCGGGCGTCAAGCGCGGTTTGGACAACAAACCTGCCTTGAGCGTGATGCGGTATTCGACCATGCGCTCCACGCGCTTGACCGCCAAGCCGCAGTTGTGGGCAATGTCGGTGGCTTTGGATGCCCAGGGCGACAAAGTGCCCAGCCGGGGCGAGACCAGCACCATGGTGCCGTCGGTGGTACCCGTGTAAGGCTCGCCGTATTGCAGCAGTGCGGCCAAGCGCTCCTGCAATGCCGCGTCAGGGGCGCCGTCTGTGGCCACCCAGTGCACAAAACGACCCGAAATCGCGCTGATCTGGTCGTGAACTCCTTGCAAGGCGGTCAACAGGGAAGCGGCGCGAAAACGGCTGAGCGCGTTACCGCCGTCGAAGGTGGAGAGTTGCAGGGTCACAGGGAGGGCTTTGCTGGGTATGGATGTAGCCCCCAATTTTAGCGGTCCCCCCTGAACGCGACCTTGAGCGCCAAACCTTGGGATAATCAGGGAATGACTATCACTTACAAAGACGCCCAGGGCATCGCCGGTATGCGCGTTGCGGGCAAGCTGGCCTCCGAGGTTTTGGACTACCTGACACCGTTTGTCGTGCCCGGCGTGACCACCAATGCGCTCGACAAGCTGGCGCATGACTACATCGTGAACGTGCAAGGTGCCATTCCAGCGCCCTTGAATTACACCGGTGGCGGCAAGATTCCCTACCCCAAGTCCATTTGCACCTCGGTCAATCACCAGGTTTGCCACGGCATCCCCAACGACAAGCCCCTGAAAAAAGGCGATGTGGTGAACATCGACGTCACCGTCATCAAAGACAGCTGGCACGGCGACACCAGCCGCATGTTCGCCGTGGGTGAGGTGTCTATTGCCGCTAAGCGTTTGTCGGCCATTACCTATGACGCCATGTGGCATGGCATCAAAATGGTCAAACCCGGCATCCACCTGGGTGATATCGGCCATGCCATTCAGCGCTTTGCAGAGGGCCAAGGCTTCAGTGTGGTGCGGGAATTTTGCGGCCACGGCATTGGACAGGTGTTCCACGAAGAGCCCCAGGTGCTGCACTACGGCCGCCCGGGCACGCTGGAAAAACTGGTCGAAGGCATGACCTTCACCATCGAGCCCATGATCAATGCCGGGCGCAAGGAAATCAAAGAGGGCCCGGAAAAAGACGGCTGGACCATCGTGACCCAAGACCGCTCACTGTCCGCGCAGTGGGAACACACCGTGCTGGTCACGCCCACAGGCTACGAGGTATTGACCCTCTCGGCCGGCAGCCCCCCTGTACCGGCCTTTGTGACCGTTTAAGGGCGAAAGCCCCGCACCTATGACCGATCTGCAGGTGCTGCGCACCGCTTACCGCGCACAAAAAGCGCTCATCCTGCAGCGCTTGCTGGCACCGGGCTTTACCCCGCGCGGCATTCACAAGGTGCTGCGCCAGCTGTCCCAGCAAACGGACACATTGCTCAGCACCCTCTGGACCCAATCCGGTCTGGCCGGGCCCTGCGCACTGCTAGCGGTTGGAGGCTATGGGCGCGGAGAACTCTTTCCGCACTCGGATGTGGACGTGCTGGTGCTGCTGCCTGAGGGCGCACAGGAGGACGCCACGATTTCACGGTGCGTAGAGTCTTTTATCGGTAATTGCTGGGACGCAGGACTTGAAATTGGCTCCAGCGTGCGCACGGTGCACGATTGCGTGACCGAGGCCCTGCGCGACGTCACCGTTCAGACGGCTCTACTGGAATGCCGCTTGGTGACGGGCAACGCGGCGCTGATGGCGCAGTTCACCCAGGGCTTTTTTGCTGTGCTGGACGCGAAGGCGTTTTTTGTTGCCAAAACCTTGGAACTGCGCCAGCGCCATACCAAGTTTGAGGACACGCCCTACTCGCTGGAACCCAACTGCAAGGAGTCGCCCGGTGGTATTCGCGACCTGCAGGCGATTTTGTGGGTGGCCAAGGCTGCGCGCTTAGGTAACAACTGGGCGGAATTGGCCGCCAATGGTTTGGCGACGCCCTTTGAAGTGCAGCAAATACAGCGCAACGAGTCCCTTCTTTATTTGATTCGTGCCCGCTTGCACGCCGTGGCCAACCGGCGTGAAGACCGCCTCGTTTTTGACCTGCAAACTCCGGTGGCAGAGGCTTTCGGTTACCGAAGCGGTCAGGCCGCAGCGCCATTGGGCACCCTGGGCATGGTGCGCGCCAGTGAGCTGCTCATGAAGCGCTACTACTGGGCCGCCAAAGCGGTGACCCAGCTCAACCAGATTTTGTTGATGAACATTGAGGAGCGGCTCAACCCCTCGACCCATACGCTTCGGCGCATCAACGAGCGCTTTAATGACAAAGCCGGCATGATCGACGTGGCCAGCGACGACCTGTACCAGCGCGAGCCCCACGCGATTCTGGAAACCTTTTTGCTGTACCAGACCACGGTGGGCGTCAAAGGCCTTTCGGCACGTACCCTGCGTGCGCTCTACAACGCGCGCAGCCTGATGGACAGCGCCTTTCGCAGCGACCCGGTCAACCGCGCCACCTTCATGGCCATATTGATGCAGCCCAGTGGCTTGACGCATGCGATACGGCTGATGAACCAAACCTCGGTGCTGGGGCGCTATCTGTGGGTGTTCCGGCGCATCGTGGGGCAAATGCAGCACGACCTATTCCACGTGTATACGGTGGACCAGCACATCCTGACGGTGCTGCGCAATATGCGGCGCTTCTTTATCGTCGAGCACGCCCATGAATACCCGTTTTGCTCGCAGCTGGCCTCCGGCTGGGACAAGCCCTGGCTGCTCTATGTGGCCGCGCTGTTCCACGACATTGCCAAAGGGCGCGGTGGCGACCACTCGGAGCTGGGCTGCGTGGAAGCGCGGCGCTTTTGCAAGCAACACGGCATCAGTGCGGAAGACACTGCGCTGATCGAGTTTTTGGTGGCCGAGCATCTGACCATGAGCCATATCGCGCAAAAGTCAGACCTCAGCGACAGCGCAGTGATCGCCAAATTTGCGCAGCGTGTGGGCAACGAGCGCAATCTCACGGCCTTGTACTTGCTCACGGTAGCCGACATTCGCGGCACCTCGCCCAAAGTGTGGAACGCCTGGAAGGCCAAGCTGCTCGAGGACCTGTACCGCTACACCATGCGCAGCCTGGGCGGTCGCGCGCCGGACGCCGACGCCGAAGTGGAAAGCCGCAAACGCGAGGCGCTGGTCAACCTGGCACTGTATTCGCTGCCCTTTGAGGCCCACAAAGCCCTTTGGGCCACGCTGGACGTGAGCTACTTTATGCGCCACGACGCCGAAGACATTGCCTGGCACACCAAACAGCTCTCTCGCCATGTGCAAACCAGCGCGCCCATCGTGCGCGCCAGACGCTCCACCATTGGCGAAGGACTCGAGGTGCTGGTGTACACGCCCGATCAACCGGACCTGTTTGCGCGCATTTGCGGCTACTTCGACCAGGCATCGTTCAGCATCGTGGATGCGCGGGTGCACACCTCGCAAACCGGGTATGCGCTGGATACTTTTGAGGTGGTGACCTCTGCCGGCATGGAAGAGCACTACCAGGCATTAACCAGCATGGTGGAGACCGAACTGGCCCACACCATTGCCAACGCAGGGCCACTGCCCCAGCCGTCCAAGGGCCGGGTGTCGCGCCGGGTCAAGAGCTTCCCCATTGCACCGCGCGTGACCCTGCGTCCCGACGAAAAAGCCCAAAACTGGCTTTTGAACATCTCTGCCAGCGACCGCCCCGGCTTGCTGTACTCGGTGGCACGGGTGCTGGCACGCCATGAGATTGCGGTGCAGTTGGCCAAGGTAGCCACCTTGGGCGAGCGGGTGGATGACACCTTCTTGGTCCACGGCGCACAGTTGCAGCACAACAAGGCCCAAATCGCGATCGAGACCGAGCTGCTGCAAACATTGGCTTACTGACCCCCACGCACACGGAGACCCACCATGCAAGTCCCTCACCCGCACGCCATCAGCCGTCGCCGCCTGTTGGCCAGTACGGCAATACTGGGTGCCAGCAGTTTCTCTGCCATAGCCCAAAGCAAAGTGGTACTGCGCATTTCCAGCCCTGCGGTGCCCGACGACTGGCACGCCAAGATGTGGACGGTGTTCAAAGACACGCTGGAGAAAAGCGCGCCGGGTGAGTTTGATGTGCAGATCAACCTCAATGCCTCTTTGTTCAAGCAAGGTGCGGAGTCGGCTGCCATGGCGCGCGGCAATTTGGAGCTGAGCACGCTGTCAGCTTTTGATATTGCCAAATTTGTGCCTGCGTTTTCGGTATTCACGGCGGGTTACATGGTGCGCGATCCGGCACAACAGCAAAAGATTTTCCAAGGCCCCATTGGCGTTGAAATGTTCAAGGCTGTGTCAGAAAAAATGGATGTCACGCCGCTGGCTACCGCCTACCTGGGCACGCGCCAGCTCAATCTACGCGAGCTGCGCAACGTCAAAACACCCGCCGACCTCAAAGGCGTGAAGCTGCGCATGCCGGGCTCCAAAGAATGGCTTTTTTTGGGCGAGGCGCTGGGTGCCACCGCCACGCCATTGGCGTTTGGCGAGGTATACATGGGCCTCAAAACCGGCACCATTGACGGCCAGGACAATCCCCTGCCCTCGGTGCGCGCCGCCAAGTTTTATGAAGTGACCAAGCAAATTGTGCTGACCAGCCATTTGGTGGACAGCCTGTTCATTGCCATCTCCAACAAAAGCCTGGCCGCCATGACGCCCGTGCAGCGCCAGAAAGTGACTGCCGCCGCACAGGCCGCTGCCGTTTACAACAACGACAACCGCATCAAAGAAGAAGCCCAACTGGTCGAGTTCTTCCGCAAAGAAGGCTTGCAAGTGACCACCCCGGACCTGGACGCGTTTCACAAATCGGTGCAGCAAAGCTACCTGCGCTCCGACTACGCCAAAGCATGGCCTGCCGGGCTGGTGGAGCGCATCAACGCAGTGCGCTAAGGCATGGCCGACCGCCTCATCAGGTACTGGCGCAGCGGCACCTCGGCGGTGTCGGGCGTCTTGTTTCTGGCGCTGTTTGGCGTGTTCATCATTCAGATCGGTGCGCGCTTTGGCCTGAATATGCCGCTGGCGTGGACCGATGAGGCCGCGGTCATTCTTTACCTGTGGGTGATTTTGTGGACCGCTGCCTGGGTGGTGCCGGAGCGCGAACATGTGGTCTTTGACCTGCTGTGGAACAGCGCGTCGCTGCGCATGCGCCAGGCCATGCGCACTGCGGGCAACCTACTGGTGGGTGGATTGGCCGGGGTTGCGCTGCCCGCCAGTTGGGACTATGTCCATTTCATGGGGCGTGAAGGCTCGCCGGTGTTGGGCATCTCGTTCATGTGGATCGACCTGCCTTTTGTCATGCTGCTGGTGGCCCTGGTGCTGCGCAGTGCCTGGGCTGTGGTGCAGGCACTGCGCGGCCAGGGCCTAGAGGCCGAGTTGCGGCTATGAGGGCGGCAGCATGAGCATGGGCCTGTGGGTCTTGGCCGGGGTGCTAGTGGCCGCCCTGCTGCTGCGCATGCCGATCGGCTTTGGTATGCTGGCGGCAGGCATTGGCTACTTGCTGGCCACGCACCAGGACCTGGGACTGGCAGCCGAGCAGGTCAGCAACGGCCTCTACAACAGCTATGTATTGCTGGCCGTGCCATTGTTTGTGTTTGCCGCCAACCTGATGAATGCGGGTACGGTGAGCGAGCGCATATTTGACTTCTGCCGCATCCTGGTGGGCCCCATGCGCGGCGGTTTGGCGCAGGTGGACATTTTGGTGAGCGTGATTTTCTCGGGCATGAGCGGCAGCGCGATAGCCGATGCAGCCGGTCCGGGCCTGGTGACGATCCGGCAAATGCTCAAGCATCCCGAATATTCGCGCGGCTTTGCCGGTGCCGTGGTGGTGGCCAGCGCAACGCTGGGGCCCATCATTCCGCCGTCGATTCCCATGGTGATTTATGCCTTGGTGTCCGGCACCTCGGTGGGCGCCTTGTTTCTGGGTGGGGTGGTGCCTGGCATATTGATGGCCACGCTCATGATGCTGGTGGTGCATGTGATCGCAACGCGCCGCAACATGCCGCGCGAGGCCCCGATTCCGCGCTCCGAGTGGGCGGCTTTGGCTTTTCGCGGCGCCCTGCCCTTGTCCATGCCCATCGTGCTGCTGGGCGGCATCTACTCCGGCGCGTTCACGCCCACCGAAGCGGCGGCCGTGGCCGCGCTGCACGCACTGGTCTTGTCTACCGTGGTGTTTCGCGCGCTGGACTGGCGCGGCTTTTGGGTGGTGGTGCTGGAGTCGGCACGGGGCAGCGCGGTGATCACCTTGATCCTGGCGGGCTCCTTCATGCTCAATTACGCTCTGACGGCCGAGGGCGTGCCCCAGGCCATGGCGCTGTGGGTGTCGGGTATGCGTCTCTCGCAAACCGAGTTTTTGCTGCTGGTGAATCTGCTGTTCTTAGCGCTGGGCTGCTTTTTGGACGTGTCGGTGCTGCTTCTGGTGTTTGTCCCCATGCTGCTGCCCGCGGCCCAGCTGCTGGGCGTGGACCTGGTGCACTTTGGCGTGCTGGTGGTGCTCAACATGATGATCGGGCTGATTCACCCGCCCTTTGGCATGCTGCTGTTTGTGACCAAGGCGCTGACCGGCATCCCCATTGGCGAAATGATGCGCGAGGGCTGGCCCTTTTTGCTCATGCTCTTGGGCTTGCTGCTGGCCATGACGTTTTTCCCACAGATCGTGCTGTGGCTGCCGCAGACCATGGGCTACGGGGCGCACTGAAGCCCGGCGCGCCGGGTCGCCGGGTCGCCGAGGGGTTGGCACGATTCGTGAATGGTGGGGGCGCAATGTCGGTGTTTCGACATGAGGAGCAGCCCCATGGCAAATGACTTCGAAATCAGGGCCCTAGACCGGGACGGTGGCGCCAGCCATCACCACAGCAGCGACGAACGCCAAAGTCGCCGTGATCAGCGCCTGCGCGCCTTGCTCAGCGCTCTCAAAACGGGGCCGATCGATGCCGCCCGCTTGGCGTTTACTGCGCTGGTGTCCCACGACCTGGAGCTCGCCCACCAGCCCGGCCTGACCCGTATTGGCAGCGCATTGCAAAGCAGCAATCTGGTTGCGGCCTTGCGCATTGCCCAGGAAATGCAGCTCGGACGCACGCCACTGTTCCATCACTCGACACTTCCCATCCGGGTGAGCGATGCGGCAGCCCCCGCCCCCGAACACAAAGGTTTTATTGGTGGACTGACCGGCCGCCTGTTTGACCGGACCGCTTAGACGATCTTCACACTCAGGTTGGGCAGGCCGTCGATGTGCATTTCGATCACATCGCCCCGCACCACCGGCCCCACGTTTTCCGGCGTGCCGGAATAAATAATGTCGCCAGGGAACAGCTCGAACGCCTCGGAGAGCTTGGCAATCTGCTCGGCCACCGACCAAATCATCTGGTTCAGATTGGCGTTTTGCTTGGTTTGACCATTCACCTTGAGCCATATCGCGCCCTGGGTGAAGTGCCCGGTTTGCGCCACCTTGTGCAGCGGCCCGATGGGCGCGGAGTGGTCAAAGCTCTTGCCAATCTCCCACGGTTTTTTCTCGTCGCCCATGGCGCGCTGCAAATCGCGCCGCGTCATGTCCAAACCCAGCGTGTAGCCGTACACATGCTCCAGGGCCTTGTCCACCGGAATATTGCGCCCGCCTTTGCCTAAGGCTGCAACCAACTCTGCCTCGTAGTGGTAGTTTTTGGTCAAGGGCGGATAGGCGTGGTCAGCCACCGTGCCACTGGCCACGTTTTGAATCGCGTCGGTCGGCTTTTGAAAGAAGAACGGCGGCTCGCGCGTGGGGTCGGAGCCCATTTCGCGGGCATGCGCGGCGTAATTGCGGCCAATGCAGTACACGCGGCGCACCGGGTACATCTCGTCCGAACCCACGATGGGCAGGTAGACCGCCGGCACGGCAAAAGGGGTTTTGACGCTGGACTGGGTGATGCCCGGCGTGGCGCAACCCAACAAAGCGCCTGCGGACATTAGGCCGCCAGACTGCAACCAACTGCGTTTTGAAATATCGGTCAAAGCGTGTCTCCTCGTTGTTGAACTCAGTGAAATCAGGCGCATGGTAACGTAGGGAACCGGCACCACAGCGCCCCCAAGCATGCAACGTATTCCCCTATTCCCCTTGTCCCACGGCGTCTTTCCGGACGGCGTGCTTCGACTGCAAATTTTTGAAGTGCGCTACCTGGATTTGATCCGCCGCTGCCACCGCGAGCAAACCCCGTTTGGCGTGGCCTGGCTGGCGCAGGGCAATGAAGTCGCCGTGCCCGGCCAGGTGCCGCGACTTCACGGCTTGGGCACTTTGGCCCACATCGAAGACTTGGAGACCGTTCAAGCCGCCCTGCTGCGCGTGCGCTGCGTGGGCGGGCAGCGCTTCAAACTGGGCGCGGTGGAGGCCGGGCCCTACGGTGTGTGGTACGGCGAAGTGGACTACCTGCCCTACGACGAGCCCACGTCCATTCCCGCTGAATTGCAGCCCCTGGCCAACCGCTTAGGCAAGGGCATCGCCCAGGCACAGGCCGGCGGACTGTTACACGAACTGCCGCTGCAAGCACCCTTTCGGCTGGACGAATGCGGCTGGGTGGCCAACCGCTGGGCCGAACTGTTGCCCTTGCCGACCGAGGAAAAATTGGCGCTGCTGGCGCAATCCAATCCGCTGGCACGTCTGGTTCGGGTGGCGCAAACGCTGGGGACGAGGCCGGATCACTGAGTGGATTT
>CAIYRQ010000161.1 GCA_903928635.1 uncultured beta proteobacterium | reverse complement strand
GCCTTTTCAAGTACACGCCTGATGGCCTTGACCACCTCACGCTGCAACTCAATGCCGCTCACAAAGTCTGGGGCCAACAATGAGGCCGAGACCGATACCAACCTCATGGCGTCTTCAGTTTCCCCGAGCACCAACAAGACTTTGCCATCTGGGCACAGCTCCAGGGGCGAGTTCACCAAGGCGTAAATCTCCGTGGCCAGTTCTCTGACCAACCACTGCTCTGGGGGAATGTTGCCAATGGCATCCAAATTGTTGGCGTACCCGATGGTGATGCCTTGGTCGTCTGACATCTCGCGAATCTCGGATTCACCGGGCAGCAAGGTGTCTGTGCATAGATTGCCTTCAACTTTAAGATCTTCAGGGGCGGGTTTCCAGCGAGCCCCATAGCCCGCACGGCGGTAGACCTCTTGGACAGTGCCCAAGAGGTTTATTTGGTCACTGCCCTCGCAAGCAATTCGCCCTGTGAGAAAGACCCGGTCGCGGTGAACGGCCACTTCTACCCCACAAAGGGCCCTCTCCTCACGCTTGGCCGCTTCAATCACCAAGTGTTCGGCCACCGCATCGGCCAGCTTGTCTGGGTGCCCTGGAAACACCCACTCGGCTGGACGAAGGGTCTCGGTTGCAGTCAGACCAGTTTGACCTTGTGATTGACTTTGAGCTTCGTGCTGATTGATTTGAATGTTCATCTTAATTCCTGAATTTTGAGGGTTTTATGCAATGGGCAAAACGGCGCTGACTTTTGTAAAGGGAAACAAGTCCCTCGCCGAATGGGCCTGGGTGTAAGCAACACCGAGTTGCACTTTTTTTAGATACGTTTTAAGGACGCCCTTGGGTTCACCGACATAGCCATCCGTCAAAAGGAGTGCTCGTTTGACCTCTTTGTCTCTCATGTGTTTGAGCACACAGTCGATGTCCGTCCCTCCGGTGGTCTTGCAGACACCTCTTCTCAACTGATAAGGGCTCACATCATGGACTTGAGTGGAGAACAAATGAATCGCTGGGAACACCCACGGCTCACAATCCAAAACCGCTCCATAAATAGCACCTTTGATGTTACTCACGCTGCCCGACACATCGACATAAATGTGCACCCGCTCGCCAACAGGAACGCGTTTGTGCTCTTCTAGGGTCTGCTGATAGAGGAGTGGCGTGAGCCCCAAAGCACCACTGACAATGCTTCTGCGGTTCAGGACTGGAATGGGAGACTCGGTCACCGTGTAGGTGGTATCTGTCCTCCAACTGCTGCTCCCAAAGGCCTTCTCATCGGCAATGCGGCGAATCAGGGACCTCAACACTTTGCGACTGCTGCTGCTTTGTTGGACGATGAGCTTGTACTCTTGAAGCAGTCCGCTCAAGGACTGCCCCTTAATAGGGTTGGGCGGACATGGCCACTCGCTGACAATACTGCCCACAGCCTGGGCAAATGCGGTCTCACTTGCCGATGATTGCCCCTCAGACGTGTGTTCATGGTCACCCAGAAGTGGGATGTCATTTAACGCTACAGGTACGACCGACTGATCCTGTGGAGCACCCTCCTTTTGATTTTGATCTTCCGGGTCCCCATGACCCCTAGCCTTGCCCTTTAATCCATTTTTTTTAGATTGGCCTATCAATGTCTTCTCAAGGGCTTTGGGAAGAATATTTCTGATCTCGTTGTAGCTCACCCCTTCACTTGAATACAAAGAGATGTACACACTCCTGGCTGCTGCGTATTTCTCGTCCAAGAGACCCCTTGGGAGTTCCACAATGGGAAACGCTGGGTTCCACTTCTCTGGGGGCCTGAGTAAGCAAACTGGAAAAAGATCATCTCGGTAGTAATCTCTGAACAACGCGGTGTACTCGGGACTAGGAAACATGCGACAAATCATGGCGTTGATCACGCAGTCAAAGACAAAGTTGTCAGCTCTGCTTTCACAAGGAATGCGCTTGGTGTGGCCAAGCAGCACGTGGTGGACCTCATGGAGGACGAGCATCATGAGCTTTTCTGGGGTGTTGGCATGTTCAGCCACAAACTTGGGATTCACCAAAAGTCTTGGAGTTTTGACACACTCAACTGCAGCTGAGGGCACTCCTTCGGTCTCCACCACATCAAGAAGCCTTAATAGACCAGACAACGCATAGCGACCTGCGGGCAGGCAATCAAAGATTTGTTCTTTTAGATTCATCGGGGATAGCCTCCTGAACGCTTCAATGACTTTTGGGGTACATTTTTAGCGGCTATTTCAGCCGCACGTTCGGCGTTCTTTTCCTCTTTGAGCCTCTGTACGTACTCACCCTTCACTATTTGTAAGAGTCCAGATGGGAGTCCTTTGGGAAAAAATAGACCCGTTTTCCACTGAATATAGACGTTGTGTCCTGTACTGCCCTGAGCAACTGGGGTAGGATTGTGCAAAGGAGCTAGTCTAGGCTCTCGATCTTTCATCCACACACTTCCCGTAGACTTGGCCAATGCCACAAAAGTGGTCAAGGGATGACTCAACTCCACCCCTTCGGTTGGATTGAAATCGTCCGAGGTCATTAAGAACGCCGGCCACTTCAAAAATTGTGCATGGGCCTCGATGCGACTGAGCAATTCAACCCTCGCTTCGCTCTCATTTAAGGCATGTTCTGGCTCCAAAGCACGAAGTATGATCCCACAGTTGTTCCAATCCTTGGTGTAAAGGGGGTGGGTCCTATGAACAGTGAAAGAGCAAGTGAGCCATGTGCCCTTGTTTTTGGCTTCTTGGATCAGGACCTCTTCTTCCATGACTTTTTTTCTTTTAAAACCATGCCATGAAATATTAGCCCGTGGCGCCCAACCGCTGTTGTGAAGCAGGGGTGCAGCTTCAACTGAAGAGTAGTGAGCGGAGTTGGAGGGGCGGCCTTTCATACTGTGCTCCCAAACAAACGAGCTTGGGTGAAACTGAATGCATTGAGCGCTCGGTCAACATCTTCAGGGTCTTGTAACTGTTTGCTGCTGAACAGAGCTGAGAGCATATTGGCCAGTCGCTCGGCCTTGTCCTCTTCGCCAGTCAGAACGCCCAATTTTTGCTCAATGCGTTGCCAAATCTTATGTCTCAAAGACAGCGGTGTGGTGGACTCGTGTATTTCTTGCAAACAGGTCAATTCTCGGTAGACCTTGGCGGCCTCGTCCGCTGCTACGACAGACAACTTTGCCACCGACTTGGATTCAAAAAGCCACTCGGCCAAGGCGTGTTTGGCCCCAATGGGCTGGTTGGTCAGAGCGTCCACCACGATTTCTGTCAACTCGCCCTCTGGCAAGCCTTTGGCGCTCACCGCGAGCTTGACACGCTCCAAGGGGTCGGTGGTGTTCAAGATCATCAACAAGGGGCTGTTGGGGTTCATGTCGGCAAGCTTCCAGGCCTCTTTATGGGCTCTAAGCAGCATCCCCTCGTCCAAATTGATCCCACTTGCAGCAAAAGGCATGCTGTTCAAGAGTGCGATCCAAGTGGCATCGGAGAGGCTCTCCTTCTTTGAAGTCTTGGGTAGAACAGAAGCCAAGAACCGTCTAGGGTGGGTCAGTTCCTTGATATCCGTCGGCAACTGGCCATTTGATGGACCAATGGGTGAGTCTGATTCGTCCCCCATGCCATTGGCTTTCAATGATTTGAGCACGGCGTGGACCGCCAAAATGTTTCGGGCAAGCATAGAGGCACGCCTGGCACTTAAAGTCCGCTTGGCATCCAGCAAAATACGAGAGATGATCCTGACGTACCTTGCCACACCCTCAGACCACTGAGCGGTGACCGTAGGGAGACAATCCCTGGCATCTGACAAGACTTTGGCCAAATCAGCTTTGATGCCAAGGTCAATCTTGGACTGGAATGACAGAATCACCCTGCCCTGGTCTTCCTCTGAGAATTTACTCCAATCAGGCATTCGCACCTGAAAAGGAAACCGGTCTGCAAGCGCTAAATCGAGCTCCACGCTCCCTGCATAATCTCCTTGAGGGTTGTCGTCCTCTCGGTCTGGGGGCGGGTTCATCGCAGCCCAGCGGTGCTGCAACTCAGTGAGCGGCAAGCCTTGGACTTTTTTCTCATGAATGATCGGGAAAAGTCGGTTTTGAATATCGACCCGAGCTCTGGATATTTCATCAATAAAGACCGCTTGAGCACCCCAAACAGATGCAGGAGTCTGAATGAACTTCAATTGACCTGAACTGTCTGGCATGGGGTAACCCACCAAGTCATCAAAATTTAGAAGACTTGCGTTGTAATGCCGCCAAGACAAGTCCAAAGACTCGGCAATTCGCTCCAATAAAAGGGATTTACCGCTACCGTGAGGCCCAATGAGAAGTAAAGGGCTTTGTGTGACCAGAGACGCCAAGATGGGGGCCTCCAAAGAGCTCAATCCCACAAGGCCCAAACGAGCAAAAATACCAGACGATGCGGACATCGCGTTCTCCTTTTTTTAGCCAATTCGACGTGTGTCTGGGTCTGGCAAGTACGGAAGAAATCCACCCATAAAAAAAGCCCTCATCAAGGGAGGGCTGTCGCTTTTTAATTGCCCCTAGGGCCACATTATTTTTCCACCTTACTGAGCTAGCAGGTTGGCCTGGGCGACTACCCAAATTCTGAATGTAGATTGACTTTAGCACTAATTGTTTGACAATAGTCAATTTAATTTATCATAATCAAATTTATTTACTCAAATCTAAATAATGGCGAATTTAATTGGAAAAGATATCAAAAGTCAAGACCTGAAGTCTATCCTTCACTCTAAGCGTGCCAATATTTACTACTTGGAATATTGTCGGGTTTTAGTAAATGGCGGACGTGTTGAATACGTTACAGAACGAGGTCAAGAATCACTTTTCTGGAATATTCCAATAGCCAACACGACCACCATGATGCTTGGCACGGGCACCTCTATAACTCAGGCGGCGGTACGTGAGTTAGCCAAAGCTGGAGTCATGCTCGGCTTTTGTGGTGCTGGAGGAACACCACTATTTGCTGGCACTGAGCAATGTCTAGAAGTCGCATGGATTCCCGGACAAAGCGAATACCGTCCTACAGAGTATCTGCAACAATGGACAAGCTTTTGGTTTGATGACTCTCTACGCCTTGCTGCTGCACGCTCTTTTCAGTTGGCCCGCATGGAACGCTTGAAAGAGCATTGGTCCCGCAGTAAATCACTAAAGGAACAAGGCTTTGGAGCCAACCTAAATGAGCTGGGTGCGTTGGTTCAGGCCAGTACAACTGCCATCCGCACATCACCAGATGTCACCGCATTGCTGACCGAAGAGGGGCGACTCACCAAACAACTGTATCGTCTGGCAAGCATTGGATCGGGTTATGGCGACTTTACCCGGGACAAACAGGGCAACAATCTGGATGCTGCGAACCAATTCCTCAATCATGGCAACTACCTTGCCTATGGCTTGGGCGCCACTGCCGCTTGGGTGCTGGGCTTGCCGCATGCACTTGCAGTATTGCATGGTAAAACGCGACGGGGTGGCCTGGTGTTTGATGTTGCGGATCTGATCAAAGACGCCATCATCCTGCCCCAGGCGTTCTTATCCTCGACGCAAGGGCACACTGAACAGGAATTTCGACATGCCTGCATTGATGCACTGACTCGCGCCGAGGCCCTCGACTTCATGATAGATGTGATTAAAAGCACAGCAGCAACTGTCAGCCAAATGGCATTAGCTAACAAAACTAGCTGAGCCATGAACATCCTGCTTATCTCCCAATGTGAAAAGCGTGCCCTTACGGAGACTCGCCGCATCCTCGACCAGTTTGCCGAGCGGCGTGGCGACCGCACATGGCAAACCCCGATAACCCAAGAGGGCCTGGACACCTTGCGCAAGTTGCTACGCAAAACGGCTCGCAAGAACACGGCTGTAGCATGCCATTGGATTCGGGGAATGAACCATACCGAACTACTTTGGACCGTAGGCGATGTGTCGCAATTCAACGACCAAGGCGCGGTACCTACCAACATTACTAAACGTAACCTACTTCGGAAACAGGACCAGAACGATTGGCATAACGGTGAGCTAATTCGCCTTTTGGCTGATATGGCTGGTTTGATGCACGATTTGGGTAAGTCAATACAGGCGTTCCAAGACCGGTTGAATGGCAAGATGAGTGGTCGTAACCTTATAAGGCACGAATGGGTTTCGCTACGTTTGCTGCAGGCCTTCGTAGGAAGCGACGACGATGCCACATGGTTGGACCGGCTTTCGGCCCCTAGCCCTGTAGACGATGCTTCATGGCTTTCTCGCTTGCACAAAGACAGCCCCCAGGTTCCCAATCCTTCGCCATTTGCATGCATGGCCCATGCACCTCTCGCGCAGGCGCTAGGCTGGCTGGTGGTCAGTCATCATCGCCTTCCAGTTCTTCCTTTTGGCGAGGTGTTTCAGAGCAGTCTGCTCCAAGACTCCTTGACGCGCTTGGAAGCAAGCTGGAATGAAGATGAATTCAAGAAAGCCACAAGGGAGACACTCAAACCGTATTGGACTTTTCCTTATGGCCTGCCGGTTTCTACCCCTGAATGGAAGCACCGTGCCTCTCGCATAGCGCGTCGACTTAAGGGATATGCAGGGAAAGAGCAGGCCTGCGGTCTAATGAATAACCCGTTTGTGCTGCACCTTGGCCGACTCTGTCTGATGCTGGCGGACCACCATTATTCCAGTCTGGAACTGGCTGACAACGGTAAACCCGCAACGGGGCGTGTCAATATAAGGAACGCCAGCCCGCTGGTCGCCAACACCCGTGATGGTGGCAAGGCAAACCAGACCTTGGATGAACACCTGCTGGGTGTGGCCCAGCATGGCGCCGAAGTAGCCCGCTTTCTGCCCAAGTTTGAGCAGCACCTGCCACGCCTAGGCAAACAACGCAAACTCAAGCAACGCGCCGAGATCGACCGCTTCCGTTGGCAGGATAAGGCTGCAGACATTGCTGCTAGCGTGCGCTTGACCAGCCTAGCCCATGGTGCCTTCATCGTGAACATGGCCTCCACCGGTTGCGGTAAGACATTGGCCAACGCGCGTGTGATGTACGCACTGGCTGACCCAGAGCAAGGCATGCGCTGCGCATTCGCTATGGGGCTGCGCACGCTTACTCTGCAAACCGGTCAAGCCTTTCGTCAGTTGCTGGGTCTGGACGGTGAAG
Source organism: uncultured beta proteobacterium (assembly GCA_903928635.1). Lineage (GTDB taxonomy): Bacteria > Pseudomonadota > Gammaproteobacteria > Burkholderiales > Burkholderiaceae_C > Allorhodoferax. The sequence continues at coordinate 6,339 of CAIYRQ010000161.1, read as the reverse complement.
ACCTGGCAATTCGAGTCGGCGGCAGCGCCAACCGCGCACTCTTTGAACACTTTGAGAGCCTGGCGGAAAACAAGGGATCAGCCTCTGGCCAAGCTCTGCTGGAAGAGGATGGCCACGTTCTATTTGAAGGCCGCACTGACCAGCATCCGCTGCTAAAGCATGCCGTGGCCGACCCCGAGATTCGCAAACTACTGCTCGCGCCCATTTTGGTGTGCACCATTGACCACCTGACCCCCGCCACCGAAAGCCAACGCGGCGGCCGCCAGATTGCGCCCATGTTGCGCCTGCTAAGTGGAGACTTGGTTCTTGATGAACCTGACGACTTTGACCTGAGCGACTTGCCGGCTCTAACCCGCCTGGTGCACTGGGCCGGCTTGCTAGGTGCGCGAGTACTTCTATCTTCGGCCACCTTGCCACCTGCACTGGTTCAAGGCCTGTTTGAAGCCTATAACAAAGGCCGAAGCCAGTTTCAGTCCAACCGAGGGGTGCACCCTTTGGAGTCCGGAGCCACCACACCGATTTGCTGTCTTTGGATAGACGAATTTAGACAAAGCCACGCTTCCTGCGCAGACCCGTCCGTCTTTGAAAAGGAACACCAAGACTTTGTAATGCAACGCGCACGTGCACTGGGGCAACAGGCGAAGGAGCCACGTCGCAGGCTAGCGCTGGTCGCACTGGAAGGCTTGAGCGCGCGTCGCGATGAGGCCTGCGCAACCATGGCCGCCGCAATCATCAAATCCGTATCCAGTCTGCACACGCAGCACTACAGCATCGACCCGCAAACCGGCAAGCGCGTCAGCTTCGGACTAGTGCGCATGGCTAATGTGGAGCCGCTTATCAGCGTAGCGCTGGCCATGTTTGAGCAAGGTGCGCCTGAAAGTCTGCGCATTCATCTTTGCGTTTACCACTCGCGGCACCCACTGCTGATCCGTTCAGCCATTGAGCGCCAACTCGACAGCACCCTAAAGCGGCAGCAACCAGATGCTGTTTTTTTGTTGCCAACAGTGCGCGAGCGCCTAGATGGCAGCGCGGAAGACGACCACCTTTTCATCGTACTGGGCTCGCCGGTCACTGAAGTGGGGCGTGATCATGACTACGACTGGGCAGTTGTGGAACCGTCTTCTGTTCGCTCGCTGATCCAACTGCTGGGTCGGGTGCGTCGTCACCGTGCGGGCGAGTGCGGCAGCACCAACGTGCATGTATTTACACGCAACCTGCGCAGTTTCACTCACCCAACCGAGGCCGCATTTCGCTGGCCCGGGTTCGAGGCCAACGATGGCCCGTTCCGCCTCAAAAGCCACGACTTGCGCAACCTGCTAGATGCAGACGAACTAACCACAATGGACGCCCGCCCCCGCATCCTGAGCCCTGCGCCAGAAGCGCTTAGACCTCAGGAGAAGCTGGTGGATTTGGAACACGCCCGTATGCGCAAGCAAATGCTACCGCAGTCTAATGTACCAACCCCGCCAAAAGGTCGCCAAGCGCGAGGGTCAGTTAGCGCCTTGCTCGTGCCACATGCGAATGCCAGCACCTGGTGGAATTTGTCGCCAAAGGACGCATTGCTAACCGGTCTGCTACCGCAGCAACAGCCATTTAGGCACAACGCTGGCCAACAAGAGATCACACTGGTTCTATTACCGGATGAGGACGACGATCACGATGTACTGCACCAGGTGCTGGATGTCAAACAGGGCAGGCGTGGTGAAAAGCTGTATGTAGAAGTGGAGCGGGCCTTACATGCTCGTATTTCGGATGCAGCCACTCGAGGGGTACGCATCACGCCCTGGGGTGTGGTCGAATACATGAATGAACTCCAAGCATTGGCAGAGTCCATGGACATGCCCTTACGGCGCTGTGCCGAGCGTTTCGGTACGGTCAACGTCATCAACAACGATGCGGGTTGGTTGTCACATCCCGTGTTAGGTTTTTCAAAGAGGAGGTAGGTGTCACACTTGTGGGCACAGTAGTTTGTCGCAACTTAACCATAGAGGAAGATATGTCTGAAGAAATTCCCAACAAGAGAACCAGAACAGCGCAAGAGGCAGTCAATGCGCATCTTGCAGAGCGCCGAAAGGAGGCTCTTTCAAAAATCAAAGGTACTGACAGCGCAGCGGAGAAACGTCGAGCGGATATTCACGATAGTGGCAACTATCAACTTCCAGCCTTGCTCAATGCGGCAATTCTGGCAGCGGGGCAGATTCAACTTGCAAGCCACCTTTTAAAACCCACCTATCCCGATGCAAAGGCACGGCTTACAACCAATTTAAAAGTCAGGCCAAGTTTGCTGCCGAAGACACTTGCTGTCGGCTCGCATGTACTCCATGACGATACACACCCGGACACTACGGGCAATGGTGCGTATGTCAAAAAGATATACGAGTTAAATCGGTTGTTATCAGCACAGTTTGAAAACCGGTCCTTCCTTAATTGGCTGATTGAAGGCGATATGGAGGTAGCAATTGCGTTAGGTTGTATTGGTAAAGACGCTTCATCTGTCCGCGCAGTATTGATCGCCATTGGTGACGACCGATGTCCAACGCCTGCATCACATTCAATGGCCAAGCAGTTGTATTGGCTAGTCGGCAACGATGCACACGACGAAAGTGCGTTTCACTTGCTCGCGCCACTTTATCCAACTCTACTCGTCCACAGTGTCTACCAGCAGTTACAGAACGACCGCTTTAGCGAAGAGGCCAAGGCAGCCCGAGTTGCACGCAAAGCGGGTACACATCATTCCCGCCCTGTGCGCGAGTACCCGCAATTGGCGGTTCAAAAACTGGGCGGTACCAAGCCCCAGAACATCAGCCAACTTAACAGCGAGCGGCGTGGTGACAACTGCTTGCTGGCATCCGTTCCGCCGGTCTGGAAATCGGAAGACGTGCGGCCACCGCTGCGAGTCCACTCGTTGTTCAGGGTGTATGGTCACCGCTATGCCGTGTCGCGGCAGGTGCGTGCCTTAAGGCTGTTCTTGCAAAGCGCCCCTCCCTCGAACGAGTTAACGCGCAGGAAGGTGCGCGAGTGGGTGCAAAGTCTGGCTGAAGAACTAGTGCAATTTCAGGCTGAACTGCTGACGCTTGAGCCCGGTTGGAGCCAGACCGAAGACTGCTTGTTGACCGTCGACCAGCGCGCATGGTTGGACCCAGATGCGCAAACCTCCGGTGCCGTTGATCACGACGAAGCTGCAGACAGCATTGCGTCCGATTTTGCACGCTGGGTGAATGCTCAACTTCACAATCCCTTGCCCGTCGGCGACCCTGAGTTCCTGTTCTGGCGCAAGCTGGCTCGCGAGCAGTTTGCCACCTATGAGCGGGAGTCCATATGAGCCTCGAAACCCTTAATTCGGGTAGCGTTCCGCAGCACTCGGCGATGTTGCTGTTGCCCCGCATCCGCGTGCAAAATGCCAATGCCATTTCTAGCCCTATGACATGGGGTTTCCCGTCTATGACAGCCTTTCTAGGCCTGATGACAGGGTTGGAAAGACGCTTGGGTCCCGAGGCCGGCATTGCGTTCCGCTCTGTGGGTGTGGTGTGCCATGGCTTTGAGGCACAGGTCACAACTGGGGACTACACGCGTGCCTTTCATCTGACCCGCAACCCTGTGCTGGCAGACGGCAGCACGGCAGGCATCATAGAAGAGGGCCGCGTGCATCTAGAGCTGAGTCTGGTGTTTGATGTACTGCTGAGCTCAGGCAAACTGGGCGAAGCGGAGCGACAGGCGCTCGTGGACATGGTGGCACACACGCTGGCGGGCATGCGTCTGGCGGGTGGTAGTGTTATGCCCGCACTGCCCATGGCTCGGACGCGAAGCGTCAAGCCCATGCTGCAACTGGAGGCGGAGGATGATGCGGACAAGAGCAAGCAATTCCAGCAACTGATGAGGCGCTGCCTTCCCGGTTTTACATTGGTCTCGCGCGATGACCTCTTGCAACAACGGCTAGCGGAAATGCAAAAGGTGACACCTGAAGCAAATGCGCTGGACGCCTGGCTGGACCTGTCACGCTTGAACTACCGTGCTATTTCTGGATTGGACGCAGTCGAGGGAAGCCCAAGCGAATGGCAGACCGATTTACGCCCCGGCTGGATCGTGCCCATTCCAGTCGGCTACGCCGCACTTTCAGAATTACACCCTGCTGGCAGTGTCGTCAACGCACGCGATGACAACACGCCGTTTCGCTTTGTGGAAACGCTTTGGTCCATCGGGCAATGGGTCAGCCCGCACCGACTGAAAAAACTGGATGACTTGCTGTGGTACGCCAGCACTGAAGGCGACACGCAGGCCGTTTATAGCTGCTGCAATGACTATACCGCTGAAATATTGGCCGACACGGCCACTGTCTGAAATCTCTTTCATATTAAGGAATAAACTAAATGACTACTACGACTAACACCCTCAAGACCGCATCCGTCCTAGCTTTTGAACGCAAACTGGATCCATCGGATGCAGTGTTCTTTTCAGGCACTTGGGGTAAGCGTGAAGACGCCACCGCCTGGGCGCCTGTGACCATAAAGGAAAAATCTGTGCGTGGCACCATCTCCAACCGCCTGAAAACCGCGGGCCAAGACCCTGGAAAGTTGGATGCAGCAATTGAAAACCCCAACCTGCAAACAGTGGATGTGGCTGCCTTGCCAGCTGAAGCAGACACCATGAAGATAACTTTTACGCTACGAGTCTTGGGAGGCGCAGGCAAGCCCAGTGCATGCAACAATGCAGCATACCAAACCAAGCTGCTAAACACCGTAGAGAGCTATGTTCAACGCGTTGGCTTCAGTGAGTTGGCGAGACGCTACGCACACAACTTGGCCAACGGCCGCTATTTGTGGCGTAACCGTGTAGGAGCGGAGCAGGTTGAGGTGCGAGTGCAGCATATGGTCAAAGGCATCGCACAAAAGACATGGACCTTTGATGCACTCGCATTGTCGTTACGGAACTTTGACTCTAGTATCGCTGCAGCCGAACTAAAGGAACTTGGTGCCCTAATTTCCCAAGGACTTGAAGGAACCAGCAATGTACTGTTGCAGGTAACGGCCTTTGCACGTCTGGGTGCTGGTCAGGAAGTTTACCCATCACAGGAATTGATTCTGGACAGGAGCAAAAGCAAAAGCAAGACGCTGTACGAAGTAAACGGCTTAGCCGGTATGCACTCGCAAAAACTGGGCAACGCCATTCGCACCATCGACACCTGGCACACTGACGTTAAAGAACTTGGTCCGATTGCCGTGGAGCCCTATGGCTCGGTTACGACGCTGGGGAAGGCCTGCCGACGCCCGACAGACAAGCTAGACTTTTACAGCCTGTTAGACAACTGGTTACTCAAGGATAAGGTGCCCGCCGACGAGCAGCAGCACTTTGTAATGGCCACGCTGATTCGTGGCGGTGTGTTTGGCGACGCAGGCAAGGAGTAAAAAATGATGTCTCATTACCTGGACATTCTTCTGCGGCCAGATCCAGAAATTACCCCTCACCAACTAATGGCAGCTTTGTATTCCAAGCTGCACCTAGCACTGGTGCAACTCAATAGCAGCACCATTGGTGTTAGCTTTCCTGACTATGCCGAAAGCCCTGCCTGCCTCGGCACACGACTTCGCCTTTGTGCCAAGGAAGTTGACTTGCAGCGGCTTATGGCTTTGCCTTGGTTAGGTGCGTTGCAGGATCACATCCACTCCTCGGCTTTGGCTATAGTGCCATCATCAGTTGGCTATCGGTACTTTAGTCGTGTACAAGCCAAAAGCAACCCGGAGCGATTACGAAGACGGCAAATTAAACGCCACGGGCTGACTGCAGAAGAAGCGCTTGCCCGCGTACCTGACAATTGCGCAGAAACATTGAAGTTACCGTTTGTGGTTCTGCGTAGCACCAGCACAGCCCATACATTCAGACTCTTCTTGCGCTGCGAGCTAGCAAGTATTGCAACTGATGGACTATTCAATACATATGGATTGAGCACAACAGCCACAATCCCTTGGTTCTGACCCTTTTTTTGAGGCCTCGCGTAAGTGCTTACAGATCAAGCACTTACGCGTTTGTTTTTTTGAAGGGGTAACTTTAGGAAAAGCCATGAAAACGCTTTACTATCATAGTTTTAGATGATAATAAGTTGAGTTCACTGCCGCGTAGGCAGCTCAGAAATGGGGTAATGTTGGTGATCCCTGTAGCGGTCAGTTCACTGCCGCGTAGGCAGCTCAGAAAAATATGCTTGTATGGTTCGGTTATCGGTTTCAGTTCACTGCCGCGTAGGCAGCTCAGAAACTGCTCAATTGAAAGAACACCTAATCCACCAGGTTCACTGCCGCGTAGGCAGCTCAGAAATTGCAATGCACTGATTTTCTCGACTGATTCGAG
>CAIYRQ010000160.1 GCA_903928635.1 uncultured beta proteobacterium | reverse complement strand
TACCAGCGCATTCTGGCCGACGGTGCCAAGCACACTATTCCGCAGTCCGAGCTGGACCGCGTGAGTGCTTGCTTTGTAGCGCCCAGCGTGCACACCGTCTCGGCAGCGGCGCAAAGCGCGGCCGAACACGCCCTGAGCGCACTCGCACAATCCACCCCCGAATTCGGCCGCTGGCTCGCGCAAAACGTGGCCAGCCACAAAAACCCCGGCCTGCGCGCCGTGACGCTGTCATTCAAGCGCCTGGGCCAAGCCCCTGGCGACGCGACTGCCGACCAGCTGCGCACCAGCGCAGACTTGGCGGACCGTTTTTCTGCCGGTGAAGCACGCGTCAACCACGACCAGAATCTGGTTTTGCCCTGGGTCCGGGTGGACCAGCTGATTGACCTGTGGCACGCGGCCAAGGCCGTGGGCCTGGCGCGCGCCAACATCCATTTGCTGAGCGACATGATTGCCTGCCCCGGCGGCGATTACTGCGCCTTGGCCAATGCCCGCTCCCTGCCCCTGGCCGCCGCCATTACCGAGCGTTACCAGGACATGGACGAACTGTTTGACCTGGGCGAGATTGACCTGCACATCAGCGGCTGCATTAACTCCTGCGGCCACCACCACAGCGGACACATCGGCATTCTGGGCGTGGACAAAGACGGCCAGGAGTGGTACCAGGTCACCCTGGGCGGGTCTGATGGTTCGACCTTGAGCGGTCCGGCGCGCCCCGGCAAAGTGGTTGGTCCTTCGTTTGCAGCCGCCGAGGTGGTGGATGTGATTGAAGCGGTGCTCGACGTCTACAAAGACCAGCGCGACGCCGGTGAAAACTTCATCGACACCCTGCAGCGGGTGGGCTTTGATGCCTTCAAAACCGCAGCCAACAGCGCGCGCTACGCCACTGCCAAACAAGCGGCCTGAGCGCCCTCCACGTAACAAGTACAAGATTCCATGGCACTCACTCTGATTCACGCCCACGACCTTCCGGTGGCAGATGCCGCCGACGCACACACCCTGGTGCTGGCCAACGATGTGGACGCTCACACGGTTGCACTGGACGGCGTCACTTTGGTCTCACTCGATTTTCCAAAATTCACCGATGGACGCGCCTTCAGCCAAGCCTATGTGCTGCGCCGCCGGGGCTTTACCGGCGACATTCGCGCGCATGGCGATGTGCTGATTGACCAACTGCTGCAAATGCAGCGCAGCGGCTTCAGCAGTGCCATCTTGCGCCCCGACCAGGACGCGGTGCACGGGCAAAAACTGTTAAATCATTACACCGGCTTCTACCAAGGTGACGCGCTGGGCACACCCCGCTTCCACCAAGCGGCCTGAACCTCGAGCCTATTGCACCGAGGGCCCCGCCCCTCCCACAAAGAGCATCCCATGCTGACATCGAACATTTCCTCCGGCGCGAGCAGCGCCATCGCCCGCAACGCTGCGCCGAGCGCTGACTTTGAGCAGAAGCTCAATCGCACCCGCGCGCTGCTGCAGCAAGCGGCTGCCGATTACAGCCCGTGCACGCAAGCCTCCAGCCTGGGCGCAGAGGACGTGGTCATCAGCCACCTGATCAATGCGCTGCAACTTGACATCTCGATCTTCGTGCTGGAAACCGGCGCATTGCACAACGAAACATTGGCACTGCTGGAGCGGACCGAGGCACATTCCCGCGCCTCGGTGCGGGTGTTCCGGCCGCAGCACGAAGCCGTGATTCAGTTCGTGAAAAACGAAGGCCAGGATGCGATTTACAAGACCATGGCGCTGCGCAAGGCCTGCTGCGACATTCGCAAAATGGAGCCGCTCGCGCGTGCGCTGCAGGGCCAGCGTGCCTGGATTACCGGTCTGCGCCGCGAGCAGTCGAATGCCCGCGCCGACGTGCCCTTGCTGGACACAAGCGCGCCCGAAATTGCCAAATTCAATCCCTTGGCCGACTGGACTTGGGGCGACGTGTGGCACTACATCGGCCAGAACCAGGTGGACTACAACCCCTTGCATGACGAGTTTTTCCCCAGCGTGGGTTGCGCGCCCTGCACCCGCGCGATTTCGATGGGCGAAGACTTCCGCGCCGGACGCTGGTGGTGGGAAAACGAATCCGCCAAAGAGTGCGGCCTGCACGTCAAAGCCTGAGCCCCGCACCCCTTTTTATGGAATCGAATACCGCTATGAACGCCGCCACTGCCCCCGAATTGCTGTCCCGCATCAGCAACCAGCACCTTGATGCGCTGGAAGAAGAAACAGTTTTCATCCTGCGCGAAGTCGCTGCCACCTTTGAGCGCCCCACGCTGTTGTTTTCGGGTGGCAAGGACTCGCTGGTCATGCTGCGCTGCGCAGAAAAAGCCTTTGGCGCAGGACGCTTTCCGTTTCCACTCCTGATGATTGACACCGGGCACAACTTCACCGAAGTCACCGACTTTCGCGACCTGCGCGCCAAAGAGCTGGGCGCAGAGCTCATTGTTCGCAGTGTGGAAGACTCCATGGCCCGCGGTACGGTGCGCCTGTCGCACCCTGGTGAGAGCCGCAATGTGCACCAGTCGGTCACGCTGCTCGAGGCGATTGAAGAATTCCGGTTTGACGCCCTGATCGGCGGCGCCCGCCGCGACGAGGAAAAAGCCCGCGCCAAAGAACGCATCTTCAGCCACCGCGACAGCTTTGGCCAGTGGCAACCCAAGGCCCAACGGCCTGAACTGTGGACCCTGTTCAACACCCGCTTGCAGCCAGGCGAACACTTCCGGGTGTTCCCCATTTCCAACTGGACCGAGCTCGATGTGTGGCAGTACATTGATCGCGAAAACATCGCTCTGCCCTCGCTCTACTACACCCACCAACGTGCCGTGGTGGAACGCAAAGGTCTGTTGGTTCCAGTCACCCCTTTGACCCCGGCACTGCCCGATGAGAGCGTGCAAATGCGCGATGTGCGTTTTCGCACTGTGGGCGATATCACCTGCACCTGCCCGGTGGCCAGTCTGGCGGCCAACGCCGCAGACGTGGTGTTAGAAACGCTGGACTCGGACGTGAGCGAACGCGGAGCCACCCGCATGGACGACAAAACCTCCGAAGCCTCCATGGAAAAACGCAAGAAAGACGGCTACTTCTGATGACGACCCTCGCATTCCCCCATAGCGCCCTCGAGTCCACCGACCTGGACCGCCACGCGGCGCTCAAGTTCATCACCTGCGGCTCGGTTGACGATGGCAAAAGCACCCTGATCGGCCGCCTGCTGGTGGACAGCCGCTCGGTGCTGCAAGACCAACTGGCCAATGTGTCCAAGAGCGGTGCCGCTGACTTGGCGCTGTTCACCGACGGCCTGTCTGCCGAGCGCGAGCAAGGCATCACCATTGATGTGGCCTACCGCTACTTTGCGACCCCCGCGCGCAAGTTCATCATTGGCGACACGCCCGGCCATGAGCAGTACACCCGCAATATGGTCACGGCCGCCAGCAGCGCCGATGCGGCCGTGGTGTTGGTGGATGCCACCAAATTGAAGTGGAAAGACGTTTCCCAAGTCACGCTCTTGCCGCAAACCCGCCGCCATGCGCTGCTGCTCAAACTCCTGCGCGTGCCCAGCATCGTGTTTGCCGTCAACAAGCTGGACGCTCTGGAAGACCCCGCCGAGCCCGGCCGTGCCACCGAGGCCTTTGAACGAATCCGCCAAGCGCTGCTGGCCTTTGCATCAGAGGCTGGCATTGAAGTGACCGCCACCATTCCGATCTCCGCCCTGCAAGGCAACAACGTGGTCAGCGCCACACCGGGCTGGTGTGGCTACCAGGGCCAAAGCCTGTTGCAGCTGCTGGAGCAACTGCCGGTCACGCCGGCTGACGGTGCCCTGCCCTTGGCGTTTCCGGTGCAGTGGGTGGAAAAATTCTCCAGCTCCAGCGACACCAGCCAGGGCCGCCGTGTGTTTTGGGGCCGCGTCGCCAATGGCCATGCGCAAGTCGGCCAAAACGTCACCGTGTTCCCCAGCGGCAAAACTGCCACCATTGCCCAGGTGCTCAACCACGTGCGCCAGCCCCAGGCGGTACACGCCAACCATGGCGCAGGCGTGGTGCTGGACCGCGAGGTCGATGTGTCGCGCGGCGACTGGCTGCTGGCCGACACCGCCGAATTGCAAGGCCGCCAAACCGTGAGCGGCATCGTGGCCTGGATGGACGACGCGCCATTGGTTACCGGCCGCACCTACTGGGCGCTGCACGGCCACCGCTGGGTCAAGGCCAAGGTGCAGCGCATTGACTACCGCATTGACGTCAACACCCTGGCCCAAAGCCCAACCACTGAGCTCGAGCCCAACGCCATCGGCCACATCACCCTGGCCCTGCAGGCACCCATTGCCGCCATGGGCTTTGCGCAGTCGCGCGTGCTGGGTGCTTTGATCCTGGTGGACACAGCCAGCCATGCCACGGCCGGGGCTTTGTTGATCGAATAAAATACGGGGTTTCGCGCTCGCGAAACCGTCCCGTCTTAACGCAACGCACACCCATGACCCATATCGTTACCGAAGCCTGCATCAAGTGCAAATACACCGACTGCGTGGACGTGTGTCCCGTGGACTGCTTTCGCGAAGGCCCCAACTTTCTGACGATTGACCCCGACGAGTGCATCGACTGCGCCGTGTGCATTCCCGAATGCCCAGTCAACGCGATCTACGCCGAAGAAGACGTGCCGCATGACCAGCAGCACATGACCCAACTCAACGCCGAGCTGGCCAAGTTGCCCACCTGGAAAAGCATCACCAAACGCAAATCGCCCCTGCCCGAGGCAGAAGAGTGGAAAGACAAGACAGACAAGCTGTCTGAGCTGATCCGCTAAAGCGGTTGCCCGCCTTGGACCGGTCCCAAGCCCCCATCCAGACCGACGCGCTCATCATCGGCGCCGGCCCCGTGGGGCTGTTCCAGGTATTCGAACTCGGCCTGTTAGGCGTCCATGCCCACGTGGTGGACGCCCTGCCCTTTGCCGGCGGCCAGTGCATGGCGTTGTATGCCGATAAGCCGATTTAC
>CAIYRQ010000159.1 GCA_903928635.1 uncultured beta proteobacterium | reverse complement strand
GCTGCGACGATGACGTCGGCCTGCTGGGTAATTGCCTTCAGGTCTTTGGTGCCGCTGTGGCAGATGGTGACGGTGGCGTTTTTTTGCAGCAGCATCATGGCCATGGGTTTGCCCACGATGTTGCTGCGGCCTATCACCACAGCGTGTTTGCCGCGCAGGTCATAGCCAATGGATTCCAGCATCTTCATGCAGCCATAAGGCGTGCAGGGCAAAAAGCCGGGCTGGCCGACCATCAGGGCGCCAGCGCTGGCAATGTGAAAGCCGTCCACGTCTTTGGAAGGTGAAATCGCCTCGATCACCTTGTTGGCGTCAATGTGCGCGGGCACAGGCAGTTGCACCAGGATGCCGTGGATACTGGGGTCCTTGTTCAGCGCGTCGATGCGTGCCAACAGAGCGGCCTCGGTCATGTCAGCGTCGTAACGCTCCAAGACCGAGTGCAGGCCGGAGTCTGCGCAGGCTTTGACCTTGTTGCGCACATAGACCTGCGAAGCCGGGTTGTCGCCGACCAAGACCACGGCCAAACCGGGCGTAATACCGCGGGCTTTGAGCGCCAAAGTGCGCCGAGTCACATCCTCCCGCAGTTGGGCGGAAAGGGCGACGCCGTCAATGTTGATGGCCTGTGTTGCAAAGGAGCTAGTGGACATAGTCAAAAGGTCGGTGAAGCAGGGCCAAGCGCGGCGCTGCCGTTAACAAATACAGAGGCTCAGGCTTTGGCAGCGGCTTGGCCGAGCGCGATTTTCAAAAGGTCAGCGACCGTGTTGGCACTGAGTTTTTCCATGATGTTGGCGCGGTGGGCCTCTACCGTCTTGATGCTGATGCCGAGGTCGTCTGCGATTTGTTTGTTCAGACGTCCAGCAACAATGCGCTCCAGCACCTGAGACTCGCGCAGAGTGAGTTTGGAAAGCAGCGTTTCGCGGTTGGCGGCCAGTTGCGAACCCGCGAAAGACTCCTTGGCTTGCTCCAGCATTTTTTCGACCAGCGGCACCAATTCGGCTTCATTGAACGGCTTTTGAATGAAGTCCATGGCGCCCTTTTTCATGGTGTCAACTGCCATGGGGACGTCACCGTGGCCGGTGATGAATACGATGGGCAGAGGCGAGCGCACTTCAATCAGGCGAGTCTGAAGCTCAAGCCCCGTCATACCGCCCATTCGAATATCAACGATCAGGCAGGCCACTTCGCGCGCGTCGTAGCGGCTCAAGAAAGACTCGGCGGAGTCAAAGCAGCGAACCCGGTAGCCTTTGCCCTCGAGCAACCACTGCAGCGAGTCGCGAACTGCTTCGTCGTCGTCCACGACGTAGACGGTGCCTTTTTTCGGGATCAAGCTCATGAATGCTTCCAAGTCAAGTAGTTATTCTGGTTACACACGCCATTTTCAGGCAGACGCCGTCAGTCCAGAGGCAGCCAAAACAGAAACTTGCACCCCGAAACCTCCGAACCATTGTAGATGTTCTGGGCTGTCATACGCCCGCGGTGCGACTCGACGATAGAGCGGCACAGGCTCAGGCCAATGCCCATGCCGTCGGCCTTGGTGGAATAAAACGCTTCATACAAGCGTGCCATGACTTCTGGGGCGATGCCATTGCCACTGTCCTGAACGGCAAATTCCACGCCTCGGCGACCTTCAAAAGCAGAAGGATTGACCTGGAGTTCAACGTTGCGTTCAGGAGCAAGCCGCTGAGCCGCATCAATCGACTCTGCCGCATTGCGCAGCAGATTGACCAAGACTTGTTCAATCAGTATGCGATCGACCAAGAGCGTGGGTAGATCATTTGCCACGTGACTGACCAGGCGCACATTGAAGCGGCGCAGTTCCAATTCGGCCAGTTCAAGCGCTTCGGTGACCATGGTTTCAACATCGGCATGTGTGCGGTTGGGTTCGCTGCGCTTGACGAAGCTGCGGATGCGCTGGATGATTTTTCCAGCGCGTTGGGCCTGTTTGGCAGTTTTTTCGAGGGCGCCTAGCAGTTCTTCCTGCGTGATCTGCTGCTCCTGGATGCGCGAGACCATGCCGTTGCAGTAATTGTTGATGGCCGTAAGCGGCTGGTTCAGCTCGTGTGCCACGCTGGAGGCCATCTCACCCATTGTGATCATTCGGCTGGCGGTTTGTGCTTTTTCGGCCTGGGTCGCCGCTTGTTCTTCAGCCAAGCGGCGGCTGGTGATGTCGGTGGCGATCACCATTTGAGCAAGGCGGCCGTCGACCCAGCTCAGGTAGCGGGTTCGTACTTCGAGCCATTTTCCTAAGTTGCTCACGAACAATTCGGCGCTTTCGGAGTCACTGTCGGGTAGCGAACTCAATGGAAAGCCCGCAAATACGTCTACGTCGTCGGCGGTTTCATGGGACGTTTTGGTTTGCGGCATGCCGGCTTCCGCGACGAGCTGCAAATGGCCGCCGGCCTGGGTTCCAAACCACTGACGGTACAGTTTGTTGGCGAACACCAGCTCGTCGCTGCCCAGGGGGGCCACCGAAATGGAGGCATCAAGGGCTTCCAGCACGGTCGTGAAACGCAGGTGGGAAGCTGACAGCTGTTCGCGTACCCGGTTGGGCTCAGTGATGTCGGTCATGGACGTCACCCAGCCGGTCTGGGCGCCCAGTGCGTCAATAAGCGGCGCTACATACAGCCGCGCATCAAACGTTACGCCATCGCGGCGTTTGACGCGCACTTGACTGCCGCCTTGCGTCGTTTTTCCAGCGAGCTCCTGGTCGAGCAAGGCGGTCAGTTGCTCCCGATCACTTTCTGGCCAGTAGGGAAACGGCGCGGTTCTGCCCACGAGTTCCGATTCGCTCCAGCCCGTCATCATGCAAAACGCCGCGTTGACATACGTGATGCGCCCTTGCAAATCCATGGCCCGCATGCCGGTGAGCATGGAGTTTTCCATGGCTCGCCGAAAATTGGTCTCAGAAAGCAAGGCCTGTTGGGCTTGCAAGCGCTTGCGGCTGTGGCGCCAGTTGGCTACCAGCATCCAAGTGGTCATCAATGCCAGTGCGCTGACCAGCCAAAACAAGGCGCTGCCGATCAGACCCTGGGACGCACGGTAGGCCTGGGCCCGAATGGTCAGGTCCAATCCAACGGGTGAAATGGGCATGGCATACGTATTTGCTTTGCGCCTCCATGGCATTTGTGCCACGCTTTCTTTGAGTGGCAGTGCCACACCCGCCAACACGGCACCTTTTGCGTCTTGTAGGGACACCGCATAGCGCGCGGAAATTTCGCTGGGAATGCCATATTGGTACAGGCCGTCCAATGAGAGCTCACCCAGCAGCACACCGGCAAAGCGTCCTTCGTTCATCAAAGGCACAAAAATTTGAAGCAAGGGCGCGTATTCGCCCATCTTGGTGCGCTGCAAGTACACGATTTGTTGGGTTTCCCGCGCACGTTTGAAGCCTGTGTCGCCGTCGACCTGCAGTGTGACTGCCCCATTCGGGCGGCTGTGAAACAGCCAAGTGGCGGTAGAGCCGGTGCTGCTTTGCACGCGTTTTTTCTCATCCAGCCACGCGGCGCCTTGGAGTTCGGGGTACTGGTTGAGCAGCGTGGCGACGCGGGAACGAAAGCCCTCTGCGCTGATTTCATGGTTCGAAATTTCACGTCCGATGCGTGCGAGTTGCTCTTGGCGCTCCAGCAAGCGCAGACGCAGGCGTTGGTGGGTGTACTCCACGTCACGTTGAACCGCCTGTTGTTCACGGTCCATTTCTTCGATTTGAAGGTAGCCCAAAGCGGCCACGATGGCGGCCATGAACATTGCCACCGCAGCCAGCGGCGCCAACATGGCCACCCAGTCCTGGCGGTGGGGTGCCAGGTGGTGCCACCAGCGCCGGGCACGTTTAACGGCCGGTATCGCCAGGTGTTGGGGCAGTGTGATGAAAGAACCAAGGGGCATGGGCTTAGTGTAGGTCGCTGTCTTGACAGCCAGATTCGAATGCGAAATGTTGATAATATTTCATATTATGAGATGAAAAAGCATTATTTGAAATTTTTTTAAACTTGTGAGAAACTCGCTACAGTGAACCATTAACAACAAAACCATGAGGTCAGACATGACGAACTCTGCAGCCCCCACCAGCCCGACGCCGCCGTTTCAGGTCGGCAGCGACATCGACGCCCTGGAAACCCGCGAGTGGATGGACGCCCTGTCCGCCGTGATCGAGGCCGAGGGCCCGGAGCGCGCCCACTTTCTGCTCGAACAGTTGCTGGAGCATGCGCGCCAGAAGAGCATTGACATGCCGTTCTCGGCCACCACGGGCTATGTCAACACCATCGAGACCGAGCAGCAAGAGCATGCGCCGGGCAACCTGGAGATTGAAGAGCGCCTGCGCGCTTATATGCGATGGAACGCTATGGCCATGGTGGTCAAGGCCAACCGCCACCATCCGGTGGATGGCGGTGACCTGGGTGGCCATATCGGCTCTTTTGCGTCTTTGGCCAGTTTGTTTGGTGCCGGCTTTAACCACTTCTGGCACGCCGAGAGTGAAAACCACGGCGGCGATTGCCTCTATATACAAGGCCACGTTTCACCTGGCGTCTATGCCCGCGCCTACCTGGAAGGCCGCTTGACTGAAGAGCAATTGCTCAACTTCCGCCAAGAGGTGGACGGCAAAGGTTTGTCGAGCTACCCGCACCCCAAGCTGATGCCCGAGTTCTGGCAGTTCCCCACCGTGTCCATGGGCTTGGGCCCCTTGATGGCGATTTACCAGGCGCGTTTCTTGAAATACCTGCATGCCCGCGGCATTGCCAACACCGAAAACCGCAAAGTGTGGGTGTTCTGCGGCGACGGCGAGATGGACGAAGTGGAGTCTTTGGGCGCCATTGGCTTGGCTGCTCGCGAAGGCTTGGACAACCTGATTTTTGTCATCAACTGCAACCTGCAGCGCTTGGACGGCCCGGTGCGTGGCAACGGCAAGATCATTCAAGAGCTCGAGGGCGAGTTCCGTGGTGCCGGTTGGAACGTGATCAAACTGCTGTGGGGCAGCAGCTGGGACCCGCTGCTGGCGCGCGACAAAGACGGCGCCCTTCGAAAGCTGATGATGGACACCCTGGACGGCGACTACCAGGCCATGAAGGCCAATGACGGCGCCTATGTCCGCAAGCACTTTTTCGGCAAAGACCCCCGCACCGCCGCCATGGTCGCGCACATGAGCGACGAAGAAATTTTTGAACTGCGCCGCGGTGGCCACGACTCCAAAAAGGTTTACGCCGCCTACCACGCTGCAGTCAACCACAAAGGCCAGCCCACGGTGCTCTTGATCAAAACCGTTAAGGGCTTTGGCATGGGCAAGAGCGGCGAAGGCAAGAACAACGTCCACCAGACCAAGAAGCTCACGGACGAGGACGTCAAGGCCTTCCGCGATCGCTTCAATATTCCTATTCCAGACAGCCAAATCGCAGACATTCCGTTCTACAAGCCTGCAGACGACACGCCCGAGATGCAGTACCTGCACGAACGCCGCAAGGCGCTCGGCGGCTACCTGCCGCACCGCCGCACCAAGTCGGACGAGCAGTTCACCGTGCCTTCGCTCGACACCTTCAAATCGGTGATGGAAGCCACGCCGGAAGGCCGTGAAATTTCGACCACCCAGGCCTATGTGCGCTTTTTGACCACGCTGCTGCGCGACCAGGCATTGGGCCCCCGCGTGGTTCCCATTCTGGTGGACGAGGCGCGCACCTTTGGCATGGAAGGCTTGTTCCGCCAAATCGGTATTTACAACCCTGCCGGCCAGCAGTACACGCCGGTCGACAAAGACCAGGTCATGTACTACCGCGAAGACAAGCAAGGCCAAATCTTGCAAGAGGGCATTAACGAAGCCGGCGGCATGAGCAGCTGGATTGCGGCTGCCACCAGCTACAGCACCAGCAACCGCATCATGCTGCCCTTCTATGTGTACTACTCCATGTTCGGCTTCCAGCGCATTGGCGATCTGGCCTGGGCAGCGGGCGATATGCAAGCGCGCGGCTTCTTGCTGGGCGGCACCTCGGGACGCACCACGCTCAATGGCGAAGGCCTGCAGCACGAAGACGGCCACAGCCACATCATGGCCGGCACGATTCCCAACTGCGTGAGCTACGACCCCACGTTTGCCCATGAAGTGGGTGTCATCCTGCACCACGGCTTGAAGCGCATGGTCGAGAAGCAAGACAACGTCTTCTACTACCTGACGCTCTTGAACGAAAACTACGCCATGCCCGGCCTGACCGCGGGCACCGAAGAGCAAATCATCAAGGGCATGTACCTGTGCAAGCCGGGCGCGGCGGGAGAAAAACGGGTGCAACTGCTGGGCTCGGGCACGATTCTGCGCGAGTCGATTGCAGCGCAAACCCTACTCGCTACTGACTGGGGCATCCAGGCGGATGTGTGGAGCTGCCCTAGCTTCAATGAGCTCACCCGCGACGGCCAGGACGCCGAGCGCTTCAACCTGCTGCATCCGCTGGAGACACCGCGTGTTTCGTTTGTGTCGCAACAGCTCGCGGCGCATTCTGGCCCGGTGGTGGCATCGACCGACTACATGAAGGCCTATGCAGAGCAAATTCGCCCCTTTATTCCGAAAGGTCGCACCTACAAAGTGTTGGGTACTGACGGTTTCGGCCGCTCGGACTTCCGCAGCAAGCTGCGCGAGCATTTCGAGGTGAACCGCCACTACATCGTGGTGGCTGCGCTCAAAGCGCTCAGCGAAGACGGGCACCTGCCCGCCGCCAAAGTGGCAGAGGCGATTGCCAAGTACGGCATCAAAGCCGACAAGATCAACCCGCTGTACGCATAAGCCCTGGGAGACACAAGAATGGCAACGATAGAAATCCAGGTTCCGGATATTGGCGACTTTGACGAAGTGACCGTGATCGAACTCATGGTCAAAGTGGGCGACACGGTGCGGGCTGAGCAAAGCCTGATCACTGTGGAGTCCGACAAAGCGTCCATGGAGATTCCATCGGCGGCGGCCGGTGTAGTCAAAGAGATCAAGGTCGCTTTGGGCGACAAGGTCAAGCAAGGCTCTTTGGTGCTGATGCTGGAGGTGGCAGGCGATGCAGCTGCACCCGCGGCACCTGCTGCGCCGGCTGCTGCAGCACCCGCCAGCGTCCCCGCACCAGCGGCTGCTACTCCAGCGCCAGCGCCAGCGCCACAAGCGGCACCGGTTGCTGCACCTGTTGCAGTCGCTGGCGCTGCGGCGCCATTGCCTGCCCATGTGCCCGGCGCGTCGGTGCTGGCCATGCCGCACGCATCGCCCTCGGTGCGCAAGTTTGCGCGTGAGCTGGGTGTGCCCCTGGAAGAAGTCAAAGGCCAGGGGCCCAAAGGCCGCATTACCCAAGAAGACGTGCAAGCCTTCACCAAAGCGGTGATGGCAGGCAGCGCGCAAACCAAAGCCCAGGCCGCCAAAGCGCCTGCGGGCGGCGGCGGGTCTGACTTGGGTCTCATTCCCTGGCCCAAGGTGGACTTTGCCAAGTTCGGCCCGATCGAGCGCAAAGAAATGTCGCGCATCAAAAAGATCAGCGGCGCCAATCTGCTGCGCAATGCGATCTTGATTCCGGCCGTGACCAACCACGACGACGCCGACATCACCGACCTCGAAGCCTTCCGCGTCTCGACCAACAAAGAAAACGAAAAGAGCGGCGTCAAAGTGACCATGCTCGCGTTCTTGATCAAAGCCTGCGTGGCTGCGCTCAAGAAATACCCCGAGTTCAACAGCAGCTTGGACGGTGACGCGCTGGTCTACAAGAACTACTGGCATATCGGCTTTGCGGCCGATACCCCCAATGGTTTGATGGTGCCGGTGATCCGCGATTGCGATAAGAAAGGCGTGTTGCAAATCAGCGCCGAAATGTCCGAACTGGCCAAAAAAGCCCGCGACGGCAAACTCAGCCCCGCCGAAATGTCGGGCGCGACCTTCACCATTTCCAGCCTCGGTGGCATTGGCGGACGCTACTTCACGCCCATCATCAACGCG
The DNA here is from genome assembly GCA_903928635.1 of uncultured beta proteobacterium. Taxonomy (GTDB): domain Bacteria; phylum Pseudomonadota; class Gammaproteobacteria; order Burkholderiales; family Burkholderiaceae_C; genus Allorhodoferax. The sequence continues at coordinate 2,564 of CAIYRQ010000159.1, read as the reverse complement.
CCTGAAGTCGCCATCTTGGGCGTCTGCCGCTCCACCACGGAGCCCATCTGGGACGGTAAAGCCTTCCAGCCTCGCCTGATGCTGCCGCTCTCCTTGACCTGGGACCACCGCGTCATCGACGGCGCCGCCGCTGCACGCTTTAACGTCTACCTCAGCCAAATCCTGGCCGACTTCCGCCGCGTATTGCTGTGACCTTGCGGGTCAGACCACTTTGCGCAGCAAACGTGCTCTGACCCCAACTGATTAAGGAATATATGTCTACTATCGAAATCAAAGTCCCCGACATCGGCGACTTCTCCGAGGTCACCGTCATCGAGCTCCTGGTCAAGCCCGGCGACACCATCAAGGCTGAGCAGTCGCTGATCACCGTCGAGTCTGACAAGGCGTCGATGGAAATTCCGTCGTCGCATGCGGGCGTGGTCAAAGAGCTCAAAGTCAAGCTCGGCGACAAGGTCAAAGAAGGCTCGCTGGTATTGGTTTTGGAAGGTGAGGGCGCTGCAGCGTCTGATGCCCCCAGCGCTGCACCAGCGCCTGCGGCTTCGCCTGTTGCAGCACCCGCAGCACCTGCAGCCCCGGTCGCGGCGGCTCCCGTTCCCACTGCTTCTTCCTTCGGTGGCAGCGCGGATATGGAGTGCGATCTGCTCGTGCTGGGCGCAGGCCCCGGCGGCTATTCCGCAGCGTTTCGCGCGGCGGATTTGGGCCTGAAAGTGGTGATCGTCGAGCGCTACGCCACCTTGGGCGGCGTGTGTTTGAACGTCGGCTGCATTCCTTCCAAAGCGCTGCTCCATGTGGCGGCGGTCATGGACGAAGTGAGCCACATGGCAGACCTGGGCGTGGACTTCGGCAAGCCGGTGGTCAACATCGACAAGCTGCGCGGCCACAAAGAAAAAGTCATTGGCAAGCTCACCGGTGGACTGGCCGCCATGGCCAAGATGCGCAAGGTCACGACGGTGCGCGGCTACGGTACGTTTGTGGGCGCCAACCACGTGGAAGTGGAAGAAACCTCGGGCGACGGCCAGGAAAAAACCGGCACCAAAAAGGTGGTGGCGTTCAAGAACTGCATCATCGCCGCTGGCAGCCAGGCCGTGCACTTGCCCTTCATGCCCAAAGACCCGCGCGTGGTGGATTCGACTGGCGCGCTGGAACTCAAAGAGGTGCCCAAACGCATGCTGATTTTGGGCGGCGGCATCATCGGCCTGGAAATGGGCACGGTGTACAGCACGCTGGGTGCGCGCCTGGACGTGGTGGAAATGATGGACGGCCTGATGCAAGGCGCGGACCGTGATCTGGTCAAGATCTGGCAAAAGATGAACGCGCCGCGCTTTGACAACATCATGCTCAAAACCAAGACGGTGGGCGCCCGCGCTTTGCCCGAAGGCATTGAGGTGACGTTCGCGCCGGCCGAAGAGGGCGGCACCGCCCCCGCGCCCCAGGTCTACGACCTGGTGCTGCAAGCCGTGGGCCGCACGCCCAATGGCAAAAAGATTGCCGCCGACAAAGCCGGTGTGGCAGTCACCGATCGTGGCTTTATCAACGTCGACATTCAAATGCGCACCAATGTGCCGCACATCTTCGCGATTGGCGACATCGTGGGCCAGCCCATGCTGGCGCACAAAGCGGTGCACGAGGCACATGTGGCTGCTGAAGTGATTGCCGGTGAACTGCAAGGCAACAAAGAGCTGGCATCCGCCGCCTTCAACGCGCGTGTCATCCCCAGCGTGGCCTACACCGACCCCGAAGGGGCCTGGGTGGGCCTAACCGAAGACCAGGCCAAAGCCCAAGGCATCAAGGTCAAAAAGGGCCTGTTCCCTTGGACGGCCTCAGGCCGCGCCATTGCCAACGGCCGCGACGAAGGCGTCACCAAACTGCTGTTTGACGACTCCCCCGAAGCCCATGGCCACGGCAAGATCTTGGGCGGCGGCATGGTCGGCACCCATGCGGGCGACATGATTGGTGAGATTGCGCTGGCGATCGAAATGGGCGCCGACGCGGTAGACATCGGCAAGACTATTCACCCCCACCCCACGCTGGGCGAGAGCATCGGCATGGCGGCGGAGGTGGCGCATGGGTCGTGTACGGATTTGCCGCCGGCGCGGAAGTAAATGCTTTAATCGCTGCTGGTTCAGCAGCTGGCAGGGCGGCGCTGGGGAGGCGCAGCTCGGCGGCATCCCCAGACTGTTCTCCGCATAACAACAATGGAGACGGTCGATGAAAAAGGTATTTCGGACTTTCGGTGTCGCGGTGGTCGCTTTAGCGGCTTACTTTGTGTTTTGGCCCATTCCCATTAAGCCGGTGTCGCTTCCGGTGCCTGTGCAGCCCGGCTATACCGGAGTGCATGCGGTCAATACCAAGCTGTCTCAGCTTCATATGATTGACCTCAAGGGCGAGATCGGCCCCGAGCACATCGCCTTCGGGCCCGATGGCAAGCTCTACACCACGGTGGCGAGTGGCAATATTTTGCGCATGAGCGCCGATGGCACCGCGCAGGAAGTGTTCGTCAACACCGGTGGCCGGGTGCTGGGCTTTGACTTTGACAAAGCGGGCAACCTGATCGCAGCGGATGC
>CAIYRQ010000158.1 GCA_903928635.1 uncultured beta proteobacterium | reverse complement strand
GCCGGCCAACAAGGCGCAGGCGGCGAGCAGTTTGGAGATGTTTTTCATGACGATTCCCAGCAAAAGGTTGTGCTTCGGGGCGGGTGCTTACTGCGACAAGATCCACTGCACCAGGTTCTTGATCTGGGCCATGTCTTTGGGAGGGGATGTCTTGACGATCTTGTGTTCTTCTTCATGGCCATCCGGGAACTTGGCCTTTTCGCCGGACATGATGTGGTCGATCAAGCGGGCTTCGGCACCGGCCTTGCCCTTGAATTTTTCAGCTACGCTCTTGTAGGAGGGGCCGTCTTTATCTTTGTCAATGGCGTGGCATTTCAGGCAATTGTTCTGCCGCGCCAAAGCTTTTGCAGCTTCGACGTCCACCTCTGCGTGGACCGAAAACGCCGCCAAACACAGGGCAGCGCCCGCTGCGAGTGTGATCAAACCGGAAGAGTTGCGTTGTGCCATGGTGCTCACCTTGTCAAAAAGTTGGATATCGGCTTGGACAGACGCATGCCTGCCTAAGACTGGAACCAAGTTTCGTGGAGGTGGCGGCCCGCTACCATCGGACAGCGATGAAAGCAGGCCTCGGAATATTCCTAGGAGAACCCGCAATGGATGTGAAAGCGCTAAGCGGGGGGGCCAGCTTCCGGTGAATGGGTGGGCGTATCGTCCAGCAGGTGGTGCTCTAGCGCATAACGCACCAGGTCCACTTGACCCGCCATGCCCATTTTGTGCAGGATGTTGGTTTTGTGGGTGCTGACGGTCTTGATGCTCAGCGACAGCTCGTCGGCAATGGCCGACATGCTCACACCGCGCACGATGCGGCTGAACACTTCAAACTCCCGGTTGCTCAGCGCCGTGTGGGGCAGGTCGTGCCCTACGGGTGACATATCCATCGCCAGCAACTCGGCCACCTTGGGGCTGATGTACCTGCCGCCCTGCGCGAGACGGCGCATGGCGGGCAGGAGCAAGTCCATATCGCCTTCTTTGGACAAATAGCCCCGCGCCCCAGCCCGGATGGCGCGCACCGCATATTGCTCCTCGTGGTGCATGCTAAAAATCAGCACCGGCAGGCGCGGCCGCTCCGTCTGAATCAGCTTGATCAACTCCAAGCCATTGCGCCCCGGCATCGAAATATCGAGCACCACCAGGGACCAGTCGCGCTGGCGCACCAGGTCCAGCACCGCGTTGCCATTGCCGGCCTCCCCTGCCACTTCAAAATCCGGCGTGTCGGCCAGGATATTTTTCAGGCCATTGCGGATGATGGCGTGGTCATCCGCGATCAGGACTTGCCATTTGGGGGTGGTCATGTGTGCGCCTCCTGCTGTGCCAAGTCCATAGTGACTTCCACGGTCGTGCCTCCGCCCTCGCGGCGAAACACCCGCAATGCTGCGCCGACCGCACGGGCACGCTCGCGCATGCTGACCATGCCAATCCCTCCCACGTTGGGCGTGTCGGGCACACCGATGCCGTTGTCCATAATGCGCAGCACCAGTCGCTGGTCCACCTGCTCCAGTACCACTTGCACTGCGCTCGCTTGGGCATGGCGGACCACATTGGTCAGGGACTCCTGGACGATGCGGAACAAGGCCGTGGACAACACCTCGCCCTGCACCAGACCTGCGTCGGCCAGCTTCAGTTCGACCTGCAAGCCGCTGTGCTTGGCCAGCTCGCGGGTTTGCCAGGCCACGGCATCGGCAAAACCCAGCTCATCCAGAATCGCCGGACGCAGCTCCGAGCTGATGCGCCGTACAGAACTGATGGCTCCATTGAGCGTTTGGCGCATGCTGTCCAGGTGTTCCTGGTCCACACTGCGGCCCTCTTTCATGCGCCCCACCAGCCACAGCAAATTGAGCTTCAGGCCGGTGAGCTGCTGGCCCAGATCGTCATGCAACTCACGGGAAATGCGGGTGCGTTCGTCTTCACGCACCGTTTGCTGGTCGACGTACAAGGCGCGCAACTGGGAGTTGATCAACTGCAATTCGAGCTTGGCGCGGCGCTGTTCGGTCACGTCGCGCAGCACGGCCGTCATCTGCAAACGGCCACCAATCTCGGTTTTGGAGATGGACGACTCAATCGGAAACTCCGTGCCATCGCGCCGCTGGCCGAAGATTTCCAGCTGCCCTGCCATGGCGCGCGGGCTATCCTGGGTCTTGCCGAACGCAGCGGCCAATTGGTCGTGGTGCGACCGGGCGCTAAGGGGGAGCAACATGGACAGCGGCTGGCCTAGCGCCTCGACCTGTGTAAATCCAAACATCGCTTCTGCCGCCGGGTTGAACAAGCGGATTTTCAGAGATTCATCGACCGCCACGATGGCATCTTTCACCGATTCCACAGTGTGCAGGTACAGATTGTCCGCATCTGTCAACGCCGTGGCCAACGCCGCCTCGCGCAACAGCTTTTGGCTCAGAAAATACGCCACGAATAAGGTAAAAGTACACAAAAGCACCACGGCCAGCAGAATGGGTATGGCGACCTCGCGCCAGGAGGCCAGGCTTTGCTCCTCGTCGTCACTCACTGCCAATAGCAGGGGAAATTCAGGCAAGTGGCCCAGCGCAAATACGGCCCGCGCGCCGTCACCGCCTGCATGCACCAGCGTTTGCACACCCTCGGCGTTGGTGGGTGCACGTTGCTGGCTGAGCTCCATCGCCTTGGCGCCCAGGTCGTTTTCGCGGTGCGGCCAACTGGCCAGCAGGGTTCCATCCTCCAGGTACACCGCGATGGGACGCACAAAGTCCAGGCGGGAACGGTAAAACGAGGCCTCAAGATCTGCCAAGTCCACCTCCGCCACCATCACGCCACGAAACTGCCCGTCCGCTGCCTCTAAAGCCCGCGACATGCGCACGGTCCAGCGACCGTCACCAGCATGCCGGCTGGGCCGATCCAACGCAACACCTTTGGTACGCCCCGCGCCAAACGCCGTGAAATAGGCCGCCGCAGACGCACGCGACACGTCGGCATCGGGCGGCTTGGACGCATTGACGACCTGGCCTCGTGCATCCAGCAAGAACAGCGAATGAATTTGGTGGTGCCCGGCCACCCGTGTCGCCAGCAGCAGCCGGGTCAGATCGCTGTCCAGCGCTAGCTGGCTGCCGAAGTTGGAGGCGAGCCGCTCCTGCACATCGACCATCACCTGGTCCACCGTCTCCAATTGCTTGTGGGTTTGCTCCATCAGCATTTCTGTCAGGCTGACCGTCTCCAGACGGGAATGGCGCAACTCTGCCGCACGCAAACTCCACAAAAGCAGCGCCGTAGTGGCCAGCACCGCAACAATGGTGAGCGCCGCAAAGACGCTGACAGCCTGGTTGGGCCGGATGACAAATCGCATAGACAACAAGCTCACAAAAGGCGGGCCACGCGGCAGTCGCACGGCCCAGGCACCCAACGTCGTTGGCGGGTTCGCCCAAATGACCACTGTAGCAGAAGGGGCTTTTTGTAAATGCACTGCCATGCGTTCAATACGGGTAAGCCCCCTGCGTCCGCCAGGGAAAAGCGTCTACAGTTTTTATCTATCGTTTTGACGAAAAGGAGCGCCCATGACTACCACCACGACCCATCCCGCGGATGAGCGTATTCCGCTTAATAAATTAGGCGTTCTCGGACTGCAGCATGTTCTGGTGATGTACGCGGGCGCGGTGGCAGTCCCTCTGATTGTGGGGCGAGCACTCAAACTTTCCCCTGAACAAGTTGCCATGCTGATCTCTGCCGACCTGTTTTGCTGTGGCTTGGTGACGCTCATCCAATCGCTCGGTGCAACACCATGGTTTGGCATCCGGTTGCCCGTCATGATGGGGGTGACTTTTGCGTCGGTTGCACCCATGGTGGCTATTGCAGGCAACACGCCGGGGGTGGAGGGGGCGGGTCTTATCTTTGGAGCCATCATTGGCGCTGGCGTCGTTTCCATCGCTATTGCACCCTTCATCAGCCGCATGGTGCGGTTTTTCCCACCGGTGGTGACCGGCACCATCATTGCCGTGATTGGAATCAGCTTGATGCGTGTGGGCATCAATTGGATCTTTGGCAATCCGTTTGGCCCTACGGCCCCCAGCATCGTTAACCCGGACCATGCGAAATGGCTTGCCGATGTCAGTGCAGCGGCGTCGGCGCCAGGTAGCACCTTGGCACCGATACCCAAAGGACTGGCGCTGACGCCTTCTGTGCCCAACCCCAAGTACGCTGATCTGACCGGGGTGGGTATCGCTTCCTTGGTGCTGGCCTCGATTCTTCTGTTTGCCAAGTACGGCAAGGGGTTTATTGCCAATATTTCGGTGTTGCTGGGCATTGTTGTGGGGGCTGTGGCATCGATTGCATTGGGCCTCATGAACTTTGACAAGGTGGCCAAAGCCGCCTGGTTTGACCTGGTGCTGCCCTTCGAAATTTCCGGCCCCGTGTTTGACCCGATTCTGATACTCACCATGACTTTGGTGATGGTGGTCGTGATGATCGAATCAACCGGCATGTTCCTGGCGCTGGGTGAAATGACGGATCGCAAGATTGATCAGGCCGCGCTGACCCGTGGACTCCGCACCGATGGACTGGGCACCCTGATAGGCGGAATTTTCAACACCTTCCCCTACACCAGCTTCTCGCAAAACGTGGGTTTGGTCGCAGTCACCGGGGTGAAAAGCCGCTTTGTGTGTGTGGCCGGCGGCCTGATTCTCATCGTATTGGGCTTGCTGCCCAAAATGGCTGCGCTGGTGGAATCCCTGCCGACCGTGGTGCTGGGCGGAGCCGGCTTGGTGATGTTTGGCATGGTCACTGCCACCGGCATACGGATATTGGCCAATGTGGACTTCAAGACCCATCGCTATAACGCCTTCGTGGTGGCGGTCTCCATAGGAATGGGCATGATTCCGCTGGTTGCGCCCAATTTCAAGCAATGGATGCCGCATGGTCTGCACCCTTTGATTGAGTCCGGCATCCTGTTGGCATCGGTCAGCGCACTGCTGCTTAACCTGTACTTCAATGGCGCTGCAGATGCGACCGACGATGCAGTCGCAGCGGCCAAGCAGGCGGATGCCCACTGACTCGGCCTGACAAGCCTGCGGCCAGAATCACCGGATAGTGGCTGGCTTTGAAATAGCGAGGGATCCTCGCGCCTACTCCGCCACCGGCGCCACCGTCACCCGCACTTGCAGCGTGTGATTGGCCCCTCCCTGCAACACGCCACGCAACGGCGACACGTCGGCAAAGTCCCGCCCGACCGCCAGACGCACATAGTCGTGCCCTGGCGTTCCCAAGCCCGCACGATTGTTCGTCGGGTCCAGGTCCAGCCAGCCACCATGGGGCAAGCCGCGCGTGCCGCCCAGATCGGGCAGGTACACCGAGACCCAAGCGTGCGAGGCGTCTGCACCGGTCAGGCGGGGCTGGCCGGGGGGAGGTTCGGTGAGCAGGTAGCCACTCACATAGCGCGCCGCCAAGCCCAACGAGCGCAGGCAGGCCAGCAGCACATGCGCAAAGTCTTGGCAAACGCCCCTGCGCTGCTCCAGCACTTCCAAGGCCGGGGTGCTGATTTCGGTGCTCAAGGCCTCGTAAATGAAATCCCGGTGAATACGCTCCATCAACTCGCAGGCCGCTGCCGCCAGAGGCCTGCCCACACCGAAACTGGTTGCCGCATAGGCCGCAAATGCAGTGTCCACGGGCGCATGGTGCGAGGCGTAGCTGAACTCGCTGGCCGTATCACCTGCCTGGCCGGAGGCATAGCAATACAAGTCGCGCGCTGCCTCCCAGGCCATGCCGCTGCGCTGAGCCCATTCCAAAGGCGATGCGGCAATTGCATCGCCACTTGCCCCCTGCGTTGCCATGGCGTCCACCAGATCGACCTGTGGACTGTGGGTGCGCAGCACAGTGTTCGCGCATACGCGCAGCTGCTCGTGAAAACTGGACATGGCCCAGTAGCTGCGGAAGTTGCCAAAAGCGTCCAGCCGGGTGTCAATGTCAGCGCCTGGCGGCTCCACATCCAACTGGTGGCTGATGCAGGTCTGGTAGGGTGTGTCCGGTGGCTGCAAATGCGCCATGTGCTGGGCCGTGTCGACCCCGGGCGCATAGTCGTACAGCGTTTCGTGGGTGATGTGCAAAAGCATTCAGGCACCCACGCTTTGTGACGCTTCGCCGCTGTGCGCAAAGAACAGGGTGTTGAGGCTGTCAGACGTTGTGCGTGCCGTGCTGCGGCAACCCTGCAGCAGCGCCAACAGGTCTGGCGTGGTGTGCATGCCGTCCGGGCACAGGGCGCGCAAATCGGCTTGGGCCAATGGCGGCACCTGGGCAGCCAGCGCTTCGGTACCCCCGTCTGCCAGCGTACCCATGCGTGCCAACCGCGCGCGCAAGGTGTGGGCCACCCAGGCCAGTGAGCGCGGGTTGTCGGCGTTGGTCAGTACCAGCTCCAGCAAGGCCGCCACGGTGCGCGACTGCTGGTACTGGGCATGAAAGCTGATGGTGCTGTCAAACAGCGCCAGCACCGCATCAAAGCCAGCCTGTTCTTGCAGAGCACCTGCATTCACCGCGCTGGCCAGGGCATGGGCCAAGAAGTCCAGACGCTCGATATGGCGGCCGATGGAGAGCAGCCGCCAGCCGTCATCGCGCGTCATGCGGTCGGTTTGCGCACCGGTGAGCGCCGCCATCAGCTGGCTGGTGCGCACCAGAACGCGCTGTGCTTGCACGGGGTCGTGCAGGTCACTCACATCGGGCTGTAGCAGCGTGGCCTGGGCCTGCTCGATCAAACTCCAGTGCTCGGGCGAGAGCCGCTCGCGCACACACGAGGCTGCCAAATACACGGCCTTGAGGTTGAAGCCCACGCCCGTGGTGTGTTGCGTGTCCCACAAGCCTGCCACCAGCGAGCGCTCAAACACCCGGCGCGATTGCTGCGCGGCCGGCACGCCCGCCACCACCATCCCGTGCGTGACGGCCAGCTGGTTCAGCCAGGCGATCAAGGGCGCACAGGTCTGGTCTTCGCTGCCCAGCACATCCAGCGACAAACGGGTGAGCCGCAAAAGGTTCTCGCTGCGCTCGGTGTAGCGGCCCATCCAAAACAGGTTTTCTGCGGCCCGGCTGGTGACAACCCGCTGGCGTTGTACGCTGCCCGCCAGACTGGGCGTCAACCAAGGCATGCCCGGCAAGGGGGCCAATCCTGTTGCAGCCGAGGTATCCGGGGTTTGAAGCAATGAGGTCTGAGTCTGCGATTGCGACTGGCTTTGCACAGGGGCTGCACCTGCCTCAGCGTTGGTACCTGAGCGTCCGGTCAAGACCCACACATCGGCGCTGCTGCCGCCACGCTGCATGGAGGCAATGCCCTCACGCGTTCCCAAGCGCGCCAGGCCACCGGGCAGCACGTCCCAGCCGCCTTGGGTATTGGCCAGTGCAAACACCCGCAGAATCACCGGCCGTGCGCCGATAGAGGGCTGCGCTGAATGCGCCTGCCAGACAGGTGTGTGTGAAATCGGCAAAAAGGCTTGCAAGGTATGCGCCGCCCCATCGCGAAAAATACGGCCCGACCACTCGTCGCGCTCGCGTTGCGTCAGGTTGCGCCCGAGCACCGGCTCAAAGCTGGGGCGGCTCGAGAATGCCGGATAGCTGGGTTTGATCACGCAGTCGGCCATGCGCGGCAGCACCTGCTGCATGGCACTGCGCTCGCCGCACCACCAACTTGGAATGGCCGGCAGGCGCAGCTCTTCACCCAGCACCGATTTGGCCAAGGCCGGCATAAAGCCCAGCAAGGCACTCGACTCCAAAAAGCCCGAGCCCGGCGCATTGGCCACCAGCACATTGCCCGCCCGCACGACCTGCAGCAAGCCGGGCACGCCCAGGGTGGACTCGGCACGCAACTCCAGCGGGTCGAGCCAGGCATCGTCCACCCGCTTGAGCAAACCGTGCACAGGCTGCAAGCCTTGCAGGGTCTTGAGGTAAAGCTTTTGGTGGCGCACCAGCAGGTCGCCGCCTTGCACCAGCGTCAGTCCGAGGTAGCGCGCCAGATAGGCGTGCTCAAAGTAGGTTTCGTTGTAGGGGCCCGGT
>CAIYRQ010000157.1 GCA_903928635.1 uncultured beta proteobacterium | reverse complement strand
GCAAACTCTGCGCTCACTTCGGGCTGTTTCAAAATGGTGTTGATCTCCGCATTGAGGCGGTTGGTAATGGTCGAAGGCAGTTTGGCTGGACCGAATATGCCCGACCAAGTGACGATCGAGAGGTTCTTCATGCCGGACTCTGCCATGGTTGGAGCGCTCGGCAGCAACACACTGCGCTGGTCTTGCAATGTGACTAATGCCTTGAGTTTGCCTTCCTTGACCCAAGGCAGCGCGTTGGCGGGCGTTGCGAACATCAGTTGCACTCGACCCGCCAAAAAGTCGTTCATCGCCGGAACCTCGCCCTTATAGGGAATATGGTTCATCACCAGATGAGCCGCAGTGGCCAGTTCTGCGGTGGCAACGATGGCACCCGTGTTTCCAGTGCCGTAGTTCAATTCACCGGGGTGCCGATGAACGTAACTGATCAGTTCGGCCAAGGTATTCGCCTGAACGCTCGGGTGCGCAAAGAGGAAAAAGGAAAATTTCCCCGTACTGGTAACCGGCGTAAAGTCTGTTGCCACATCGTAGGGCAACTGCTTGCGCATAGCGGGTACTGCCGACATGGCGCCGTAAGTGGCCATGAACAAGGTATAGCCGTCGGGCGCCGATTTAGCGACTGCCTCGGCTGCAATGGCGCCGTCGGCCCCCGGTTTATTGTCAACCACTACGGGTTGCCCCATGGCCTGGGCCAGTGGTTTGGCAATCACTCTGGCCACAATGTCAGCAGCACCGCCCGCCGGGAACGGAACGACAAGGTGGATAGGGCGCTTGGGGTATGCGTCCGGATTTTCTACCTGTGCCGTCGCCGTTTGAAGCATTGATACCAGCAGGGCCAGAACAAAAATTTTCGCCATTTGATGGTACCTAGCTTGTTAGACGTTGTGCCGTTGCAATCTCCCTAGATCAGACGGAAGTCGGCACACCCGCTACGGGTGCAATTCCTGCGCCTCGGCTTTGCATGTTGGCGGACATTGCCTGTAAGAAGGTGTTGAGCGAGGCGTTGTTGCCACTCACGCCCAGCGTACCCAGGAGGGTTTTAAAGCTTTGATCCAAGCTCGTCATGGAAGTGGCCGTAGCGGATGCGCTGGTCGTTGTGCTGCCATCGGTGCTTGCGGTAGAGGTTTGGGCGATGAGTGAACTTAACTCAGCGCCGAGCTTGGCGTTATCTCCACCATGGTGATGGTGGTGACCTGGTGCCGTAACCGGTGGCGCAGTGGCGGCGGTCTGTACAGCATTTGTTGGATCTGAGGCCGTAGTTGCTGCTGGCGTAGTGGAAGCTGTAGTGGTGCCTGCCGCCCCTCCCGAGTTGTCTTGCGCTTGCAACGAATCAAAGAGATTCTTCTCGAAAGCCGCGAGCGCCTGGGCTATCTGGTCGCTTGTGGATGGAGATACGCCATTGCTGCTCGTGGTTGCTGTTCCTGAAGCGTCTGTCGCGCCACTGGAAGTAGTAGCAATGGGTGTGAGCGTCTGCAAAAAGGTGCTGGTGGCCGCGTTCACATTGGCCAATGGATTGGCGTTTGCGGCCTGCGCACCTGCTCCCTCGTGACGACCGCCGCGCCAAGCTTGAGCAGTCTGCTGCGCCGTGGCCAAGTCTCCGGCTTGCAGCGCCTGACCGATTTTGGCCAAGGGACTGTTGCTATTTGCAGCCGCTGCGGGGTTGTTGGCACTGATGGTTGCAAAAGCTTGCTGAGCCGCAGCCAAGTCACCACCTTGAAGCGCAGTACCTAGAGCCTTCATGTTTTGCTGGCGCTGCTGCCAATTTCCGACGGCGTTACTTTGATTTGCCCAAGCAGTGCCTGATCCACCTACTCGCATTCCCATGATGTACTCCTTTGTTCAACCTAAATAGCAATGATCAAAGCGGTGGTACTTCGGCTGAGTGCCGAGTAGCGATTCCACTGCACGAAGGCAGCAAGCCGCTGCGTCCGTGCGGTAAATGACGCAATTCCCACGCCATTTGTAGGGGTTTACAAAGTAAAGTCTTTGAAGCTTTTGCAATTTCGTGAGATTGCTCCATTTGCTCGAGTGCCGATACTGGCCGCCCGGTTTTTTACTCTCACATCCGGCGGTCTTTTTATTTGAAATGCGCGGAGCCTTGGCGCGATGTTGCCGCTCCAACGAGGCAGTGCGGCAACTTCATGCCAAAGAACGGCGAAATTTTGCCGCTCCAGTCCGCATCCGGCCTTTGGCGACCAAAAGCGTGGATATCTGACAATGACTGCTTTTAGGCGCTGAATCCGGATACCAGTGATTCGGCTTTGGGTCGAAAGCAATCACCCCTATGAGTAAGCTATTTTTCTGCATGCGCGGCATACCTGACTTCCATCCGCGCCACTTGGGAGGTGGCACCTAGCCCAGCCCTAAGTTGATTTGTAAATTAACCAAGCCAAGCCTGGCCCCGCACGCCATCTTTACCGTTGCTTGCGCGCCTTACAATCAAAACCATCACCGCTAACCCGGTGACATTCGCTAGGGGTGTTGGCTTTCGGGCCGACTGAGAAAGTCCCTTTGAACCTGATTGAGGTAATCCTCGCGCAGGGAAGCACAGTGCCCATTCACAGCGGGCGCGGCCTTCCTGCCATTTGTTTGCTTGGGAGCACAACATGGCATCTGACAACGCATCCACCCCGTCCGCCGGGCTGGTCAATTCCGCCCTCACACCCACTGCCGCACACGAACGTGTGTTTGACTGGCGCACGCAGGCCAGCTTGTGGTTGAGCCTGGGCGTGGGCTTGCTGGTGATTCAAATGGGTTCTTACCTCACGCCTGCGCTGGGCACGCGCGACGCCATGCTGGCCATCGTGTTGGGCTCGGCGCTGGGTGCGGGCCTGTTGGCATGGACGGCGCACATTGGCGCGCGCACGGGCTTGAGCAGCGCGGGCATCATGCACCACACGTTTGGCAGCCGCTTTGCACGCTTGCCGGTGCTGCTCAATATTGCGCAGCTGGTGGGCTGGACGACGTTTGAGCTGGTCATCATGCGCGACGGCAGTGTGGCCATTGCCAAAGACGCGCTGGGCTGGGACGCCTCGGGCCTGGGTGGCACGGTAGCGTTTACCGTGCTGTGGGGCGGGGTGCTGGCGCTTTTGCTGGCCGGCTCTATGGTCACGCTGGTGCGCAAGACCCTGTCGCGCTACGCACTGCCGCTGGTGATTGCATCGCTGCTGTGGCTGAGCTACCAGTTTGGCGCACAAGCGCAGGCGCAGGGGTGGGACGCGTTTTGGGCGCGCGCCGGGGACGGCAGCATGGGCTGGCCCGGCGCTTTGGACTTGGTGATTGCCATGCCGGTGTCGTGGCTTCCGCTGGTGGCAGATTACGCCCGCTTTAGCAAGAGCCCGCGCGGGGCACTCACTGGCACCTGGGCGGGTTATGCCGTGGCCAATGTGTGGTGCTACGCGCTGGGCCTGCTGGTGGTGAGCGTGGCCGCGCCGGGTGCCGACCTGGTGGGTGTGCTGCTGCTGGCCCAGGGCGGCTTGGTAGCATTAAGCCTGATTTTGGTAGACGAGATTGACAACGCCTATGGCGACGTGCACAGCGCGGCGGTGAGTGCCCACAGCCTGCAAGCCCGCTGGTCGGTGCGTGGTGCGGGGCTGGCCATTGCTGTGGTCTGCACCGCCTTGGCGCTGGTGCTGCCCATGCACGACCTGGAGCCTTTTTTGCTCTTGCTCAGCTCGGTGTTTGTGCCTTTGTTTGGTGTGATTTTGGGGCGCATGGGCTTGCCCGGCAGCGCTGGCGCAACGCGCCACAAAACCATTGACGGCAGTGCAGCGCTGCTGTGGATAGCGGGCATTGCGCTCTACCACGCCATCAGCCAATGGGCACCTGGGTTCGGTGCGGCCTTGCCTACGCTGGCGGCGACTTTGCTTGGTGCTTGGTTGACGCGCGAGAAATAGGCTTCAACGCCG
>CAIYRQ010000156.1 GCA_903928635.1 uncultured beta proteobacterium | reverse complement strand
TGCCTTGTCCATCATGCTGCACCGCTCGCAGTCGCAGTACCGGGGCCGCGCGGTGGTGGCCAAGATGCGCGAAATCATTTCGCGCCAGATGTATGACGTGGCGATCCAGGCCGCCATTGGAGCCAACATCATTGCCCGTGAGACAATCAAGGCCTTGCGAAAGAACGTGCTGGCCAAGTGCTACGGCGGTGATATTTCGCGCAAGAAGAAGCTCCTTGAGAAGCAAAAAGCAGGTAAAAAACGCATGAAACAAATTGGCTCTGTTGAAGTGCCGCAAGAGGCATTTTTGGCGATTTTGCAGGTGGAAGACTGATGCAAGCGCTCACGTCATTGGTCTTGGCGGCTTTTGTCGCTTATGCGGGGGCCTGGTACACGGGCTACTTGGATGGCAACTTCGCATTGCTCCTGTTCGTCGCCAGCGTGGTCACCGGCCTGTACTGGTTGGCCGAGCGGTTTTATTTTTTGCCCGCACGACAGGCTGCTGCACAGCGCCTTGAATCGGCAGATGCGCAGCGCAGGGCGGATCTCGCAAAGCAAGGCATCACCCAGGTGGACAGCAGCGTGGCGCAGGCCAAGGCCAACATCCTTGCCCAACCC
Organism: uncultured beta proteobacterium; assembly: GCA_903928635.1. GTDB lineage: Bacteria > Pseudomonadota > Gammaproteobacteria > Burkholderiales > Burkholderiaceae_C > Allorhodoferax. Next base: position 23,090 of record CAIYRQ010000156.1, on the reverse strand, counting down.
TGGTGGCTGGATTGGACGGCGGGTCTTTTCCCGGTGATCATTTCCGTGTTTTTCTTGCGCTCCTTTATCGTTGAGCCCTTCAAAATTCCATCGGGCTCGATGATCCCAACGCTGTTGGTGGGCGATTTGATTTTGGTCAATAAATTCCATTACGGACTGCGCGTGCCGGTGCTCAATACCAAAATCACCGATGGCAACAAACCGCAACGTGGCGACGTCATGGTGTTCCGCTACCCGCCCAAGCCCAGCCTGGACTACATCAAACGTGTGGTCGGGTTGCCGGGCGACACGGTGGCTTATCTGAACAAACGCCTGACCATCAACGGGCAGGTCATTGAGACCACCGCGGTGCCGGAGTTTTTTGATGAAGATGCGATGCGCTACTTCAAGCAGTACGAGGAAAAGCTGGGTGACCAGCCTCACCGTTTGCTCAACGACGATAGCCGCCCTGCATTTGTGCCAGGCATAGACCGTTTTCCTGGGGCGGAGGCTTGCAACTACACCGTCGAAGGGGTGACCTGCAAGGTTCCTGAAGGCAGCTATTTCATGATGGGCGACAACCGCGACAACTCGCTTGATTCGCGGTACTGGGGTTTTGTGCCGGAACGCAATATTGTGGGTAAAGCATTTTTTGTGTGGATGAACTTTGGCAGCCTCAAGCGCATAGGGTCCTTTCACTAAACCGGTTTGAACCACGACATGCAACAGCTGCAGCTCAAGCTGCAGCACGAATTCCAAAACCCCGCCTTGCTGACGCGGGCGTTGACGCACCGCAGCTTTTCGGTGGATCACTACGAACGGCTGGAGTTTCTCGGCGACTCGGTGCTGAACCTGGCCGTTTCCGACTTGCTCTACCTGCGTTTAAGTGCGTTGCCCGAGGGCGATTTATCGCGCGTGCGCGCCAATCTCGTGCGCCAGGACACGCTGCACAAACTGGCTGTTGACCTGGGCTTGCCACCGCTGCTCAAGCTCGGTGAGGGAGAGATGCGCTCCGGCGGCCCGAAACGCCCCTCGATCCTGGCCGATGCCCTGGAGGCCATCATCGGTGCGGTGTACCTCGACGCGGGCTATGCCACTGCGCAGGCGCTGGTGCAGCGCCTCTTTGAAGCGGTGGATGTGAATCCGCAAATGGACGCCATCGGCAAGGACGCGAAGACCCAGTTGCAGGAGTGGCTGCAAGGGCGCAAATACAAGCTGCCGGAGTACCGTGTGGTCGCCGTCATGGGTGCCGCACACCAACAGAGTTTTGATGTGGCCTGCGAGATTGCGGAGCTGCACTTGTCTGAGCGCGGCATCGGCGGCTCGCGCCGTGCCGCAGAGCAAGCCGCTGCCGCAGCCATGCTGCACACCATTCACACCAAGGTCGACCATGCCAAATAAAAAAACAACGCCCAAACCTCAGGCATCCGCCCTCCCGGCCACGGCCGTGGTTCCCCGCATCGACGATGGCGCAGACCTAGACAGCATGCTCGAAGGCTTGCTGAAAACTACGCCACGCGCGGCAACGGGTGTGGCGGCGCAGGCCGGCGAGCGCTGTGGTTTGGTCGCCATTGTCGGCAAGCCCAACGTGGGCAAGTCGACCCTCATGAACGCGCTGGTAGGTCAAAAAATCAGTATCACCTCGCGCAAGGCCCAAACCACGCGCCACCGCATCACCGGTATCCATACCCGTGGCGCAACCCAATTTGTGTTTGTGGATACGCCCGGTTTTCAAACGCGGCACAACAACGCGCTCAACCGCTCGCTCAACAAAACCGTTATGGGAGCGGTGGGCGATGTGGACCTGATTTTGTTCGTGGTCGAAGCCGGCATGTTCAACCAGGCCGATGCCAAGGTACTGGCCTTGCTGAGCAAAAACGTGCCCACGCTCTTGGTCGCTAACAAGTTAGACCAGGTCAACCGCCGTGCGGACATCGCACCCTGGTTGCAAGAGATGCAGCAGCGGCACGTCTTTGCCGAGTTTGTGCCGATGTCGGCGAAAAATGCCAAAGACATTGAGCGCATGCTGGGCATTTGCGAAAAGTACCTGCCGGAGCAAGCCTGGTGGTATGCCGAGGACGAACTCACCGACCGCAGCGAAAAATTCCTGGCCAGCGAAACGGTGCGTGAAAAGCTGTTTCGCTTGACCGGCGACGAGCTGCCCTACACCTCCACCGTGGTGATTGACAAATTCGAAGAAGAACCAGGCCGTGGCAAGCAAAAGCGGCTTTTGCGCATTGCCGCCACCATTGTGGTGGAGCGCGACGGCCACAAAGCGATGGTGATCGGCGACAAAGGGGAGCGCATCAAGCGTATCGGCATGGAAACCCGTGTGGAGCTGGAGAAGCTGCTGGACGCCAAAGTGTTTATTGAGATGTGGGTCAAAGTGCGTTCCGGCTGGGCTGACGATGAGGCCCGCGTGCGGTCCTTCGGCTACGAGTAAATGGCCACCCGGCGCATCGCAGACGAGCCGGCGTATGTGCTGCATCGCTACGACTGGAGCGAGTCCAGCCTGATCGTTGAGGTGTTTACCCGTCACCACGGTCGCATTGCGCTGGTGGCCAAAGGGGCCAAGAGACCCAGCTCGAGTTTCCGGCCCATTCTGCTGCCCATGCAGCGCCTGCACCTGGCTTTTGGGGGCGATGCCGAAATCCGCAGCCTCAAGAGCGCCGAGTGGCAGGGCGGACACGTTATGCCCACGGGTGACGCGCTCCTGTCGGGCTATTACTTAAATGAGCTTTTGCTCACGCTCCTGGCGCGAGACGATCCGCACCCCGCGCTGTTCGACATCTACGCCCGCGTGGTGGAGGTCATCGCCAGTCAGCATGGCGAAGTGTTGCAGGCGGCGCTGCGCAGCTATGAGTTGCTGCTTTTGCGTGAGGTGGGCTTGTTGCCGCAACTCGACCAGCAAACCATGACCTTGACGGCATTGGACCCCGACACGGCTTATGTTCTGGTGCCTGAGGGTGGATTGCGCCTGGCCCATAGCGACGACCGCGCCAGCCTCACCGGTGCGCAGTGGACGCTGTTGCAATCTGCTTTGGCTGCTGATGCGCCGTTTACGACCACGCTGCGCGCCTGCGCGGAATTCAGCACCGAGCTCAAGCCCCAGCTGCGCGCTTTGCTGCACTACCATTGCGGCACCCGAACCCTGCGCACCCGGCAGATGATGATCGACATCCAGTCCCTTTAACAGGCCCGCCACGCCCCCATGAAGTCTCCGACCACCGCACTCTCCGTCAACCTCAACAAGGTCGCATTGGTGCGCAATACGCGCCATCTGGGCATCCCTAGCGTCACGCGTGCCGCCACCCTGTGCCTGCAGGCCGGCGCTTCGGGTATTACCGTTCATCCCCGCCCCGATGCGCGCCATATCCGCGCCAGTGATGTGCTGGAGCTGGCACAGCTCATGCACGATTGGCCGGACCGCGAATTCAATATCGAGGGCAACCCGTTTCACAATTTGATGGACTGTGTGGGCGATCTGGTGGCGCGCAAACTGCCCGTGCACCAAGTCACGTTTGTGCCCGATGGTGAAGGGCAGTTCACCAGCGACCATGGCTGGAACTTTCCGCAAGACGCAGCCCGGCTGCGTCCGCTCATTGCGCAGTGCCATGCCATGGGACTGCGTGTGAGCTTGTTTATGGACGCCGAGCCTGGAGCCATGTCTGCGGCGCGTGACGTGGGTGCCGACCGGGTGGAGCTGTACACCGAGCCGTATGCCGCGGCCTGGGGCCAGGCGCAGCAGGCAGCGCAGTTGGCGCGCTTTGCCGCTGCAGCACAAGCGGCGCTGGACGTAGGCCTGGGCGTGAACGCCGGGCACGATCTGAACCTGCACAACCTTCGTGCCTTTGCCCAGAAGGTGCCGGGCTTGAGCGAAGTCTCGATTGGCCACGCCCTGATTGGTGATGCGCTGGAGCAGGGTTATGCCGCTGCTGTAAAAGCCTATTTACGCTGCTTGCAACCATGATTTACGGCGTGGGCACCGATGTGTGCGACATCCGGCGCATTCGCGCCAGCTTGGAACGACATGGTGAGCGCTTTGCCGCCAAAGTCTTGTCGGCCAATGAACTTGCGACCTGGAAGGTGCGCGGCGCACGTTGGCCCGAGCGTGGCGTGCGCTACCTGGCCACGCGATTCAGCGCGAAAGAGGCGTTTAGCAAAGCCGTGGGACTTGGCATGCGGATGCCCATGACCTGGCGCCTGTGCGAAATTGCTAACCAGGCCAGCGGCGCACCCGTCGTGGTTTTGCATGGCGAATTGAAAACCTGGTTCGAGGCCAAAAGGCTGCGCGCACAAATGAGCCTGAGCGACGAAACCGATTACGCCGTGAGTTTTTGTATTGTTGAAACCTTGCCCTTATGACGACACACGCACCTTTGGTCATTGACATCGCAGGTACGAGCCTGACTGCGGTGGACCGTAAACGCCTGCGCCACCCGCTTGTCGGCGGCATGATTTTGTTCGGGCGCAACTGGGAAAGCCGCGCCCAACTGACGGCCTTGTGCAAAAGCATCAAACGCGTGCGTCCCGATCTGCTGATTTGCGTCGACCACGAAGGTGGGCGGGTGCAGCGCTTCAAGACCGATGGATTTACCCACCTGCCCGCCATGCGGACGCTGGGTGAAAAGTGGATGGCCAAGGCCAGCACAACGCGCAGCACCGGTCCCATGGAGGCCATTCGCGCGGCCCGCGCGTGCGGCTTTGTGTTGGGGGCCGAACTGCGCGCCTGCGGGGTGGACTTCAGCTTCACACCGGTGTTGGACCTGGACCACGGTGCCAGTGGCGTGATTGGCGACCGCGCTTTTGCGCGCGACCCCCGGGTGGTCAGCCTGTTGGCGCAAAGCCTGGTGCAAGGCATGCTGCAAAGCGGCATGGCCAGTTGTGGCAAGCACTTTCCCGGCCATGGTTTTGTCAAAGCCGACTCGCACCTTGCGGTGCCGGTGGACCAGCGTGGTCTCAAAACCATCCTGGCAGATGATGCCGCGCCCTACCGATGGCTTAATGGCACCTTGGCCAGCGTCATGCCAGCCCATGTGATTTACCCCAAGGTGGACAGCCGGCCAGCGGGCTTTTCCAGGATTTGGCTGCAGGATATTTTGCGCGGCCAGTTGGGCTTTGATGGCCTGGTGTTCAGCGACGACCTGTCCATGGCAGGCGCGCGGGTGCTGGAGGGCAGGGCGCTAAGTTATACCGAGGCGGCGCTGGCTGCGCTTACCGCGGGCTGTGACATGGTGTTGCTATGCAACCAGTCGCTGGCGCAAGCGGACGGCACGGCACCGATTGATGAACTCATCGAGGGCTTAGCCGACGCCCAGGCGCAAGGCCATTGGCATACGGATGCCCGAAGCGAAGCACGTCGGATGGCACTGTTGCCGCAATCCGCAGCCCTTGACTGGGAGCAACTGACATCGTCTGGGTCCTACCAGCGGGCATTGGAGACTCTGAGCTAAATGCCGCCGAGGCGGCGCCGTGCTACCATCATCCTGTGCTTTATTTGTCAACCTTTGATACCAATTTTCCAAAAATGAAATTCAATTCTCTGATCGCTGCTGTAGCAGTTGCTTTGACGGCCTCTTTGGCAAGCGCGCAAACGGCGCCCGCGGTGGCCCCGATTACGCCCGCGCCTGCTGCTCCTGTGGCACCCGCCCCTGTCGTGGACAACACTCCAAAAGCTGAGACGACACTGAAGAAACACGGCAAGAAAAAGGCGCACACGGTCAGCGCCAAAAAACACAAAGCAGCAAAGCACAAGAAAAAAGCAGCGATGTAATCCCGCGCTGAATGCAAAAGGCCCGTTAAGGGCCTTTTTTTACGTCTGTGCCCCGGCTGTGAGCCGGTGTTTTAGGGTGATCGGTGCAAACGCGGCGCCGAAAGAGCGACAATTTGGTCGGCAGTAGCGTGGTCCACGTTCGGGTGTTTCGCAAGCATTTTTTGCTTGACCAGCAAATCTCGCAGCTGTTGCAGGTCACGCACCGTGGGTGCAACCTTGATTTGAGCCAAGGCGGCTTGGCTATTGCCGGATTGCACCAAGGCGGCGACCTTTGGTGCCCAGACACTGGGACGGGACATGCGTGCTTTCCTGGAAACTTAATAAATCATTGTGGCACACGGTGGGAGCGGTTTGATGATGAAAAACAAGTCCATGCACTGGGTCTTCCTGGGACTGACCTTGGTGTTGGCCGGATGCGCCAGTTCGCCCCAGGTGCCCGTGGCGCTGACGCCTACGGTGCAGAGCGAGGTGGCACCAGCGGTCAAAGTTCCGCCGCGCATCGGTCTGGCATTGGGTGGCGGTGCCGCGCGCGGGTTTGCCCACGTAGGCGTGATTCAGGTACTTGAAGAAGCGGGCATCCGTCCCAGCCTGGTCTCGGGCACCTCCGCCGGGAGCGTGGTCGCGGCGCTGTATGCCAGTGGCAAGACCGGACCGCAATTGCAGCAAATCGCCGAAACCATGGAAGAGGCGACGATTGCCGACTGGACGTTGCAAATTTTCACGCGGGGTGCATTGCGTGGAGAGGCCTTGGCCAAATATGTGAACACGCAAGTAGGCCAAAAGCCGATTGAGGCCATGACGATTCCTCTGGGCATTGTGGCGACCGACCTCAACAGTGGCAATGAAGTGCTGTTCCAGCGTGGTGACACCGGCACGGCCGTTCGTGCCTCCAGCGCGGTGCCGGCCGTCTTTCAGCCGGTCAAAGTTGGAAGCCGGGAATATGTGGACGGCGGTCTGGTGTCGCCGGTGCCGGTCCGCGCGGCACGCAAGATGGGCGCGGAATTGGTGATTGCGGTAGATATTTCCAGCCCACCGGAGGCCAGCGCGGCCAGCGGCACTTTGGAAATTTTGCTGCAAACCTTCACCATCATGGGCAAGAGCATCAACACCTTTGAGCTCAAAGATGCGGACCTGGTGATTCGCCCGAATTTGACAGGCATTTCCAGTGCTGACTTTGGCGCCCGCCGACGCTCCATCGAAGCAGGGCGCCAAGCCATGCTCGCCGCCTTGCCGCAATTGCGCGCCGCCATCGAAGCAAAAACGCACTGAACAGATGAAAAAAAAGGCCTCGTTTTGCAACGAGGCCTTGAAGGGATCCCTGAACCTGATGGTTACGAAAGGACCCGAGGAGACAAGGGGTGCGAACCTATTCGATTCGCGAAACTTGATTATCTCAGGGTTATCCCGCGGGTTTGTTAACGCAAAGTTAATTTCTTGCGCTAACTCACAGATTTAACGCTTTTTGGTTGCTGTAGCTTGCTTGGTAGCGTTGGTTGCCGTAGCGGCCACGGCGTTGAAGTTGGCTTCTGCGACGTCGGTCGCTTGCTTCACCGCTTTTTGCACAGATTCCAAAGCGGTGTGGGCAGCGGACACAGCACCTTTCAGTACTGCAACAGCGGATTCCGAGCCCGCAGGTGCGTTTTTAGCGGCGCTTTCGACCAAAGCTGAAATCTTGTGTTGTGCGTCTGCAGCTTGAGCTTCAACCGACTTGGTGAACTCGGCGCTCGCGCCGGTCGCGATGTCGTACAGGTGACGGCTATAGGCAGCGGTCTTTTCAGCCAAAGGTTGCAGCAAGCCAGATTGCAGAGCCAACAACTCTTGGGCATCTTTCACGCTCAGGAGGGTTTGGGTGTGGCTGGAAGCTTCGGACAAAGCTGCTTTCGAGGCAGTCAGGTTCAGCTCGACGAGCTTTTCCACGCCTTCGAAGGCCTTGCTGGTCAAGCCAAACAAGGTCTCGATGTTGGATTTGTGGGAAGCCATTACTTGTTCTACGGTCATCATGTGGATACTCCAAAAGTTAAATGAAAAAACACCATCTGCTCCGTAACCCAAGCCCTTGCTTGTTCATGTTGCAGTGCAGCATGGTTTGAATTATAGGTAGCAAAAGCAGGAATTCAAGTCATTTTTGTTGCAGTGCAACATTTATTTTCACTTTTTCGTAAAATTTTTCGAAAAATGGGCGCTTTGACCCCGTTTTCAAAGGGAAAGCTGGTGTCGGCCTCCTTGAATTTGGGCTCGGTCGAACGCTTGCCAGCCTGAAATTGCGCATTGCAATGGCAGAATCCGCGGTCCCGCCCTTCTTATTTATGCAGGGCCTCTCTCCAAAGACTGTTCGCTGTTTCGCATGACCAAACCCCAGTCCCTTGACCGCAGCGCTTTTCGTGTCTGGCGCTCCATCACTACCCGCTGGATGGACAACGATGCCTACGGGCATGTCAACAATGTGGTCTATTACAGCTGGTTCGATACGGCGGTGAACGCTCACCTGATTGAAAACGGAGCCCTGGACGTGGCCCACGGCGCCACCATCGGCTTGGTGGTGGAGACGCATTGCAACTATTTCGCGCCCTTGTCGTTTCCTCAAACGGTGGACGTCGGTCTGCGGGTGGCGCACCGTGGCACGTCCAGCGTGCGCTACGAGTTGGGCATTTTTGGCCAGGGTGCTCACACGGCCGCCGCCCAGGGCCACTTCGTTCATGTGTATGTAGATGCGCAAACGCGCAAACCCACGACACTGACCCCATCACTTATTTCTGTATTGGACGCTTTGCGATGACCACTCTAGTGACCTCTCCTAACCCGGTTGACGAGGCGATCACCTCGCGAATGTCCGTGCGGGCCTTCACGTCGAAGCCCGTTGAGAAGTCTGTACTCAGCCATTTGCTGGAAGTGGCAAGCCGTGCGCCCTCAGGCACCAATACCCAGCCCTGGAAGGTTTATGTGCTCCAGGGCGCCAGCCGTGACAGCTTGGTGGACAAGGTCTGCGCTGCCCACGACGCGGTGCGCGCCGACCCGTCCTTGGCCACCCAGTACGTGGAAGCCTATGACTACTACCCCGAAAAATGGGTGAGCCCCTACATCGACCGCCGTCGCGAAAACGGCTGGGGCCTGTATGGTCTGCTGGGCATTGGCAAGGGCGACAGAGACCAAATGCACGCGCAGCACCAGCGCAACTACCGGTTTTTTGACGCCCCTGTGGGGCTGATGTTCACCATAGACCGGGTGCTGGGGCGCGGCTCCATGCTGGACTACGGCATGTTCATTCAAAGCATCATGGTGGCCGCGCGCGGCCAGGGCTTGGCGACCTGCCCCCAAGCGGCGTGGAACGGTTTTGCCAGCATCATCCTGCCCCACATCGGCGCAGGCCCCGATGAAATGCTGGTGTGCGGCCTGGCGCTGGGCTATGCCGACGAGACGGCGACGGTGAACGCTTTCCACACGCCGCGGGTACCAGTGCAAGACTTCACCACCTGGTTGGACTAAACCCACTTACCTTAAGCGCTCTATGACTTCCATTGCAAAACCTTCCATTTTGGTGACCCGGGCGATTTTTCCCGAGGTCATTGAGCGCCTGTCGGTCCACTTCACGGTGGAATCCAACCCCGAAGACACACTGTGGGACCGCGCCGAGCTGATTCGCCGTCTGCAAGGCAAGGTCGGCGCCTTTACCACCGGTGTCGAGCTTATCGACGCGGAGCTGCTGGCCCAGTGCCCCGATCTCAAGTTGTGCGCCAACATGACGGTGGGCTACAACAACTTTGATTTGAATGCCATGACCGCTGCCGGCGTGCTGGGCACCAATGCGCCCGACGTGCTCACCGAAACCACCGCCGACTTTGGCTTTGCGCTGCTCATGGCCACCGCCCGGCGGGTTTCTGAGAGCGAGCATTTCTTGCGCGCCGGCCAATGGACACGCTGGAGCTACGACATGTTCTCAGGCGCCGAAGTGCATGGCAGCACCTTGGGTATTTTGGGCATGGGACGCATCGGCCAGGCGATTGCCCGCCGGGGTGCCCATGGCTTTGGTATGCAAGTGATTTATCACAACCGCACGCCATTGAGCGCCGCATTGGAGCAGGATTGCAAAGCGCGGTACGTCAGTAAACAAGAGTTGCTTGCCAGCGCAGACCATCTGGTGCTCGTCGTGCCCTATAGCGCTGCGTCTCACCACAGCATTGGCGCGGGCGAGCTCGCGCAGATGAAGCCCACTGCCACCCTCATCAACATCGCACGGGGCGGCATCGTGGATGACGCGGCCTTGGCGCTAGCATTGAAAGACCGCGTGATTGCCGCCGCAGGGCTGGATGTGTTTGAGGGCGAACCCAGCGTGCACCCAGAGCTGCTCAAGGTCCCCAACGTCGTGCTGACACCGCACATTGCCAGTGCCACGGAAGGCACACGCCGCGCGATGGCCAGCTTGGCGGTGGACAACCTGGTCGGCTATCTTGTGAACGGCAGCGCCGTTACGCCATTGAATCCCGAAGTAAGCACCAAGGCGTAAGGGCAAATTCGGTGCAGGTGGCGCTATAACAGCGCCATTGCGGTCTCTCGTACCAGCCGAATCGTGGCTTGCTGCGTCAGCGTGCTCGGTCGCGAGGCACTGAGGGCAACACTCAAGCCGATGCGCAGTGCTTGATCCCCCACGGTGATCGGTCGCACCGAAAAAGCACTGGGCCGCGTCGATCGCGCCACGGCGTTGCGCGACAAAATGGCATATCCCGCGCCATCGTCCACCAGGTCCAGGATGGCGGAAATGCCGTCAATTTCCAAGCCGATGGTGGGACGGCAGCCCAGTGCCGCCATTTCAGACTCCACAAACATGCGGATGGCGTTGGGGCGGCTGGGGATGACCAAGGGCAGGGTGGCGATGTCTTGAAGCGCAATCGGCCCGGGCGGCGGATCTTCTTGGAGCCCCGGTGGCCGCCCTTGCACCAGCAGCAAGGCTTCGTGCATCAGCGGTGCGATCTCCAGGCCTGTGGCGGAGGCTGTGTTGTAAAGCACAGCAATGTCCAGGCGTCCCGTGGTCAGGCCGTCTTGCATGGCGGTGGACAGACCCTCACTGATGGACAGTTGGGCCTGCGGCAGCTGTTGGCGGAACGCCCTTGTCAAGGGCACCGTGATCACCCGCGCCAGGCTGGGAGGAAGTCCCAAGGCCACGCGGCCGGCGAAGCCACCCCGCACCCGTGCCAGATCGTCCCGTGCACGGGCCACCTGGTGCAAGATGCCGCGGCCATGTTCGAGCAGCAATTGGCCTGCTTCGGTGGGCGCGGCGCCCCGCCCGTTGCGGGTGAGCAGCGTTTGGTGCAACTCCACTTCGAGCAGACGCACCTGGCGGCTCAGCATGGGCTGGCTGGTGTTCAGGGCGGCCGCAGCCCGGGTAAAGCTGCCGAGCTCCGCGACGCGAACAAAGTACTCGAGTTGTTTGAGGTCCATGGGAAGCGTAATTTCTGCGCATTTTTACATGACGGGCTCTCTGCTATGCAATATTGATCTATCTGATAGATGCACGTCAGGCTCATCGAGAGGGCACTTGCCCTCCACAATGCGCTCACCTTTATTTGCCTTGCTTTGCGCCCATGCCCACAGCGTCTCAAACCGCCATTCCTTGCCTGCTTATGCGGGGCGGCACCTCCAAGGGCGCATTTTTTAATGCGGCTGATTTGCCTGAGGACGTCGCAACACGCGACAAAGTGCTGCTCGCGGCGCTGGGCAGCCCGGATCCCCGCCAAATTGACGGCGTGGGCGGCGCGCACCCGCTGACCAGCAAGGTCGCCATCGTTAGTCGCAGCACGCTGCCCGGTGTGGACCTCGACTTTTTGTTTGCGCAGCTCCAGCCCGACAAAGACACGGTGGACACGACGCCCAACTGCGGTAATATGCTGGCTGCCGTACTGCCTTTTGCCCTGGAAACCGGCATGGTGCAAGCGCAAGGCGACAGCACGACGCTGCGGGTGCTGACCCGCAATACCGACATGCAGTGCGACATCACCGTGGACACCCGGGGTGGGGTGGTGCAGTACGCGGGCGATGCGCGCATTGACGGGGTGCCTGGCCGCTCAGCGCCGGTCACGATTAATTTTTTGGACACGGCAGTCTCAGTCTTCTCTGGTCTGCTGCCCACGGGCCAGGTCAAAGACCGCATCACTGTCAGCGGCGCGGGCTTTGAGGACTTCACACTGGATGTGACCTGTATTGACAATGGCATGCCGCTGGTCATTTTTAAGGCAGCCGATTTGGGTGCTACCGGCTACGAGACCGCCGCCGAGCTCAATGCCGACGCTTCGCTCAAGGCCCGTATAGAAGCCCTGCGCTTGCAGGTCTCCGTGCGCATGGGTTTAGGTGACGTCAGCAAAAAGAACTACCCCAAGATGACCTTGATTGCGCCGCCGCGCATTGGGGGCAGCATCAGCACGCGCAGCTTTATTCCCCATGTGTGCCACGATGCGATCGGCGTGATGGCGGCGGTCACGGTGGGCACGGCCTGTGTCATGCAGGGCTCGGTGTGCGATGGCGTGGCCGTCATGCCGCCAGGCAGTCTGGAGCCGGTGGTGTCGGTCGAACATCCCACGGGAGAATTCAGCGTCGCGCTCGGCCTGGATCCCGCCAAGCCTCAAAATGTGACCCGCGCGGCGCTGCTGCGCACCGCGCGTTTGTTGATGCGTGGTGAGGTCATGGTTCCGTCGTCGGTGTGGGCAGGCCCCAGCTCAACCCTTTGAATTTTTACAACAGGAGACATTTGATGAAAAGCTTGAAATCGTTGTTCGCGCTGCCACTGCTGGCATGTGCCTTGTCCGCTTCCGCGCAAACGGTGACACTGAAACTGCACCATTTCTTGCCCGCCGGTTCGGCCGCGCAGACCATGTTTCTGAAACCGTGGTGTGATCGCATTGCCCAGGAATCGGCGGACAAGCTCAAATGCCAGATTTATCCCTCTATGCAATTGGGCGGCACGCCTCCCCAGTTGTTTGACCAGGTCAAAGACGGCGTGGTCGATGTCACCTGGACGCTGTTGGGTTATTCCGCCGGTCGCTTCCCCTTGATCGAGGTGTTTGAATTGCCCTTCATGATGGAAAGCCCGGAGGGCACCAGCAAAGCAGTATGGGATTACGTGCAGCTCAACGACTTGGGCGAATTCAAAGACGTTCATCCTTTGGCCTTTCATGTCCATGGCGATGGCGTGTTCCACATGGTCAACAAGCCGATCAAGGTCATGGCCGACTTGAAAGACCAAAAAGTACGTGCACCCACCCGCCAGACCAACAAAATGCTCGCCGCCTTGGGTGCAACGCCCGTGGCGATGCCCGTCCCGCAAGTGAGCGATGCGCTGGCCAAGTCGGTGATCGACGGCGCATTGGTGCCCTATGAGGTGGTGCCCTCGGTCAAGATCCAGGAATTGGTGAAGTTCCACTCCGAGACCGACCCCTCTGAGCCTGCGATTTACACCTCGGTGTTTGTACTCGCGATGAACAAGGCCAAGTACGAGAGCCTGCCTGCCGACTTGAAAAAAGTGCTGGACGCCAACAGCGGCAAAGCGCTCTCCGGCATGGCGGGCAAAGCGTTCCTGGCGGCTGATGTCGAAGGCAAAAAGCTCACCACCAAGAACACCACCAACGTGATTCCTAAGTCGGAGTTGGTGGCATGGAAAAAAGTGGGGCAAACCGTGACCGATGCCTGGGTAGCCGACGTCACCGCCAAGGGCGCGAACGGCAAGCAACTCTTGGAAAGTGCCCGCGCACTGATCGCCAAAAACACGGACAAGTAACACTGGCCATTCGCAAGGACGTTGTATGCAAGAACCAAGCTCGTCGGCGGCCGCTGGCGTTTCGCCCCAGGATTTTGGCCCCTATGGACGGGGGCTTTTTTCCGTCTCGAAGTGGCTGGCGCTGGTGGGCGGAGTGGTGTTCGTCGTGCTGGTGGCGATGAGCATTGTGAGCATCGTGGGGCGCAAGCTTTTCTCGGCGCCCGTGCCTGGCGACGTGGAAATTTTGCAAATGGTCGCCGCTTTCGCGTCGGCCACGTTCTTTGCGTATTGCCATCTCAACGGCGGTGATGTGAAGGTGGACTTCTTCACCTCCCGCGCCAGTGCGGCGACCACCCACCTGCTCGACGCCATGGGTTCGGGCCTGGTGGGCCTGGTGGGCAGCTTGATTACCTGGCGCGCGCTGGAAGGTGCGTTGTCGATTCGCGCCGCCGGTGAGACCAGCATGATTTTGGGCTGGCCCCTGTGGCTCGCCCAGATATTGATGGTGCCCGGTTTTGCCTTGCTGGCCTTGGCGGGTTTTTACCTGATGGCGCTGCACCTGCAACGCCTCTTGAGGCCCGCCCCGGGAGTGTCGGCATGAGTGGAATCGCGATTGGCGGGCTGATTTTTGGCGGCCTGATGCTGCTCTTGGTGCTGCGGGTGCCGATTGGCATTGCCATGTTCGCGGCGGGGGCCTCCGGCTACTTTTACCTGACCGACGGCCAGGCGCTGCCGCTGCTGAATTTCCTGAAAAACATTGCTTATGCCCGCTTGTCGAACTACGACATTGTGGTGATTCCCTTGTTTTTGTTGATGGGCCAATTTGCCACGCATGGCGGTTTGAGCGCTGCGTTGTTTCGCTTTGTGGAGGCCTTCATGGGCCACTTCAAAGGCGGCATCGCGATGGCGGCGATTGGTGCCTGCGCGGGCTTTGGTGCGATTTGCGGTTCCTCTCTGGCTACGGCTGCGACCATGGGCCAAGTGGCATTGCCCCAGTTACGCCGTTTTGGCTATTCAGGCGCACTTTCCACCGGTGCGCTGGCCGCAGGCGGCACGCTGGGCATCATGATTCCGCCGTCCGTGCCCCTGGTGATTTATGCGATCCTGACCCAGGAGTCGATCGGCAAGCTCTTTATGGCCGCGGTGCTGCCCGGCCTGATCGCCACAGCCGGCTATATGCTGGTCGTCAAGATCATGGTCACGTTGCGGCCCGAGTCCGGTCCTGCCGGTCCGCGTGTGCCGTGGAGCGAGCGGCTGAGTGCCACCCTGCATGTGGCACCGGTTCTGGCGGTGTTTCTGGTTGTGATCGTGGGTATTTACGACGGCTGGGCCAACCCGACCGAAGCCGCGGCCATAGGCGCTGCGGCTTGCGGTGTGCTGGCAGTCATCAGTGGCGGCATGCGCACCCGGGGTCTGGTGGACAGCATTTTGGGCACCGCGCAGGCCACGGCCATGATTTATCTGGTGCTCTTGGGTGCTGACATGCTCAACACCGCCTTGGCCTTGTCGCAAATGCCGGTGGAGTTGGCGGCCTGGGTACAGGCAAGCGCCTTCAGTCCCATGGTGGTGATGGTGGCTATTCTGCTGATCTACATCTTCCTGGGCTGTGTCATGGACAGCCTGGCCATGATTCTTTTGACGATCCCCATCTTTTACCCGGTGGTCATGGGCCTGGACTTTTATGGCATGACCGCGACCGACAAGAGCGTGTGGTTTGGCATTCTGGCGCTGATGGTGGTGGAGATCGGTCTGGTGCATCCGCCGGTGGGTATGAATGTGTTCATCATCAACCGCCTGGCCAAAGACGTGCCGCTGGTGGAGACATTCAAGGGCGTGGTGCCGTTCTTGTTATCCGACTTTTTGCGCATCGCTTTGCTGCTGGCCTTTCCCACCATCTCCTTGTACTTGGTGCATACCTTCCACGCTTAGACCATGACCCATTCCATTCGTACCCAGGTCGCCATCATCGGCGCAGGCCCTGCGGGATTGCTGCTGGGGCAGCTCTTGCACAAGGCTGGCATCGACGCGGTGATCGTGGAGCGCCAAACGCCCGACTATGTGCTGGGCCGTATTCGCGCTGGCGTTTTAGAACAAGTCACCATGGACCTGTTGGATGAGGCCGGTGTGGGCGCGCGCATGCACCGCGATGGCTTGGTGCACAGCGGCTTTGACATGCTGTTTGCGGGGCAGCGCCACCGGGTCGATTTGGCCGCGCTTACCGAAGGCCAAAACGTCATGGTCTACGGCCAAACCGAGGTCACCCGCGACCTGATGGACGCCCGCACGCAGGCCGGATTGCCAAGCTACTACGAGGCCAGCGAGGTGCAGGTGCTGGACTTTGACACCGCCCATCCCCGTGTCTGGTTTCAAAAAGACGGCGAGTCGTACGAGATTGCCTGCGATTTCATTGCCGGGTGCGACGGCTTTCATGGTGTGTGCCGCGCCAGCGTGCCGCGCGGTGCCATCCAGGAGTTCGAGAAGGTATACCCCTTTGGCTGGCTGGGCTTGTTGTCTGACACGCCGCCGGTGCACCACGAGCTGATTTATGTGAACAGTCCGCGCGGATTCGCGCTGTGCTCTCAGCGCAGCACCAGCCGCAGCCGCTATTACCTGCAGGTGCCCTTGAGTGATTCTCTGGACCAATGGTCCGACGACGCATTTTGGGCAGAGCTGCGTTTGCGCCTGGACGACGAAGCCCGCGCTGCACTGGTGACCGGCCCCAGCATCGAAAAAAGCATTGCGCCCTTGCGCAGCTTTGTGACCGAGCCCATGCGCTTTGGCCGCATGTTTCTGGCAGGCGACGCAGCCCATATCGTTCCGCCCACCGGCGCCAAAGGTTTGAACCTGGCGGCCAGCGATGTGAAGTATTTGTCGCAGGCGTTTCAAGACTATTACCTGGAGCGATCCGAGGCAGGTATCGAAGCCTATTCCGCCCGCTGCCTGCGCCGCATTTGGAGGGCAGAGCGGTTTTCCTGGTGGTTCACCACGCTGATGCACCAGTTTCCGCAAGACGGCGCCATTGACGCGCGACTCAAAGAGGCGGAGTTGGACTACCTGATGCATTCCCAAGCGGGTCTGCGCTCGATTGCTGAAAATTATGTCGGCCTGCCCCTGAACTTCGGCAGCACCGGCCGCTAAGGCCTCTGTATTTTTCGAAAGGTTGAAGCCCATGATCATTGATGTGCACGGTCACTACACCACCGCGCCCAAGGCGTTAGAACTCTGGCGCAATCAGCAAATTGCGGGTATCCAAGACGCCGCTTTGATGCCCAAAGTGGCGGATCTGAAAATCAGTGATGACGAACTGCGCGAGTCGATTGAGACCAACCAACTGGCCAAAATGCGCGAGCGCGGAAGCGACCTGACGGTGTTCAGCCCGCGCGCCAGCTTCATGGCGCACCACATCGGTGACTTCCAGGTCTCGTCGACCTGGGCGGCTATTTGCAACGAGCTGTGCTACCGCGTGGCGCAGCTGTTCCCCGACTCTTTTATTCCTGCTGCCATGCTGCCGCAGTCGCCCGGCGTGGATCCGGCGACCTCCATTCCCGAACTGGTGAAGTGCGTGGAGCAGTACGGCAATGTGGCCATCAACCTCAACCCCGACCCCTCAGGCGGGCACTGGACCTCGCCGCCCTTGAGCGACCGGCACTGGTACCCCATCTTCGAAAAAATGGTGGAGTACGACATTCCCGCCATGATCCATGTGAGCACCAGTTGCAACAGCTGTTTTCACACCACCGGCGCGCACTACCTCAATGCGGACACCACCGCCTTCATGCAGTGCCTGACCAGCGATTTGTTCAAAGATTTCCCAACCCTGAAGTTCTTGATTCCTCATGGCGGCGGCGCCGTGCCCTACCACTGGGGCCGCTTTCGCGGGCTGGCGCAAGAGCTCAAAAAGCCGCTGTTGCAAGACCATTTGCTCAAGAACATCTTTTTTGACACCTGCGTCTACCACCAGCCCGGCATCGACTTGTTGACCAAGGTGATCCCGGTGGACAACATCTTGTTTGCCAGCGAAATGATTGGTGCGGTGCGCGGCATTGACCCCGAGACCGGGCACTACTTCGACGACACCAAGCGCTACATCGAAGCGTCCACGCAGCTCACCGATGCACAGCGCCATCAGATCTACGAGGGCAACGCCCGCCGCGTCTTTCCGCGGCTGGATGCGGCACTCAAAGCCAAAGGACGCTGAGTATGACCACGCTGGGTATTGTGAAACGCAACATCATTCGCGCCGATGCGGCTGCGGTTGAAAAGCTGGGCCGCTTTGGCGTGGCCACCATCCATGAGGCCCTGGGCCGCGTGGGGCTGATGAAACCTTATATGCGCCCGATCTACCGGGGTGCGCGTATCTGCGGCACGGCTGTGACCGTGCTGCTGCAACCCGGCGACAACTGGATGATGCATGTGGCCGCCGAGCAGTTGCAGCCCGGTGACGTGGCCGTGGCAGCCTGCACGACCGAGAACGAGGACGGCTTTTTTGGCGATCTGCTGGCCACCAGTTTTCAGGCGCGCGGTGCGCGGGGCCTGATCATTGATGGCGGCGTGCGCGATGTGGATGAACTGGAGCGCATGGGCTTTCCGGTGTTCAGCAAAGCGATACACGCCAAAGGAACCATCAAAGCCACGCTGGGCTCGGTCAACGTGCCGGTGGTGTGCGCTGGGGCCCTGGTGAATCCTGGTGACGTGGTGGTGGCCGATGTGGACGGTGTGGTGGTGGTACCCGCCGCCTTGGCCCAGACGGTAGCCGACGCCGCTGAAAAGCGCGAGAGCTTTGAAGGCGAAAAACGCGCTAAGCTGGCGGCAGGCGTGCTGGGCTTGGATATGTACAAAATGCGCGAGCCCCTGGCCGCCGCCGGTTTGAAATACATCGATTGATGCGCCATTGATGTCCAAACCTACTTCCGGCGACTTCACCAAAACCCCTGGCTGGCTGGACTGGTACAGCGACCCGAGCACTCCGCTCTTTCAGTTGCCCGCAGGCAGTGTCGACGCACATTGCCATGTGTTTGGTCCGGGTGCGCAGTTTCCCTATGCGCCTGAGCGCAAGTACACGCCCTGCGACGCATCCAAAGACCAGCTGTTTGCGCTGCGCGACCATCTCGGGTTTGCGCGCAATGTCATTGTGCAAGCCACCTGCCACGGCGCCGACAACCGGGCGTTGCTGGACGCGCTGGCGCACTCTCAGGGCATGGCGCGGGGTGTTGCCACGGTCAAGCGCAGCGTGACGGATACCGAACTGCAAGCCATGCATGACGCCGGTGTGCGCGGGGTACGCTTTAATTTTGTGAAGCGTTTGGTGGACTTCACGCCCAAGGACGAACTGCTGGAAATCGCACACCGCATCCAGCAGTGGGGCTGGCATGTGGTGATTTATTTCGAGGCGGTGGATTTGCCCGAGCTGTGGGACTTTTTCACCGCGCTGCCTACCACGGTGGTGGTCGACCACATGGGCCGCCCCGATGTGCGCCTGCCGGTGGAGGGCCCGCAGTTCGCGCTGTTTCAAAAGTTCATGCGCGAGCACAGCAATGTCTGGAGCAAGGTCAGTTGCCCCGAGCGCTTGAGCGTGAGTGGACCTATGGCCTTGCAAGGCGAACAGCAGGCTTACCGCGATGTCGTGCCTTTTGCGCGCGCCATCGTCGAAGAATTTCCCGACCGTGTGCTGTGGGGCACCGACTGGCCTCACCCCAACCTCAAAGACCACATGCCCGACGATGGGCTGCTGGTGGACTTTATTCCGCACATCGCCACCACGGCGGATTTGCAGCGCCGCCTGCTCGTGGACAACCCGATGCGCTTGTATTGGAGCGAGGAGTAGTCATGGCCTTGGACAAACCCTATCTCGATGTGCCCGGCACCATCATTTTTGACGCAGAGCAAAGCCGCAAGGGCTACCACCTCAACCAGTTTTGCATGTCACTCATGAAGGCAGCCAACCGCGAACGCTTCAAGGCCGACGAGCGTGCCTACCTGGACGAGTGGCCCATGACCGAGGAACAAAAGCTGGCGGTGCTGTCACGCGACCTGAACCGCTGCATGGCCCATGGCGGCAATATTTATTTTTTGGCCAAGATTGGCGCCACCGACGGCAAGAGCTTTCAACAAATGGCGGGGTCCATGACCGGTATGACCGAAGAGGAATACCGCAACATGATGATTTCCGGCGGGCGCTCCATCGAGGGCAACCGCTATGTGGGCGAA
Organism: uncultured beta proteobacterium; assembly: GCA_903928635.1. GTDB lineage: Bacteria > Pseudomonadota > Gammaproteobacteria > Burkholderiales > Burkholderiaceae_C > Allorhodoferax. The sequence goes on along the minus strand of CAIYRQ010000156.1, from coordinate 3,390 downwards.
GACGGTAGTGCGCAAGCGCACCGCCAGCCCCAGGGTTCGGCAGGGCAGGCGTCCGTGGCGGGAGGGCAATAAGCATGGCCCGCATTACTGCTTCGGTTTACACCTCGCACATTCCCGCGATTGGCGCGGCACTTGATTTGGGCAAGACGCAGGAGGCTTATTGGCAGCCGGTGTTCAAGGGCTACGAGTACTCCAAGTCCTGGATGAAGGACAACCAACCCGACGTAATTTTTCTGGTCTACAACGACCACGCCACCGCGTTTGACCTGGACTTTATCCCCACCTTTGCCATCGGCACTGCCGACGCGTACGCGCCCGCCGATGAAGGCTGGGGTCCGCGTCCGGTGCCTGTGGTGCAGGGGCATCCGGTGCTGTCTGCGCACATTGCACAGTCGGTGATTCAGCAAGACTTTGATCTGACCATTGTGAACAAAATGCCGGTGGACCATGGCCTCACGGTTCCACTGTCGCTGATGTGCGGCCAGCCGCCTGCCTCAAGCTTCCATTGGCCGTGCCCAGTCATTCCGTTTGCTGTGAACGTGGTGCAGTACCCGGTGCCCAGCGGCCAGCGCTGCTTTGCGCTGGGGCAGGCGATTCGCCGTGCCATCGAGAGTTTTGACGAAGACCTGAACGTGCACATCTGGGGCACGGGCGGCATGAGTCACCAACTCCAGGGGCCGCGCGCAGGTTTGATCAACAAGGCCTTTGACAATGCGTTTTTGGACCAGCTGATTGCCGACCCTGCCGCAGCCGCCCGCATCCCGCACATCGACTATGTGCGCGAAGCGGGTAGCGAAGGCATTGAGCTTGTGATGTGGCTGATTGCCCGCGGTGCCATGGCCGATGTGGCCGGTGGCGCCGCACCACGCGTGGCACACCGCTTCTACCATGTGCCTGCCAGCAATACCGCGGTGGGCCATTTCATTTTGGAAAACACCTGAATGACGAAAACCCTCAAAGTCGCCCTGGCAGGCGCGGGTGCCTTTGGCATCAAACATCTGGACGGCATCAAAAACATTGACGGCGTTGAAGTCGTCTCTTTGGTGGGCCGGGAGTTGGAAAAAACGCAAGCGGTGGCGCGCCAGTACGGTATTGCCCACGTGAGCACGCAGCTCGAAGACAGCCTGGCCTTGCCCGAGGTCGATGCCGTGATTTTGTGCACGCCCACGCAAATGCATGCCTCACAAACCCTGGCCTGCCTGCGCGCGGGCAAGCATGTGCAAGTGGAGATTCCGTTGGCCGACCGTTGGACCGATGCGCAAGAGGTGGTGCAGGTTGCTCAAGAAAAGGGATTGGTGGCTATGTGCGGCCACACCCGGCGCTTCAACCCCAGCCACCAGTGGGTGCACCAACGTGTGGCGTCGGGCGACTTTCACATTCAGCAAATGGATGTGCAAACCTACTTTTTCCGGCGTACCAATATGAACGCCCTGGGCCAACCACGCAGCTGGACCGACCATTTGCTGTGGCACCACGCCGCCCATACGGTGGACTTGTTTGCGTACCAAGCCGGCAGCCCGATTGTGAAAGCGAACGCGCTGCAAGGCCCTATCCACCCCACGCTGGGGATTGCCATGGACATGAGCATTCAGCTGCAAGCGGCCAATGGCGCGATTTGCACCCTGAGCCTGAGCTTTAACAACGACGGCCCTCTGGGCACCTATTTCCGCTACATCGGCGACACCGGCACCTACCTCGCGCGCTATGACGACCTGTACAACGGCAAGGACGAGAAACTGGATGTTTCCAAGGTGGCGGTGTCCATGAACGGCATTGAGCTGCAGGACCGCGAGTTTTTCAGCGCCATCCGTGAGGGTCGCGAGCCCAACGCCAGCGTGGCCCAGGTGCTGCCCTGCTACCAGGTGCTGCACAACTTGGAACAACAGTTACAGGCTTAAGTGCCCTGCGCGCGGGCAGGCGCGGTTTCTGAACCACAATGCGTCTTTGGAGGTCGCTTGCCGTGAGTGATGTGATGTTGTTTGCAATCGTGGGTTTGCTGTTGCTCAATGCGGCGCTGGTGCTGTGGATGGCGCTGCGGCGCGCAGCGGGAGGTGCGTCGTCGGAGCAGGCGCACGCGGAGCTGTTGCAGGTGCTGCAAGCCAACGCAGACCGCATTGACCGCCTGGAGCGCGATCTGCGCCGTGAAATAAGCGAGGCTGCGCGCGACGGCCGCCAGGAATCTGCCCAGAACCTGGCCACTTTTCAGCAAACGCTGACACAGCAAAGCGCCGAAGCCACGCGCACCCAAAACACGCAAATCGATGCCTTTGGCCTGCAATTGGCGGGCTTGCAAAAATCGTTGTCTGACACGCTGAACACCCAACTCACCGGTTTGAGCGAGTCCAACGCCCGGCGCATTGCGGAACTCAGCGAAACCAGCGCCCGCACCCTGGCCGAGGTGCGCAAGACCTTGGATGCCCAGCTGGCCCAGCTGCAAACTACCAATGCGACCAAGCTCGACGAGATGCGTGCCACCGTGGACGAAAAGCTGCAAACCACACTGCAAGCGCGCCTGGGCGCAGGTTTCAAACAAGTGGCCGACCAGCTGGAGCAAGTGCACAAAGGCCTGGGCGAAATGCAAACCCTGGCCCAGGGCGTGGGCGACTTGAAGCACCTGCTGAGCAACGTCAAAACCCGGGGCATTTTTGGCGAGGCGCAGTTGGCCTCGCTGCTGGAACAGGTGTTTGTGGGCGACCAGTACGCGGCCCAGGTGGCGACACGCCCCGGCAGCAAAAACGTGGTGGACTTTGCCATCAAGCTGCCTGGCAAGTCCGAAGACGGCGCACCCCTGTGGCTGCCGATTGACGCCAAATTTCCCAACGAAGACTATGAGCGGCTGCTGGACGCGCAGGGCAGGGCACATGCTGCCGATGCCGCCGACGCAGGCAAGGCGCTGGAGCTGCGCATCCGGTTGGAGGCTAAATCGATTTCTGAGAAATACGTGGAGCCGCCGTACACCACCGACTTCGCTATTTTGTTTTTGCCTACCGAAGGCCTGTACGCCGAAGTTTTGCGCCGCCCCGGCCTGATGGAAGCATTGCAGCGCGAACACCGGGTGACCTTGGCCGGCCCCACCACTTTGCTGGCGATGCTCAGCTCGCTGCAAATGGGCTTTCGCACCCTGGCCCTGGAAAAACGCTCCAGCGAAGTGTGGCAAGTGCTGGGTGCGGTCAAAACCGAGTTTGGCAAGTTTGGCGACGTGCTGTCCAAGGTGCGCAACCAGACGCAGACCGTGCTCAACACGCTCGACCAAGCGCAAACCCGCAGCAACGTCATGAGCCGTGCCTTGCGCCAAGTGGACGCCTTGCCCGAGGCCGATGCGCAGGCGCTGTTGCCTGGCGCTTTACCGGGTAGCCTGCTCGAGGGCGACGAGTGAGTAAAGAGCTGGCC
>CAIYRQ010000155.1 GCA_903928635.1 uncultured beta proteobacterium | reverse complement strand
GTCTGGGCGCGCGAAGGCGTGGAGGTGGGCGAGCGCTCGGTGTTTGTGGGCGCGGTCAGCGCCGACTCGGTGGAGCAGCAGGCATTGGTGCAGTACCGGCAAACCCTCAAGGCGGCCGCGGACCAGCATGCGCTGGGCCCGTCCGACAACGCCCAGGTGCGCCGTCTGCGTGGCATTGCGCAAAAAATTATTCCCTTTACTGCCGAGTGGAACGGGCGCGCCAAACAGTGGCAGTGGGAGGTCAACCTGATTGGCTCCAACCAGATCAACGCTTTTTGCATGCCGGGCGGCAAGATTGTTTTTTACACCGGCATTCTGAAAACCTTGCAACTCAACGACGACGAGGTTGCTATCGTCATGGGCCACGAAATCACCCACGCGCTGCGCGAACATGCGCGTGAACAAATGGGCAAGAGCACCGCCACGGCCGTGGGCGCGCGCATTGGTGGTTCCTTGCTATCGGGCTGGCTGGGGATTGACCCCCGCATTACCGACAGCGTGGCGCGGGCGGGTGCCAACCTGCTCACGCTCCAGTTTGGCCGCGAAGACGAAACTGAAGCCGATCTGGTGGGCATGGAACTGGCTGCCCGCGCGGGCTTTGACCCCCGCGCAGGGGTCAGCTTGTGGCAAAAAATGGGCGCCGCCAACAAAAACGCGCCGCCGCAGTGGCTGTCAACCCACCCCTCCGACGGGAATCGGATTGCCGTCATCGAGGTAAATTTGCCCAAGGTCATTCCCTTGTATGAACGCGCGCTGCGCCAAAAGGCTGCGCAGACCCAAGACGACAAAACCCCGTGAGTACCCAGGCAGCGTTACTCCATACACCTATGTATTGAATGACGATACACTGCGGAAATGCCATGTGATTGGCCGTCAACCGCTCGAAAGACTTCCGATGTCCACCGCCATTGCCCTTCCCAACGTACCCCGCGTGCTGCGCACTCCTGACGAGCGCTTTGCCCATCTGCCCGACTTTCCCTATGCCCCGCACTACACCGAGGTCGGCGGCCTGCGCATTGCGCACATTGACGAAGGCCCGCGCGACGGTCCTATCGTGCTCTTGATGCATGGCGAACCCACCTGGTCCTACCTCTACCGCAAGATGATTCCGGTGCTGGTGGCCCAGGGCTTGCGCGTGATTGCGCCCGATCTGGTGGGCTTTGGCCGGTCCGACAAACCGGCGCTTGCACGTGACTATTCCTACCTCAACCATGTGCAATGGATGAAGGCCTGGGTACAGGCCAATGACTTCCAGCACATGAGCTTTTTTGGCCAGGACTGGGGTTCGCTGGTGGGCCTGCGTGTTGTGGCTGAAATGCCCGAGCGCTTTGACCGCGTGGCACTGGGCAATGGCGCACTTCCCACCGGCACCATGGAAGTGCCACCTGCTTTCAAAATCTGGCGCGCGTTTTCGCGCTACAGCCCCTGGTTTCCGATTGGGCGCATCGTCAAAGCAGGTTGTGCCCAGGGCCTGACACCGCAGGAAGTGGCCGCCTACGACGCGCCCTTCCCCGGCCGCGCTTACCGTGTGGCAGCCCGCGTGTTTCCGGGCTTTGTGCCCACCACCCCACAAGACCCCGAGCGCGAGCGCAACGAAGCGGCCTGGGAAGTGTTCAAGCGCTGGGACAAGCCCTTCATCACCCTTTTCAGCACCCGCGACCCCGTGACACGTGGCGGCGAAGTCATGTGGCAGCAGCAAGTACCAGGTGCCCAAGGCCAGCCGCACACCAAGATTCGCGGGGCCGGCCATTTCCTGCAAGAGGACAAGGGTGCCGAAGTAGCGGAGCACTTGGCGGCGTTTGTACGCAGCGGTTTGAAATAAAAGCGCTTAATGGGGGGCGTCCCGTATCGGGGCGCGGCACCACCAAAGGCCCCATGCTCCCCCCGCCTCCCTCCATCGCGCATTCCACCGGCTACTTCACCAAGCAAGAAAACATCGCTATCACCGGCGTGGCGGACATGTTGATTCGCTCCCTACTGGACAAGCAACAGTTTCACGACCCGCTGGAGGCCGCACTGCGCCTGGGCATTTCATCCGCTACCTGGCCTTTGTTCGGTTTGCTGTGGCCCTCGGGCGCGCGGCTGGCCGAGCGTATGGCCTTGCGGCCGGTCCGTGCCAGTGAACGCATCTTGGAAATCGGTTGCGGATTGGCACTCTCGAGTCTGGTGGGTCACCGTCGGGGCGCAGACGTCACCGCCAGCGACTGCCACCCCTTGGCCGGCGCATTTCTGGCTGAAAACGTGCGCCTCAACGGCCTGCTGCCTCTCAAATACCGGCATGGACAGTGGGGTGGTTTACCGGCAGCGTCTGAGTTTGATGGCCCTGCACCGGTGTCCACGGTTGCCGTCGCCGAGCCCGAGATGGCCATTGCGGGTCAGTTTGAGTTGATCATTGGCAGCGACATACTTTACGAACGCGATGAAGCGGGCACCCTGGCTGCGTTCATCGAAAGCCACGCCGCACCGCGGGCCGAAGTCTGGGTGGTTGACCCCAACCGGGGCAACCGCGCGCACTTTCACCGCAACATGGCGGCGCTGGGTTTTTCGATGCACGAAGAAAAGTTAGACCGGCTGGCGCTGCCAGGCCTGGACGCCTACCACGGGCGCATGCTGACCTACACCCGCGCTCAGCGGCCCTGAAGCAGCTCCAGCACGCTCACGCGGTAGGCACCCACGGTAGGTACAACGGCCGCTGCCAAAGAGACCGCGCAGGCCAACGCAGGCACCCACAGCAGCTCCG
>CAIYRQ010000154.1 GCA_903928635.1 uncultured beta proteobacterium | reverse complement strand
CCCGAGAGCCCGCACATGGGCAGCCTGGTGCAAGAGGCCAAGGACGCCGGAGTCGCCGTGCTGCGCGGCCATGTGCCGCTGCAAGCTGATGGCAGCGTGGCAGTGAGCTCGGTGACCGTGTGCCAGCTGGTGGGCGATCGCGCGACCGGCACCCGCCGCGTGCTGGCCTGCGATGCCGTGGGCATGGCCGGTGGCTGGAACCCTGCGATTCACCTGTATTCCCACTCGGGCGGCAAAGCCGTCTGGAACGATGCTACCTGCTCTTTCCAGCCTGGTGCGGCCATGGCCAACCAAGCCAGTGTCGGCGCCTGCGCGGCCCACTTTGGCCTGGCGCAAACATTGGCACAAGCCAGCCAGGCGGGTGCACTCGCGGCAAGTGCCACCGGATTTGCCGCCAGCGCACAAAGCTTTAACGTGAGCGAGCCAGCACCAGAGCCGATTGCAGCCTTTTGGATTGCCGAGACCGGTGAGCCGGTGTCGCGCCGCGCCAAGGCTTTTATCGACTACCAAAACGATGTGGGCGCCAGCGACATTGAGTTGGCCGTGCGTGAGGGCTTTGAGTCTATTGAGCACATCAAGCGCTACACCGCCATGGGCTTTGGTACCGACCAGGGCAAGCTGGGCAACATCAACGGCATGGCCTTGGCTGCGCGTGCCTTGAACAAACCTATCGACAAAGTGGGCACCACCACCTTCCGTCCCAACTACGTGCCCATCACCTTTGGCACCTTTGCCGGGCTGGAGCGTGGCGATCTGTTTGACCCCGCCCGACACACCAGTGCGCACCGCCACCATGTGGCCTCGGGTGCTCCGTTTGAGGATGTGGGCCAGTGGAAGCGCCCCTGGTTCTTCCCCAAGGCCGGTGAGGACATGCACCAGGCGGTGAACCGCGAAGTGCTGGCTGTGCGCAATGGCGTGGGCATCATGGACGCGTCCACTCTGGGCAAGATCGACATTCAGGGTCCGGATGCTGCCAAGTTGCTGAACTGGATGTACACCAACCCCTGGCTCAAGCTGGAGATCGGCAAGGCCCGCTACGGTTTGATGCTCGATGAAAACGGCATGGTGTTCGACGACGGCGTGACCGTGCGTCTGGCCGAAGACCGCTTTTTGATGACCACCACCACCGGCGGCGCTGCGCGCGTGCTGGGCTGGATGGAGCGCTGGGTGCAAACCGAGTGGCCTGACATGAAGGTGTTCATGACCACGGTCACCGAGCAGTGGTCCACTTTTGCCGTGGTGGGTCCCAAGAGTCGCGCCGTGGTGCAAAAACTCTGCAGCGATGTGGACCTGTCGCCCGAAGCCTTTCCGTTCATGAGCTACCGCGAAGGCACAGTCGCTGGTGTGAAGGCGCGCATCATGCGCATCAGCTTCTCCGGCGAACTGTCGTTTGAGATCAACGTGCCATCGCACACCGGCGCCCACGTGTGGCGTGAGCTGATGACCGCTGGTGCGGAGTTCGACATCACGCCCTACGGCACCGAAACCATGCACGTGCTGCGGGCGGAAAAGGGCTACATCATCGTCGGCCAGGAAACCGATGGTTCGATCACGCCCTACGACCTGGGTATGGGCGCCATGGTGTCCAAGACCAAAGACTTTTTGGGCCGCCGGTCGCTGAGCCGCAGCGACACGGTCGCCAGCGATCGCAAGCAGTTGGTGGGCTTGCTCACCGACGACGCGGTGACTGTGCTGCCCGAGGGTTCGCAAATCACCCGCAGCGCCACTTTGCCCGCATTGCCCGTGCCCATGGTCGGGCATGTCACCTCGAGCTACTTCAGCCCGACCGTGCAGCGTCCGATTGCCATGGCCGTGGTGCGTGGTGGTTTGAGCCGCATGGGCGAGAAGGTTTACATCCCGCTGGTGGATGGCCGCATCGTTGCCGCCACCATTTGCAGCCCGGTCTTTTACGATCCCGAAGGAAAGCGTCACCATGTCTAATGTTGTTCTGGAAAGCCCCCTGGCCGCAGTCATCGGCCTGGGCCAGCGCGTCCTGTCGGTGGACGGCGCCAGCGTCACCTTGGGCGAAATACCTTTTGTGGACATGCTCAATATCCGGGGCAATGCCGCCGATCCCCAATTCGCCGATGCAGTGCAGCGTGTGACTGGCTTGGTTTTGCCCGTGCAAGCCAATACCACCACCCTGGGTGCAGCCGGTCAGTTGCTGTGGCTGGGTCCCGATGAGTGGGTGCTCAAGCTCCCGGCCACCGGGTCGCAGTACCAAAGCGCTGGGCCGCTCGAGGCGGTGGAGGGCGCATTGCGCACTGCTTTGGCGGGTCAGCACGTGTCTGTGGTGCCGGTGGGCCATGGATTTACGACCTTGACGGTGCAGGGCGCAGGCGCTGGCGCATTGTTGGCACGTGGTTGCCCCTTGGATTTTCATCCCCGTGCCTTTGCCGCCGGGGCGGTGGCACAAACCCATGTGGCCAAAGCCGGGGCGACCATCCTGTGTCTCGCCGCGGGCAGCCATTTCGAGTTGACGGTGCGCCGCAGCTTTGCCGACTACCTGTTCCGCTGGCTGTGCGAAGCCGGTGCGTCCTGAGCCGTACAGCCGCGCATGCCTGACCGCGTGGCCTATTCGCTAGGGATTGACACGGGCGGCACCTTCACCGATGTGGTGCTGCTCGACAGCCAGCGTCAGGTGGCAGCATCTGCCAAAAGCCTGACCACGCGCTTTGACTTGGCCCAGGGCATCGCGAGTGCCTTGGCCCAGTTGCCGCAGGACCGCCTGCAGCAGGTCACGCTGGTGTCCTTGTCCACCACACTCACCACCAACTCGGTGGTGGAAGGCAAAGGCTCGCCGGTGTGCGTGTTGCTGGCGGGTTATGACGCGCTGCAGGTCAAGAGCAGCGGGTTGATTGATTTGTTGGGCAGCGACGCCATCGCCCGACTGCCTGGGGGCCACGATGCGGGTGGTATTGCCACCGAGCCCTTGGACGAAGCCGCCTCCCGCGCGGCTATTGCGCAGCACATGGGGCGGGTGTCGGCGTTCGCGATTTCAGCCACTTTTGGCGTTCGCAACCCCGCGCATGAAGTGCAACTGCGCGCTTGGGTGCAGGAGATGTGCGATGTGCCCGTGACCTGCGGACATGAATTGGCCTCCAGTCTGGGCGCGCCGCGCCGTGCCATGACGGCGGCTTTAAACGCCCGCATGATTTTTCATGTCAAGGCGCTGATCGACTCGGTGCAGCGCACCTTGGCCGCCCGCGCGATTGACGCGCCGCTCATGGTGGTGCAGGGCGACGGCTCCTTGATCAACGTGGCCAGCGCCCTGCGCCGCCCGGTCAACACCGTGTTGTCCGGACCTGCGGCCAGCGTGCTCGGTGCTTGCGCTTTGAGCGGCTTGAACAATGCCGTCGTGGCCGACATGGGTGGCACCACGACCGACATTGCGGTGGTGCGCAATGGTCTGCCTGAGCTGAGTTTTGATGGTGCCATGGTTGGCAATTGGCGGCCCATGGTGGAAGCGGTCAAGGTCTATGCCGTGGGTCTGGGCGGCGACAGCGAAGTGCGCCTGCATGGTGGAGAAGGCCTGACCATCGGCCCGCGCCGCGTCGTCCCCTTGAGCCTGCTGGCCCACCAGCATCCGCATATTTTGGCGGCGCTGGAGCGTCAACAAAATGAGACGCCGCACGCCAGCCAGATGCGCTTTGCCCAGCGCTTGCACGCCGATGCGGCGCTGCTGGCGCGGCTCAACGACGATGAGTTGTTTGCCTGGGAAACCATGGAAAAGGGGCCGGTCGATTTGGAAAAGGCCAACATGGAGAACCGGGCCCTGGCGCGCGCCATT
>CAIYRQ010000153.1 GCA_903928635.1 uncultured beta proteobacterium | reverse complement strand
TGTGAACGGCTGCCAAGAAGCGCACTTTTTTGGCTTTTGAGCGCGGTATTGACCCCGCTTCGACGATCCATCACTTGATTTCATCCTGGTGGCCCGAGGGCCACCAGGATGGCCGCGTTTCATAATCCGGCCATTACTGGGGTGCTGCCGGAGGTGTCTTGCACGAACAGACCGGCAGACTCTTCCTATGCGCACGTTGCCAGGCCCAAGTCCTGGTTTGCAGCCAATGTGACCGTGGCCATCGCTACTGCGCCAATGGCTGTGCAAATATCACCCGTCGAAGCCGCCAACGCGAGGCCAGTAATCGCTACCAGCAAAGTCGCACCGGGCGTCACAAACACGCAGCGCGCATGCACCAATGGCGCCAACGTCGCGCCGCCTCAGCAAAGATAGTGACGCATCACGGTTCCCAGAACACCCCTACCGATGCTGTACTGCCGGTCAACGAATCAACCCCGGCACTCCCGCCCGATTCACAGTCCCTATCGCTATGTACATCGTCAACATCCGAGTCAATTGTGGCCGCCACCACCCACAGCGTCATAGTTGCACCGCTCTGGCACTGCCACTGGTGCCAATCACCCTGTCCAGCTCTGGTGCGCCAAGGCTTTCTGCGCTACAGCAGGTGGGTGCGTAATGGTTGTCACCCCTGAACTGCGCGCCCAGATCCTGCGTCTGTACCTGGCCGACCAATGGCGTATCGGCACCATCGCCCGCCAATTGCATCTTCACCGCGACACCGTGCGGCGCGTCTTGGCCGTCTCCAGTGTGCTGTGTACCACTGCCGCCATGCCGCCCCGCTTGATTGACCCCTTCATGCCGTTCATTCAGGAAACGCTGGCCAAGTTCCCCACGCTGGCCGCCAGTCGTCTGCATGCCATGGTTCAAGAACGCGGCTATGGGGGCGGCAGTTCGCACTTCCGCCATCTGGTGGCACCGCTGCGCCCCAGGCCTGTAGCTGAGGCGTACTTGCGACTGCGCACCCTGGCCGGTGAACAGGCCCAAGTGGACTGGGCCCACATGGGCTATGTGATGGTTGGCAAGGCCAAGCGGCCTTTGATGGCATTCGTGATGGTGCTGTCGTATTCCAGGCGCATCTTCCTGCACTTCAGCCTGAACGCTCAGATGGACAGCTTTCTGCGTGGCCACGTTCTGGCATTTGAGGCCTGGGGCGGTGTTTCAAGGGTTATTCTTTCGGACAACCTCAAGAGCGCCGTACTGGAGCGCATGGGCGATGCCATCCGGTTCAATCCGCAATACCTGGCCTTTGCAGCCCACTACCGGTTTGAACCACGCCCCGTGGCGGTGGCACGCGGCAACGAGAAGGGACGCGTCGAGCGCTCAATCCGCTACATCCGCGACAACTTCTTTGCCGCCCGTGTGTTTACGGATGTGGCTGACCTCAACGCCCAGGCCAAAGTCTGGACTGACGGGCCTGCGTCTACCCGGCCCTGGCCAGAAGGTGTGCAATTAACCGTGGCCCAGGCGTTTGTGACAGAGCAGCCCAAGCTGATGGCACTGCCCATGGATGGCTACCCGGTCGATGCGCGGGTCGAAGTATCGGTGGCCAAGACGCCCTATGTGCGCTTTGATCTCAACGACTATTCCATCCCGCATACCCATGTACAGCGCACCGTGACGGTGCTGGCCAGCGCGGATCGGGTCCGTGTGCTCGATGGCGAAGTGGTGCTTGCCGACCATGTACGCAGTTACGACAAGGGGGTTCAGGTCGAGACTGCAGCCCATGTGGAGGATTTGGTCCAGCAAAAACGCGGTGCCCGCCAGCACCGAGGAATGAGCCGACTGACCCAATCGGTACCGGCCATGGCGGATCTGTTGACCAACGCAGCAGCCAAAGGCCATCACCTGGCCTCCATGACGCGGGTGCTGGGCCAAATGCTGGACCACTACGGTGCACCGGCCATGCAAGAGGCCGTGCTCGAAGCCCTGCGCCGGGACGTGCCGCACTACAACGCGGTACGCCATGCGCTGGAGCGTGCGCGCCAGGAACGACAGGATGCCCCACTGATCGTGC
>CAIYRQ010000152.1 GCA_903928635.1 uncultured beta proteobacterium | reverse complement strand
ATCGGGTTGGGCGCCGCTTGGCCCAGGCCGCAAATCGAAGCGTCAGTCATCACCACATTGAGGTCTTCCAGCGTGGTCATGTCCCACACCGGCGCGTCCATCAGCGTGGCAGCTTTGGCAGTGCCCACGCGGCAGGGGGTGCACTGGCCGCAGCTCTCGTGGGCGAAGAAGCGCAACATATTGCTGGCCGCGTCGCGCGCCCGGTCGTTGTGGCCGAGCACGATGACGGCTGCCGAGCCGATAAAGCATCCGTAGGGCTGCAGCGTGTCAAAGTCCAGCGGAATATCGCCCATGCTGGCAGGCAAGATCCCGCCCGAAGCGCCACCGGGCAGGTAGGCGTAGAGCGTGTGCCCATCGGCCATGCCACCGCAGTACTCGTCAATGAGTTCTTTGACGCTGATACCGGCAGGCGCCAGCTTGACGCCGGGGTGCTTGACGCGCCCGCTCACACTGAAACTGCGCAAACCTTTGCGGCCATTGCGTCCGAAACTGCTGAACCAGGCCGGTCCTTTTTGGACAATGTCGCGCACCCAGTACAGCGTCTCAAAATTGTGCTCCAGCGTGGGGCGACCAAACAGGCCGACCTGTGCGATGTAGGGCGGGCGCATGCGCGGCTCGCCCCGCTTGCCTTCAATGCTCTCGATCATCGCGGACTCTTCGCCGCAGATATACGCACCCGCACCCCGACGCAGTTCAATCAGGGGCAGCTTGCAAGGGGGGTTGGCCTGCAGCTTGGCCAACTCGGCTTCCAAAATCGCACGGCAGCCGTGGTATTCGTCTCGCAAGTAGATGTAGCAAGCGTCAATACCCACCACCATGGCTGCGACCAGCATGCCTTCCAAAAAGCGGTGGGGGTCGCGCTCGAGGTAGGTGCGGTCTTTGAAGGTGCCAGGCTCGCCCTCGTCAATATTGACGGCCATGAGTTTGGGCGCGGGCTGATCGCGCACGATGCGCCATTTGCGCCCGGCCGGAAAACCTGCGCCACCCAGGCCACGCAGGCCGGAGTCTTCCATGGCTTGAATGACTTGCTCGGGGTTTTGCTTGCCCGCGGCCGCAGCAGTGGCCAATGCATAACCACCTTGTGCGCGGTAAGCGTCCAAGCCCACATAGGCCGGAGCGCTTTCAATACCGGATGCCGGGGATACCGGTTTTTCGGCCAAGGCGGCAGGGTCAAACTGCGCTTTATCGGTGGCATGGGGGTGGTCTTTGGCATGGGCCTGCACCGCCTGCGCAACCGATTCCACGGTCGCAAAAGGCACGGGATTTTGGTGCACCGCCACCGCGGGCGCTTGTTCGCAGCGGCCAATGCAGGGCGCAGCGACTACGCGAACATCATCGCGCCCCAGGATGGCGGGCAGCCGCGCCAACAGGTCTTGCGCGCCAGCCAGAGAGCAACTCAAGCCATCGCAAACACGCACCGTCAGGCCCGGCGCTACGGCGTCGCCTTTCAGTACTTCGAAGTGGTGATAGAAAGTTGCCACCTCATACACCGACGCCATCGGAATATTCATTTCCTTGGCCAGTGCCACCAGATGGCGGTCGTGCAGTGCGCCAAAGTGGTCGTTGAGCACATGCAGGTTTTCAATCAACAGGTCACGCCGGTGCGGGCCGGCGCCCAGGAGCGCACGCACTTCGGCTAAGGCCGCGTCATCGGCCTGACGGCCTTTGAGCTTGCTTTTGCTGCGGATGCGCTGGCGCATATCGTCCACGGTTGCCAGGGCAACGGTGGAGCGGTTGGAAGGGGTGGGAGTAGAAGAATTGGACATCGGGTGGGCACTATAAGCAGATCGGCGCCATTTTCAGGCACCTTCAACTACGAAGCCCCGGCGATGCAAAAACCTTGCACGGCCGGGGCTGGATTCAAAGCACTAAGTTCAGCCCGCAGGCTTGGATACCTCGCTTAGGCGAAGAACTTGGCCACACTCAGCAAAGTGCGGTACACGCCCCAGGCCAGCGGGATACCCACGGCGGCCCATGCCAACACCACGACCGCCGGACTGACGCTGTCAGAACCCGCGGCGTCGCCGCTGCGCACCAGCTCGGAGGCTGCAGCTTTTTCGTGGGCCAGGCGCTTTTCTTCAGCCAATTCTTCACTGGTCATGAACCATTTGTCATCCAGCGGTTTGACCAGCAAGTTGCAAATCAGGCCCACGACCAGCATGCCCACCAAGATGTACATGGTCTGGTTGTAAACCTGCTCGCGGGGGATGCCCAAACCAAGTTGGTATTCACGCATGTAGTTCACGACCACCGGGCCCAGCACGCCGGCGGTAGCCCAGGCGGTGAGCAATCGACCGTGGATCGCACCCACCATCTGCGTGCCGAAAATGTCTGCCAGGTAGGCCGGCACAGTGGCAAAGCCGCCGCCATACATGCTCAAAATCACGCAGAACGCCGACACAAACAGAACGATGCTGCCCGCCGCTGCACTGCCGGGCACGCTGAAATACATCACGCCGCCCAGTACGAAGAACACGATGTAGGTGAGCTTGCGACCCAGTTTGTCCGACAGACTGGCCCAGAAGAAACGTCCGCCAATGTTGAACAGGCTCAAGAGCGCAGTAAAGCCTGCCGCCACGGTGGCGATGGCTTTGAGCTGGTCTTTGTCCAGCTCACCAAACTTGGCCGGAATGCCGATCAGCGCGCCACCAAACACTTCTTGCAACATGGGCGAAGCCATGCCGATCACGCCGATGCCCGCGCTCACGTTCATGCACAGCACCATCCAGATGAGCCAGAACTGGGGAATGCCCCAGACCTTGCTGACGTGCACATGCTTTTGCGTGATCATGGTGTTGCTGACCTGCGCGGGTGGTGGAGTCCAGCCTGCGGGCTTCCAGCCGGTTTCAGGCACGCGGTAACCAAAAGCACCCGCCATCATGAACACAAAGTAGACCAGGGCCATCACGACAAAGGTCTGCATCACGCCCACGTCGGTGGGAGTGGCGAAATACTTCATCAGGTCTGCCGCCAGGGGTGAGCCGATCATGGCTCCGCCACCAAAGCCCATGATGGCCATGCCGGTGGCCATGCCGCGGCGGTCCGGAAACCACTTGATCAGCGTGGACACAGGCGAGATATAGCCCAGACCCAGCCCAATACCGCCAATAACGCCGGAGCCGACAATCATCATCCAGAACTGGTGGGTGTAAACGCCCAAGGCCGAGAACAGCATTCCGCCGCACCAGCACATCGCGGACACCACACCGGCTTTGCGCGGGCCTACCCGTTCCAACCAGCCACCCCAGATCGCTGCGCTGCTACCCAACAAGACGAAAAACAAGGTGTACATCCAGCCCAGCGTGGAAATTTGCCAGTCGCAGGTGGTCGTAAACAGTTGACCGAAAAATCCAACGTCGGGACCGCATTTGATGGCTTCTTTAATGCCCAAGGCTTTGCTCAAGGGCAGCCAAAACACGGAAAAGCCGTAGGCCATTCCGATACACAGGTGAATGGCCAAGGCTGCGGGGGGTACCAGCCAGCGGTTAAAACCGGGGCCGGCGATGATTCGCTCTTTGTCCAACAATCCAGGGGAATCTGTTGTCATGGGGGGGTCTCCTGTGTCTCTGTTTATAAAAGCAACGCCGATAGGCTCTCGGCGTGCAGAAACCAAACCCAATGTGACGATGGATCTGATCAAGAACAGTATCCGTCGCGCTCGCTTACTAAAATCTTACAGATAAACACCCGCTGCCCCGCATTTATCAAACGATTCTCAATTAGACATTGATGAAATTTCACACTGCTTTGACAAACGAAGAGGCCGCCGCTGTGACGTCTGCCCAAGCGCACGGCTTCAGGTGGATTTCGAGATCGTGATGCTAGGAAACTTGCTGGAGAAGTCCTTGTTTTTGGCCGCAATGGCCACGCCCACCTTACGGGCCAGGGCTTTGTAGAGGCCGGCGACCTCGCCCTCGGGGTCGGCCACCACGGTGGGGCAACCGCTGTCTGCCTGCTCGCGGATGGCCATGGCCAAGGGCAGTGCGCCCAGGTAGTCCATGCCGTAGTCGGCGGCCATTTTCTTGCCACCGTCCGCGCCAAAAATATGCTCGACATGGCCGCAGTTGCTGCACACGTGGACCGCCATGTTTTCCACGATGCCCAAAATCGGCACACCCACCTTCTCAAACATCTTGATGCCCTTTTTGGCGTCCAAGAGCGCAATGTCTTGCGGCGTGGTGACGATGACCGCACCAGTCATGGGCACGCGCTGGCTCAGGGTGAGCTGAATATCGCCGGTGCCCGGGGGCATGTCCACGATCAGGTAATCCAGTTCCTGCCAGTGGGTTTGGCGTAGCAGTTGCTCCAGGGCCTGGGTGGCCATGGGGCCGCGCCAGATCATGGCCTCGTCCTGGGGCACCAGAAAGCCTATGGACATCACCTGTACACCGTAATTGAGCATGGGCTCCATGGTTTTACCGTCGGCGGACTCGGGGTTTCCGCTGATGCCCATCATCATGGGCATGCTGGGTCCGTAGATGTCGGCGTCCAGCAAACCCACACGGGCGCCCTCGGCTGCCAGCGCCAGCGCCAAATTGGCCGCCGTCGTGCTTTTGCCCACGCCGCCCTTGCCGGATGCCACCGCCACAATGTTTTTCACGCCGGGCAAGAGCTGCACGCCACGCTGCACTGCGTGTGCCGACACGTTCAACATCGGCTGGACTTCCACATGCACCACGCCCTCCACGGTCTGCGCGGCAGCTGTCAGGCTTTGGCAAAAGCCTTCCACTTGGCTCTTGGCGGGATAACCCAGCTCCAGCTCGAAATGGACCGTGTCGCCCTGCACCCGCAGGTTTTTGATGCACTTGCTGCCGACAAAGTCTTTGCCCGTGTGGGGGTCGATCACGGACTGGAGGGCTTGGAGGATGCGTTCGGGGGTGGACATAGGTCGCAGAGTCTAACGAGGCACGCCACACACGGCGCAAGACTGAGACCAAAACCCTCCTACCATTGCGCCATGGAACAAACCTGTGGACTCATTCTTTCTGGCGGCGGGGCACGCGCGGCGTACCAGGTCGGCGTACTGGCGGCGATTGCCGACATGCGCCGCAAGTCGCAGCAGGACTTGGGCACCAACCCCTTCCCCATCATCAGCGGAACCTCGGCGGGCGCTATCAATGCCGCCGTGCTGGCCTGCGGCGCCGACGACTTCGACGCTGCCATGGCCGAACTGGTCGATGTGTGGGGCAATTTCCATGTGGAGCAGGTCTACGACACCGGCGTGCTGGGCATGATGCGCTCCGGCGCGCGCTGGATGTCTTTGCTCTCTTTGGGCTGGCTGCTGCGGCAAAAGAGCATGCGGCCCAAATCACTGCTCAACAACGCGCCCTTGCGGGACTTGTTGACCCGCCGCGTGCGCTTTGACCGCCTGCCGGGTTTGTTCAAAGACGGCCATTTGCAGGCGCTGGCGATCACCGCGTCCAGCTATGCCACGGGCGAACACGTCACCTTTTTCGAGAGCTCTGCGCCCATCACGCCCTGGGTGCGCAACCAGCGCTTGGCGCAAAACAGCAGCATCACCGTGCCGCACCTGCTGGCCAGCGCCGCCATTCCTTTTGTATTTGCCGCCGAGCGGCTGGAGGGCCCGCAAGGCCCCGCCTTTTTTGGCGACGGCTCCATGCGCCAGACGGCCCCAACTTCGGCCACCATTCACTTGGGAGCGGAACGCATTTTGGTGGTGGGCGTGGGGCGCATGCAAGAACCCCATCAAATTAGCACCGCCGAGCCGCAGTACCCCAATCTGGCGCAAATCGCTGGTCACGCCCTATCGAGCATCTTTCTGGATTCCTTGGCGGTGGACGTTGAGCGGCTGCAGCGCATCAACCGCACCTTGGCGCTGATTCCGCCGGACAAGCGCAGCGACACCCAGCTTCGCCCGATTGAGCTGCTGCTCATCTCGCCCTCCAAACGTTTGGATGTGATGGCCGCTGAGCATGTGCAGGCCCTTCCAGCCACAGTGCAAAGCCTGCTGCGCACCCTGGGGCGTACCGATGGCGCCGCGCAAGGCCAGGGCGACGCGCTGTTGAGCTACCTCTTGTTTGAAGCGCCCTACACCCGGGCGCTGATGGACTTGGGGCGGGCGGATGCCCGGGCCCAAAGTGCGGAAATTCACCGCTTTTTCGGTTGGGACCTGCCCCAAGGTGCAGCGCCTAAAATCGCCGGTTCGCCCTGAAAGCCTTGCCACCTATGTCCCGCCAACTTTTCGTCACCACCGCTCTGCCCTACGCCAACGGAAATTTCCATATCGGCCACATCATGGAGTACATCCAGGCCGATATCTGGGTGCGCTTTCAGCGCATGCAGGGCCATGCCGTCAATTTTGTGGGCGCCGACGACACCCACGGGGCGCCCATCATGATTGCCGCCGAAAAAGCGGGCAAGACGCCTCAGCAGTTCGTGGCCGACATTGCCGCCGGGCGCAAGCAGTACCTGGACGGCTTTCACATCAGCTTTGACAACTGGCACAGTACCGACGCCCCGGAGAACCACGAACTGGCGCGCCAGATCTACCGCGACTTGCGCGACATTTCGGCCGAGCAAGGCGGCTCGCTGATTGAGCGCAAAACCATTGAGCAGTTTTTCGACCCCACGAAAAACATGTTTCTGCCCGACCGCTTTATCAAAGGCGAGTGCCCCAAGTGCCACGCCAAAGACCAGTACGGCGACAACTGCGAAGTCTGCGGCGCGGTCTATGCCCCCACCGACCTGATCAAGCCCTACTCCGCCCTGTCGGGCGTCCAACCTGAGCTCAAAAGCTCGGAGCACTTTTTCTTCAAACTGTCTGACCCACGCTGCGTGGAATTTCTGCAACACTGGACGCAAGACGGCAAGTTGCAGCCCGAGGTGGCCAACAAGGTCAAAGAGTGGTTCAGCGTGCGCACCAACCCCGACGGGTCAACGAGCGAAGGCTTGGGCGATTGGGACATCAGCCGCGACGCGCCCTACTTCGGCATCGAAATTCCCGACGCACCGGGTAAGTACTTCTATGTGTGGCTGGACGCGCCGGTGGGCTACCTGGCCTCGCTCAAAAACCTGCTCGACAAGCGCCGATCCTTGGATCCGCAAAGCCCAGACTACGCCGCCTACATGGCCAACCCCGCCCTGGAGCAGTACCACTTCATTGGCAAAGACATCGTCACCTTCCACACCCTTTTTTGGCCTGCCATGCTGCATTTCAGCGGACGCAAGGCACCGAACAATGTGTTTGTGCACGGCTTTTTGACCGTTAACAACGGCGAGAAGATGAGCAAAAGCCGGGGCACCGGCCTGGACCCGCTCAAGTACCTCAGCCTGGGCATGAATCCGGAGTGGCTGCGCTACTACCTGGCCGCCAAGCTGTCTGCGCGCAACGAGGACATTGACTTCAACGCCGACGATTTCATGGCGCGGGTGAACAGCGATTTGATCGGGAAGTTTGTGAATATTGCGAGCCGGGCGGCGGGGTTTTTGACCAAGCGGTTTGAAGGCAAGCTGACCCACAAACGAGGACGACCTGGGATTGAGCTTCTAAGTGACATTCGTTCCATGAGTCAGCCGATTGCGGAACTGTATGAATCTCGGGAGTTTGGCAAAGCACTCAAGGAAATTATGGCTTTGGCTGATTTGGTAAACGCTTACGTTGACAAGAACAAGCCGTGGGACTTAGCGAAGGACGCAGCACACGATGAAACACTCCACGAAGTTTGTTCGGTCCTGATAAACGCATTCGCCCAAATCGCAAAATACTTGACTCCTGTGCTGCCGGCACTGGCAACTGATGTCGAATCATTCGTTGGGAAAAGCATGTACGAATGGAACGACATGGGTGATGTAGAAACTATTCAGCCCTACCAACACCTAATGCAACGCGTCACCCCCGAACAACTGGACGCGCTCTTCGAGCCGCCCGCCGTGATCGAAGAGAAACTCATCCCCGGCGGCGAAGAAATTGCCCCGGTGATTGGCATTGACGACTTTTCCAAGATTGACCTTCGCATTGCCAAGATCGTGAACTGCGAAGCGGTGGAAGGATCGGTCAAGCTGCTGCGCCTGACGCTGGACGCGGGCGAGGGGCGCATGCGCAATGTGTTCAGTGGCATCGCCAGCATGTACCAGCCCGCGGACCTGATTGGCCAACTCACCGTGCTGGTGGCCAATCTGGCACCCCGCAAGATGAAATTTGGCGTGTCCGAGGGCATGGTGCTGGCTGCCAGCCACGCCGATGAAAAGGCGCAGCCCGGCATTTACATCCTCCATCCCTGGCCAGGCGCGACGCCTGGCATGCGCATAGGCTAATTACATGCACCACCACTCTGCGGCGCAGGCGCTGCAATTTGACGTCCTGATCGTCGGCAGCGGCCTGGCGGGCCTGAGCACCGCGCTCTTGCTGTCTGAAAAATACCGGGT
>CAIYRQ010000151.1 GCA_903928635.1 uncultured beta proteobacterium | reverse complement strand
CGCCCACCTGCTGGGCGAGGCACGCCAGGCCATGCTGCTGGCGCGCCTGCGCAAGTCGCTGGAGCCACCAACGCGCGACGCGCAGGGCAAGACCCAATTTGGCTGCGACACCGCGCCACTGGAAATGACGGCACGCGACGCATTGGCCCTGGCCACGCGCGGCGGTGCCGAGGTGCTGGGGCGCAGCGACATAGGGCAGATCCGGGTGGGCATGTGCGCAGACCTGGCGCTGTTTGACCTGCGGGGCCTGCAGTTTGCGGGCGCGGCGGTGCACGACCCGGTGGCCAGCCTCATGCTATGTGCCAGCGTCAATGCCACGCATACCGTGGTCAACGGCCGCGTGGTGGTGCAGAACGGCCAACTCACGACCGTGGATCTCGGTCCGCTGATTGAGCGGCACAACCGAATGGCTCAAACCTTGACAAGCCTGGTAGGCTGACAAGATGGAACTGATCAGCACACAAACGGCACTTGCATTTTTTGTGGCCTCTGTGCTGCTGGCCCTTGTGCCGGGGCCGGACAACGTATTTGTGTTGCTCCACGCGGCGGTGCACGGCGCACGCGCTGGATTGCTGGTGGTGCTGGGTTTGTGCAGTGGCTTGCTGTTTCACACCGCGGCCGTGGCGCTGGGTCTGACGGCGTTGTTGGCAGCGTCGGACGCGGCATTTACTTTGCTCAAGGCGCTGGGGGCGGCCTACCTGCTATGGCTGGCTTGGCTCTCGTGGCGTGCACCTGCAGGGCTGCCGGGCGGCGAAGCGGCACCTGCCCTGAGCGCCCGCAAGACCTATTTGCGTGGCGTCATCATGAACATCAGCAACCCCAAAGTAGCGCTGTTTTTTCTGGCATTTTTGCCCCAGTTTGTGGAGCCCGCGCGCGGCGCCATGGCACTGCAAATCATGCAGCTCGGCGCAGTCTTCATGTTGGCGACTCTGCTTACCTTTGGCGCGATTGCGCTGCTGGCCGGGCGCTTTGGCCAGCTGCTGCACAACTCGCCACGCGCTCAAGTGGGGCTCAATCGCTTGGCCAGTGTGGTGTTTGTGGCGCTGGCATTCAAATTGTTGGTGACGGCCTAGCGGAAACCTAGGTTACAGATGCAGGCGCACAGCGCGGGTTAACCCTTCCCGTACTGTGCGGCCGGTCACGTACAGTCGCCGCAGCTTGCGTTTTGATTTTCACAAATTCACTTTTTTAGAGGCACGGCCATGAGTCCCTACCTGTTTGCGATACCGGTCTTTTTTCTGCTGGTGGCCATTGAACTGTGGGTGGCGCACCGCCGCGGGGTGCAGATTTACCGGTTTCAAGACACCCTCACGTCCATGAACATTGGCACGGTGAGCCAGTTCGTCAACACCATTGGCGGCGCCATCAGCGTGGCCATGTATGCGATTTTGCTGGAGCGTTTTGGCGCCTTTACCTGGGACACCAGCAACCCGCTGACTTGGGTGCTTGCGCTGGTGCTGTACGACTTTTTCTACTACTGGGTGCACCGCACCGGGCATGAAGTAAACATTTTGTGGGCGGCCCACGTGGTGCACCACAGCAGCGAAGAGTTCAATATGTCCACCGCCATGCGCCAGTCGTCCACCGGGTTTTACTTTCGCTGGGTGTTTTACGTTCCCTTGGCCTTACTCGGCTTTCCGCTCAAGGTGTTTTTGACGGTCGCTGTCATTGACCTGGTCTACCAGTTCTGGGTACACACCCGCCTGATCGGGCGCTTGGGGTTCTTAGAGCTGTTTTTGGTGACGCCTTCCAACCACCGGGTGCACCACGGTCAGAACGACTATTGCATCGACAAAAACTATGGCGGCATCTTGAGCATTTGGGACCGCATGTTTGGCACCTATGCCGACGAGCGTGCGGACGAAGAGCCCATGTACGGTGTGCGCAAGCCGCTGCACAGCTGGAACCCGGTGTGGGGCAATGTGCACCATTACTTTGCCATCGTGGCGCAGGCGCGCGCCACGCCGGGCTGGCGCAACAAGCTGATGTGCTTTTTTGCCGGCCCCGGCTGGGTGCCACCGGGCAAACCGGCCGTGCCTGCGCGATTTGAGGCCGACAAATTTGTGCGCTTTGTCACGCCTTCGCCCAGGATGATGAACCGGGTGGCGCTGATGGCCACGGTGATCGGCTCCTTTTTGCTGATGTATTTCCTGTTTGCCCAAAAAGGCTTCACGCCGGTGCAACGCTTTGGCTTCTCGGGCGCGATGGTGCTGTTGTATGGCGCACTGGGCTATGCCTGGCTGCACCCCCGCGTGCAAGGGGCAGCGGATGTCTAGTCTGGCCTATTCCGACGGTTTCTTGTGCCTGGTCTCGCTGTGGCTAGCGAGCCGGAGCCAATCGCCGATTGCTTTGAGACTGGCATGCACCCTGTTTGCGGCGGCGGCCGTGCTGGGCGTGTTGCGTTTTTCGGGCATTTATCCCCTGCTGGGCTGGCACCAGTTTGCATCCATGCTGGGCGCCATGGCGGCGCTGCCTCTGCTGGCGGTGTCTGTGATCTGGCCTGACTCCCTGGTGACGCGCAGCACGCGCTTCGCCTGGATTTTTATGGGCGTGATGGCGGTGCTGGGTGTGCTGATCGTGGGCGCTGGGCAAAAGCGGGTGGTGGCAGATGCGCTTGCGGTGCTGTCGGTCGTGGCCATGCTGTTCACGCTGGCCCGCGGCGGACTGTGGCGCGGCGCGGTGGCTGCGGCTTTGTTGCTGGCCGGACTGCTGCTGTTTGCCGCCAAAGTGTCTGTGGGCGATGTGCTGGTGCCCGGCGACTTGCTGCACATCGGCATGGCGCTCGGTCTGCTGGGTCTGGGCACCCTGCCCTTGTGGTCGTCCACCGAGGGCGTTTCCGTCTACGACCACGGGGCTCCAGTTGTCTGATTAATCGATCTTTGCGCCGCCCTCGAACCAGCGTTTGAGGGTGTCGCGCTCAGCGTCGGTGATCTGGGTGGCATTGTTCATGGGCATGACGCGTGTGACCACCGCCTGCTGGTACAGGCCTTGGGCGTGCGCCGCCACTTGCTCGGGCGAATCCAAGCGCACATTTTTCATTTGCACTTGCGCACCGTGGCAGGGGTAGCAGCGCTGCGCCAGGATGGGCTGCAGCATGGCGTACGACACCGGTGCCGCGGCTTGCGCGTCTGATGGCGCGCGCGGCGCCGGGGCCACCGCAATCACCACACCCACAATCGCCACCACGCCCACTGCGGCATAGGGCCAGGGGTGCGCGTTGCGCCCGAGTTTGAAGCCGTGGCGCAGCACAAAAAACTGACGGATCGCCGCACCGGCCGCCATCATGGCAATCAGCACCAGCCAGTTGTGGGCATTGCTGTAGGTGAAGCTGTAGTGGTTGCTGAGCATGGCAAACAGCACCGGAAGCGTGAAGTAGGTGTTGTGCACACTGCGTTGCTTGCCGCGCTTGCCGTGAATAGGGTCCACCGGCTGGTTGGCGCGAATGCTCTCCACCACCGTTTTTTGGCCGGGGATGATCCAGAAAAACACATTGGCACTCATGCTGGTGGCGATCATGGCGCCCACCAGCAAAAAGGCCGCGCGCCCGGCAAACCAGTGGCAGGCCAACCAGGCGGCCGCGCACACCAGCACGGCCACCAGCGCACCCACGATGCGGTCGCCGCCCTCGCGTTGCCCGAACACCCGGCATATCGCGTCGTAAGCCAGCCAGAACACCACCAAGAAACTCAAAGCCACCAGCACTGCCGCCTGGGGCGACCAGTCCATGACCGATTTATCGACCAAATAGGTGCCTGCGCTCCACAAGTACGAAATGGTGAACAAGGAAAAACCCGTCAACCAGGTGCTGTAACTCTCCCAGTAAAACCAGTGCAGGTGGCTGGGCAACTCCGGCGGACGCACCGCAAATTTGACCGGGTGGTAGAAGCCCCCGCCATGCACCGCCCACAACTCGCCGCTGACGCCCTGGCGCTTCAGGTCTTCGTCCACCGGCGGCGTGAGGCTGCTGTCCAGAAACACAAAGTAGAAGGACGACCCCACCCAGGCAATGGCGGTCACCACGTGCGCCCAGCGCAGCAGCAAATTAGCCCAATCGAGCAAATACGTTTCCATGGGGGATCCTCCGTAGCGAAATTTTAGTGGTCGTTAATGCGCGGAACTGCCCGCGCCAGTCACCTGCATCAGCTGCGCCGCCACCGCCACGGCAATGACTTCAGGACGCTTGTCGTAGATGCCTGCAACGCCAATAGGGCAAGTGACATGGGCCAGCTCTTGCGCGCTGAAGCCTTTGGCCTCCAGGCGGTGGCGAAAGGTCGCCCACTTGGTTGTGCTGCCAATCAGGCCCACAAAGGGCAAATCGCCCTGAACGCGCTGGCGCAGCAGGCAAGCCTGCACGATGTCCAAGTCTTCGGCATGGCTGAAGCTCATCACCAGCACGCTTGAACCGGGTGTCAGATGGGCCACTGCGCCCTGCACCGGGTTGGAGTGCTCGCAGTGCACATTGGCGGGCACATCACCGGGAAACGCCTGGTCGCGGCTGTCAATCCAGGTCAGGTCCACGGGCAAGAGGCCCAGCACTTGCACCAGCGCCGCACCCACGTGGCCACTGCCAAACAGCGCCACCGGCACGGTGCTCGGGCGCAGTTGGATTTCTAAAGCCGGTCGATCGGCGGCCGATACCGGTGTGAATGACAGTGTCACGTGTCCGCCACAGCATTGGCCCAGGCTTGGGCCCAAGGCGTAGCGTTGTTCACGTTCCAACGCGGGATTGCGCAGCAGCGCGCGGGCGTGCGCAATAGCATCAAGCTCCAGCCGTCCGCCACCGACCGTGGCCACTGCAGAGTCCTCAAAAACAGCCATCCAGGCACCAGGCTCACGCGGCACCGAGCCTCGCGTGGCTTGCACCCGCACCAAAATGGCGTTACTGTGCGCGAGTTGCGAGAACAAAAGCGCCGTCAAACGCTGCATCGCCGTCCCAGCGCGGGTTGATCCCCGTGCAGGTCAAGAAGACATTCTGGAGACCTTGAATGAACTATTTGCGTTTTTTCGCGCGCACCGGGCAAGCAGGCAGACAGGCCTACTTGCTGGCGGTGGCTGGCATCGTCGCGGGCTGCGCCACCAAGACTGCACCCATAGCGGTAGCGCCCCCCTCTGCTCCGGTCACAACCATTCCAGTACCAACGGCACCCGTTCCTGAAATTGCCAAGGCCACGGCACCGGAGCCACAGAGACTGGTTTCGCAGGCCAGCACACCACGCGACTACCGGCGCGACGCGGCCGCGCACCTCTATCAGCGCATGCAGGACCGTATTTACCAAGGAAAATTGCCTCCGCTGCTGCAAGCCGTCGGCGTTTTGCAAGTCGATATCGACCGCCACGGCGCTGTGACCGACGTGCGTTGGATGCGCGCGCCCGAACACGTGCCCGCTGTCATGGCCGAAATTGAGCGTTCGGTGCGTGCGGCCGCCCCCTACCCTGCACCGGTGCGCATGGGCGGCGTTACCTACACGGACACTTGGCTGTGGCACAAAACAGGGCGCTTTCAACTGGACACGCTTTCGGAAGGTCAGCTGTAGCCTGCAGTCGGTGGTCAACAATTACGAACCTCGGTAGGTGGAATAGCTCCACGGACTCACCAACAGCGGCACGTGGTAGTGCTGGCTGACATCGGCAATGCCGAAGTCCAAGCTCACCTGGTCCAAAAACGGCGGCTCGGGAAGTTCAACACCCCGTGCGCGGAAGTAGGCCGCTACGTCGAACACCAGCCGATAGCTGCCTTTTTGCAGGCTTTGCGTGTCGTACAGCAACCCATCGGGATTGCGTCCATCGGCGTTAAGCACCAGGTGTTTGACCAAGGTGGCGCTGCCATCTTTACCGCCCGTGGTGTAAAGCGCCACGCCCATCCCCGCAGCCGGGGTGCCGTGCATTGTGTCCAAAACGTGGGTACTCAGGCCCATAGCGCATCTCCTTGGTCATTAGCGTCTTCTACCGCGTCGAAAGTGTATAGCGCTGCTCGATCTCAACGTGGAACGAAAGTGTTCGAATGTGCCCCATAGACGAATGCGACCCATTTGCTTATAAATGCCGCAATTTGCGAATATCATCGATTTATCGCAAAACTGCCCTTTATTTCAAATAAGGTGGTTTATCCCCAGCCTCTACCGTGGAAATCCTATGGAAGCATCCATCAACCCGAACCCGGCACCAGAAAAGCTCAAACTCGTCGTCGCCGATTACGTGTTCATCGGCATCATGTTGACCGTTCTGGCCTCCGTCATTTGGATCGGTATTCTTTCGTTTGAAGAGGCCATGAAGACCGAAGAATCCAAGCGCAATGGCGAAGAGCTGGTTACTTGGTTAACAGATATTGGCACGAAGCGCTTCACGCCGGAGTTCGACGTAGCCGCCTGCGCAGGAGGCATCAAACCCGCTGCAGCAGACCACGCGGCAGCACCAACCCCAGAGGCACTGGATGAGTCGGCGCTGGGAATGGCGCAAGAGCATTCCGCCAAGGCCGGCGAGGCAGACAAAGAAAAACCAGCGGCGCCCGCCGGAACCACGTGGGGCGCATGCATGGAAAAAATGTTCACACTGCCCGAGTTCGAAAAAATGCGCAATCCGTTTACCAACGAACGCCCCCGGTTTGTGCCGGCATGTGTTCCGACCGATAGCGAATTGCCCGGTGCGATTGCGATCGAAAAACTGGTTGCGACGCCGGCAGGATCGTCCGTCCCCTTTGTGAACTCACCATTGACTGAAACAGATGTCATCAGCGAGAAGATGCAACTTCGCCTTGCCATCTGCGACAAAGGCTCTTACGCCGTCAAAATTGCTGAGTTCGACTTCTGAGGCCTGTCATGGAAAACAAGATCTACATCTCACTCAAAGAAATCGACGCCAAAGCTTTAATGGCGGGCGAGGACGAACACGCAAAGATTTCGCGGGACCTTCCCCTGCGCAAATGGTTATACGCATGGCTGTTAGACCCCCACATTCCAGGCAACCTGCAAAAGGTGGTGGATAAATGGATTGGCATGCTGATCGTGGTCAATCTGGGGGTCATGCTGTTTGAGCATGTACCAGCGGTCTACGAACCTTACAAGCACTGGTTCCACTGGTTTGACATCTTCTCGGTGGCGGTGTTCACCGTGGAATATTTTGTGCGCTTCTATCTCGCGCCTGAAGACCACGAATTCCAAGCCAAGAAATTTGCGCGGCTGGCCTATGTGTCGAGCCCGTTTGCGGTGATTGACTTTTTGGCGGTCGCACCGTTTTATTTGCAAGCCTTCATTCCGGTGGACTTGCGCGTGTTGCGGTTCTTGCGGCTGCTGCGGATGCTTAAGCTGTTTCGCATCGTTATTCCCGCCTACAAACAATTTGTGCATGACAACGCGGGCCGTACCTTCCGCCAACGGGTTCATGCCATGGTCTTCGTCAGCCCTTATGGCGGCAAGATGCAAGAGTTGTTTGATGGCTTTATCGCCGTGTTTGTGCTGGTCTCAGTGATGGCGGTGGTGATGGAGTCGGTGCACAGCGTGTCCTACATGCTGAACCTGGAATTCGCCATTCTGGACGCGGTGGCGGTTGGCGTCTTTTCGCTGGAGTACTGCATGCGCATGTACTCCTGCGTGGAAGAGCCTGGCTACAAGAGCGCCATCAGCGGTCGCGTCAAACAAGCTCTGGTGCCTTCCACCATCATCGACTTTTTGGCCATCCTGCCCTTCTTCTTGGAAGTGTTTCTGCACCACTTGCTTGACCTGCGCTTTTTGCGGGTGTTCCGACTCTCGCGTTTGCTCAAGCTCACACGGGGCAATGACGCCACCGCCATTCTGGGGCGGGTGATCAAACGCGAATGGCCGGTCATCAGCGGTGCGGCCTTCATCATGGTGCTAATGGTGATTCTTACTGCGTCTCTGGGCTATCTGTTTGAACACGATGCGCAGCCTGATAAGTTTGAAAACATACCTACCTCGATCTATTGGGCAGTGGTGACGCTGGCCTCGGTGGGCTATGGCGACATTTCGCCCATCACAGGACCCGGCCGCTTCATGACGGTGGTGCTCGCGTTCATTGGTATCGGTATTTTTGCGATCCCAGCGGCTTTGTTGTCTTCGGCTTTCAGCGATGAGTTGATCAAGGAACGTGAAGCCCTCAAGCGCGAGCTATACGAAATGATGAAAGACGGCAAGATTGACGCTGAAGAAGTGGACATCATTCGGCATGAAGCCAACCGACTTCACCTGAGTGAAGAAGAGGTCAACGCCCTGATCGCGCAGATTCAGGCAGAAATGGCAGAGGAGAAGAAGTTCACCCAACTGCCCATCAACAAGATAGCTGAGCGACCCGAGTTTGCGTTGGAGCACTACAAGTCTTTATTGAGCCAAATTCGACAGCTGGCCATGCTGACCGACGCCGAGAAATTCAAAGAACTGGCCGTCGAAAACGAGGCGCTGACTCCCCGAGAAATGGCGCTTTGGCAACAGATTCAGGGGCATAAGTAGGGTTTGCGGATACGCTCGGCCCATGTCCTGGCACGCCAAACTCCAACTCGATTACGAACCGCATGGTGCACGCACCGTAGCGCGCCACGCACACAGCGGGCCGCTGCGCATTTTGCAAAGTCTGTACCCCGAGGGGGATGGGATCTGCCACAACGTGCTGGTGCACCCGCCAGGCGGTCTGGTGGGTGGCGACACGCTCGATATTGCACTGCGCGCAGCGCCTGGCACGCACGGCCTGGTCACCACACCCGGCGCTACCCGTTTTTACCGCAGTGAAGGCCAGCTGGCCTTGCAACGCACCCACCTCACGCTCGAAGGCAACGCGCGCTTGGAGTGGCTGCCACTCGAAACCATCTGCTACAGCGGCTGCCGCGCCGAAAACCATCTGACTATGACGCTCGACCCGGAAGCGCAAGTGATGGGTTGGGACGTGACCGCATTGGGCCTTCCGCATGCCAACTTGCCGTTTGAGCAAGGCTTTGTGCAGCAGCACCTGGAGCTGCCAGGGGTTTGGCTGGAACGCGGACGGGTGGACGCCCAAGACACCCTGATGATGGGCAGCCCTGCCGCGCTGGCAGGCATGCGCTGTTGGGCGACTTTGTATTTGGTGAGCGGCAAGCCCCTGGAACGCGCCGCGAAAACTCTGGCGCTGGACACTGCACGGGAAGTGATTTCGGGCAGCCCCTTGGCCGCACATGCCGGAGCCACCAGCCCCAACGCGCAGACCATCGTCGTGCGCGCCGTGGCGCCGCAAGTGGAAGCGGTGATGACCTTGCTGCGCCAGGTCCGTCTGGCCTGGCGTGTCGCGGTGTGGAACATGGCCGCCAACACGCCGCGTATTTGGGCGATGTAAGGCGGTAGCCGATTAAATGGCTACCAGCTCCCGCACGCCATCGATCTCCATATTGGCCCCGCGCCCGCGCGCTAACACCGAGCCGCGCTCCATCACGATGTAGTCGTCCGCCAGCTCGCGGGCAAAGTCGTAGTACTGCTCCACCAGCACAATCGCCATCGATCCTTTGTCCGCCAACATGCGGATCACGCGGCCGATGTCTTTGATGATGCTGGGCTGGATGCCTTCCGTGGGTTCGTCCAGCACCAGCACCTTGGGGCCCGCAGCCAATGCACGCGCAATCGCAAGTTGCTGCTGCTGGCCGCCTGACAAATCGCCACCGCGGCGGTTGCGCATGTCATGCAGCACCGGAAACCACTCAAACAGTTCAGGCGG
>CAIYRQ010000150.1 GCA_903928635.1 uncultured beta proteobacterium | reverse complement strand
CGCTTACCCGGCTCCACGCGGTTGGCTACCGGCTTGCCGTCGGCCCCCGTGGGCGCGAAGCTGAAGTCGGTGAGTTGGTTGTTGAGCAAAAAGCCACCCTCCAGGCCCATGCCCCGATTGACCATCAGCCGTGCGCCCCAAGCGTCTTCGATCGTGGTGGTCATGGCCAAGGCGTTGCCATGGGCGTCTACGACTGAGATGTGGGAGGTGCCATGTTCCGTCTGCGTGGCCATGGGCGCGTAGCTGCTGGCGATTGCCCCGGGCTGGCCGGGCAGGGCGCGGGCCATGCGCGCGCCGCTGGGGTTGATCAGCGCAGCGCGCTGGGCCAGGTAGCGGTCGTCCAACAGGCTGCTCCAGTTTCCAGCGGGTGCGGCCACAAACGTCGGATCGCCCACGTACTGTGCGCGGTCGGCAAAGGCCAGGCGTGCGGACTCGGTATACAGATGCAGCCAGTCAGCACCAGGCTGTGCATTGGCGAGGGGCAGGGTGGACGCAGGGGTGTGGACCAGCATGCCCACAATCTGCCCCACCGCCAGCATGCCCGAGCTCGGTGGTGGCATGCCACACAGGCGGTAAATGCGCTTTGTAGGCCGCTCGACCGCGTACCGCATGCACAGCGGTTCGCGCTCCAGCGCCTGGTACTGCGCGAGGTCGGCCAGGCCCAGCGTGCCGGGGTTGGTAGGGTGACCTTGCACTTTGCGCGCAATGGCTTGCGCCACGTCGCCACGGGCTAAGGCATCCGGCCCTTCCTTGGCGATGCGTTGCAGTACCTCCGCCAGCTCCGGGTTGCGCAAAACATGGCCAGCGGGCCAGGCTTGGCCTTGGGCGTCGTAAAAGTAGCGGGCCGCTACGGGGTCGTTTTTGAGCTCGGTCTCCGCGGCCAGCAGGGTGGCCATGCGGGGACTTACGGCAAAGCCCTGGGTTGCCAGCGCAATGGCCGGGGCAAACAACTGAGCCCACGGCAATTTGCCATGCTGCCGGTGTGCCAAGGCCAGCATGGGCAGCACGCCTGGCACCCCCACGGAGCGGCCACCAACGACGGCTTGACGCAAGGCCATGGGTTTGCCATTGGGCTGCAGAAACAGGGAAGGGGTGGCGCCCGCCGGTGCGGTCTCGCGCCCGTCAAACGCCTGGGTGCGGCGGCCGTCAAAGTGGAGCAAAAACGCACCGCCGCCCAGGCCGCTGCTTTGCGGCTCCACCAGGGCCAGCACCATTTGCACCGCAATGGCGGCGTCTATTGCGCTGCCGCCTGCGCGCAGCATGGTGTAGCCCGCCTCGGTGGCCAGGGGGTTGGCGGCGGCCACGGCAAATGTGCGGGTGCTCCAGCCGGGCTTGGCCTGCGTACCGCTGGCCGCCTCGGGTTGCGCGGGTGGTGCAGACTGGGCTGGCGCGTTGTTGCAACACCAGGCCAGCGCAAGCGCAAGCAGCGCGGGGCGCATTACTTTTGCCGGGGCTGGCGACCCAGCAAGTAGAACTCGGGGTTGGGCATCATGTTGGTGGCGTTCGCCATGCGGTTGGACAGGCCGAAAAACGCGGTAATGCCTG
>CAIYRQ010000149.1 GCA_903928635.1 uncultured beta proteobacterium | reverse complement strand
CAAGGCGTAGCTGGCGATGTTGAAGGGCACGCCCAGGAAAATATCGGCACTGCGCTGGTACAGCTGGCAACTCAGTTTGCCCCGGCCACCGGGCTGTGCAGCCGGGGCGACGTAAAACTGGAAGAAAGCATGGCAGGGCATGAGCGCCATCTTGGAAAGCTCGGCCACGTTCCAGGCGCTCACAATCATGCGGCGCGAGTCCGGGTTGGTTTTCAGCGTATGGATCAGCTCGCTGATCTGGTCAATATGCTTGCCGTCCGGCGTGGGCCAGCTGCGCCACTGCACACCGTAGACCGGGCCGAGATCGCCGTCCGCTCGGGCCCATTCGTCCCAGATGGTGACGCCGCGTTCTTTGAGCCAGTTGTTATTGCTCGACCCGGTCAGGAACCACAACAACTCCACGATGATGCTGCGCAGGTGCACC
This sequence comes from uncultured beta proteobacterium, assembly GCA_903928635.1. GTDB lineage: Bacteria > Pseudomonadota > Gammaproteobacteria > Burkholderiales > Burkholderiaceae_C > Allorhodoferax. The sequence goes on along the minus strand of CAIYRQ010000149.1, from coordinate 3,098 downwards.
TTCTTGGTGGTGACCAAAGGAAAGCCCTGGGCCAAATCAAAACGCATCTGGTGGCCAAAAATGCTTTTGGTTCCGGTACCGGTGCGGTCTTGTTTTTCCACGCCTTGGGTGTAAGCCAGACGCAGCAGGTCTTCGTACTGGTGGGCAATCACCGGGGTGGCAGGTTGGGCTGAGGGAGTGGCCATGGCGGGTGCGAAATGAATGCGAAATTGTAGGTTGTGCTCGCGAGCGCGCTTAGCGCGAGAGCATGCGCCCGGGGTTCATCATGTTGTGGGGATCGAGGGCGGCCTTGATGGACCGCATCAGCCCCAAAGCTACCGGGGACTTGTGCTTTTCCAGCTTTTCACGCTTGAGGCTGCCAATGCCGTGCTCTGCCGAAATAGAGCCGTTGAATTCATCAACCAGCGCATACACCACGGCATTGATCGGGCCTTCTTGGTCGCGCAAAAACGCCTCCGCGTCCGCGCCCGCCGGCGCTTGCACGTTGTAGTGCAGGTTGCCGTCGCCCAGGTGCCCGTAATTCACCAAACGAACGCCTGGAAATTGCTCTTGAAGTGCCGCATCGGCCAGCCGCACAAACTCCGGAATACGCGACACGGCAATCGAAATATCGTGCTTGATGTTGAGCCCCTCTTGCGCTTGCGCCAGCGGAATGCTCTCCCGGATATGCCAGAGCGCCCGCGCCTGCGCCATGCTCTCTGCCACGACCGCATCGCTCACGCAGCCCTGCGCCATGGCGTCCTCTAAGAGGCGTTCAAACTGCCCGCGGGCATGTTCGTCCGACTCGCTGTCGGAGTTTTCCAGCACCACACAGTAAGGCGTGGACTCGTAGAACGGAACGCGTTGCTGCGGGAAGTGCTTGGTCACCAGGCTGAGGGCAAACTGGCCCATGACCTCAAAACCAGTCAAGCCTGCGCCCAAATGCTGGTGTGCCAGACCGAGCAATGCCACAGCCGCATCCAGCGACGGAACGGCCGCCAAAGCCGTCAACTGCGACTTGGGCGCCGGGTAGAGCTTCATCGTTGCCGCGGTAATGACGCCCAGGGTGCCCTCCGAGCCAATGAACAAATGGCGCAAGTCGTAGCCCGTGTTGTCTTTGCGCAGGCCGGTCAAGCCGCTCCACACCTCACCCTGCGCGGTGACCACCTCCAGCCCGAGGCAAAGCTCGCGGGTATTGCCAAAGCGCACTACCTGCGTGCCGCCGGCATTGGTCCCTAAATTGCCGCCTATGGTGCAACTGCCTTCGGAGGCCAGGCTGAGCGGAAACAAAAATCCCGCCTTGTCGCAGGCTTCCTGCAGACTCTGCAGCACGCAGCCCGCCTCGACCGTCATGGTCAGGTTGGCGGCGTCCAGGCTGCGAATGGCGTTCATGCGCGTCAGGCTCAGCACAATTTGCGTGCCGCTGGCGTCTGGCGTCGAGCCGACCACCATGCCGGTGTTGCCGCCCTGCGGCACGATGCTCACACCCTCTGCCGCACACGCTTTAACGATGAGTGCGACTTGCGCCGTGCTGTTGGGGCGCACCACGGCCAGCGCTTTGCCACGCTCGCGGCGGCGCCAGTCCAACTCGTAGCCGGTCAGGTCGCCCTCGGTCAGCACATGGGCGTCGCCCACGATGGTGCGCAGGGATTGCAAAAATTCGGTTCGGCTCATGGTGTAACAGGGGTGGGTTCAGCGGACGCGTTTGCGGTTTGCAGCGTGGACTTGGCATTGCGCAACCGCAGACGTACATGCAGCGCGCAGCCGGCAAACAATGCCAAGCACAGCACAACTTCTAATAGAGCGTAGTAATTGCTGGGTGCGCGGTCGCTGTAGGCCCGCACCACGCCCTCCGTGAAATACAGCCAGACCAGCAGGCTAACCCAGCGGTAGGTGTACATGCGGTTCTTGAGCAAACCTGCGATGGGCACGCACAACGGCAGCGCTTTGAGGGCGAGCAAAGAGCCACCCGGTTTAATGGGTGCCAGGTACAACTCCCAGGCGACGCACAAGATCACCAAGGCCACCAAACTGGACACCGCCAGCCACCGGCTCAAGCCCACCTGGGGCAAGCCCGCTGCAATGGCCGCGTCGCGGGCGGGATCGTCGGAAATGGGGGCTGAGGAGGGGAGATTCATGGCGGTGGCATCATAGCGGCCATGCACTTACCCCTCCAGAGACTCCAGGCATGGCTGGCCGACGTTGCCCACGTGCCTTGGTTCCATGCGCTGCTCACATTGCGCGAACGCTTTCGCGAAGACCGGCTCGGCCTCACCGCAAGCAGCTTGACCTTCACCACCACGATTGCGCTGGTGCCATTCTTTACGGTGGCATTGGCGGTGTTTACCGCGTTTCCCATGTTTGCGAAGTTCCAGGACGTGCTGCAAAAGTGGCTGATCGCCAGCCTGGTGCCCGACACCATTGCGCGCCAGGTGCTGGGCTATTTGAGCCAATTCGCAGGCAAGGCCAGCAAGCTCGGCAGTGTGGGTTTGGCAGCGCTGCTTGTCACCGCGCTGGCATTGATATTCACGATCGACCGCACACTCAACAGCATTTGGCGCGTGCGTTCGCTGCGTCCGCTGGGCCAGCGTTTGCTCATTTATTGGGCAGGCATCACTTTGGGGCCCTTGATTTTGGGTGTCAGCGTGACCATGACCTCGTATGCGGTGTCAGCCTCTCAGGGCCTGGCCATCGGACTTCCCGGCGGCATGGGGCTGCTGCTTGACGGCGTGCAGTACCTTTTGGTGGCTGGGGGCATGGCTGCCATGTTCCATTACCTGCCGAACACCCATGTGCGCTGGGGCCATGCCTGGATGGGCGGGCTTTTTGTGTCGACCGGCATTGAAATAGCTAAGCGCTTGCTCGCGGTTTATGTGTCCATGGTGCCCAGCTACTCCGCTGTCTACGGTGCTTTTGCCACCTTGCCCATTTTGTTGGTCTGGATTTACCTGGTCTGGGTCATTGTGCTGCTGGGTGCTACGCTGACCGCGTATGTGCCAAGCTTGATTGCGGGTGTTCCCCAAAAGCGTACCGGACCCGGCGTGCGCTTTCAATTGGCATTGGACGCACTGCAGACTTTGCACAACGCACGCTTGTTGGGCAGTCAAGGAGTTACTTTG
>CAIYRQ010000148.1 GCA_903928635.1 uncultured beta proteobacterium | reverse complement strand
TAGAGCGCGGCAATCGTCCAGGTTTTGCCGGTGCCGGCGCTGGCCTCGATCAGGCGGCTGCCCCACAGGTCCAGCTGTGCGGGCTGCAGGGCCTGGCTATCGCTCATTCGCCCTCCCCCTCGCTGGCGTCGATGGCAACTTGCGGATGCAGCGTGGCGCTCACATGGTCGCGTTGCCAGTCCAACAGCGGCTGATAGATCGCTTGGGCCAAGGCAGCAAAGCGGCCATCGGCACTCAATGCCTCAAAGTCTGCAAACACGCGGGCCATGCAAATCTCTTTCACGTCGCCACGCGTTTGATCGTCACCTTCGTATTGCTTGCGCGCTGCGCGGTCAGCTTTGACGGTGTCTGCCAGGCCCAGCTGCCAGACCAGCGCCGTTTTGGGGGGCAGTGGCAGCGGCGACTGCATGCCCTGCTGCCACAGTTGCAGCAGCCGCTCCAAAGTCTGGCGCGCGGGCTCTGGGGCCATGGGTGAGATGTCAATCACGCTGTCACGCCCCACCAACACGCCCGTGGCCTGCACGCCGCAAGCAGCCGTTGCCAGACTGCGCAGCCACGCGCCCAGCAATTGCGCGGGGCGCGGCTTAGGCTTGCGGGTTTTTTCGCAGAGCACCGCGGGGTCAAAGTCGAGCCAGGCCAGTGCCGCCATGCCATCCGTGGAGGGGGCTGCGTGGCGCAGTCCGTCCACCCAGTCTTCCAGCACCACGCCGTCCACTTCCAGGCGTAAATGGTGGCGCGCCGCCTCGTGGGTCCACCGGGCTTGCTGCGCGTGCCAGGCCTGCACCATGGCGGCCACATGGGTCTGCAGAGTCTGCTGCGCCAAGTCCCCAAACCCCTGCATGGGCAGCGCACCCGCCCTGCGCAAATGGGCCAGCGCGGCTTGCACCTGCTGGTCGGCGTCGGCACTGCTGGCAGCGCCTGCGGCACGCTGGAACAGGTCTTTCACCAGCTGGTACTGGTCCAGACCGCCCAGGGCAAAGCGCTCTTCGTCCAGCACTTCTGCGTCTTCTTCGTCAAACACCACCAGCAGGCGCTGGCGAAAAAAGGCTTTGACCGGTTTGCGCAAAAACTGCGTGAGTTGCTGCAGCGTGAGCGGCACGGTGCTGCTGGCCCCCCACGCGGACAAGCCTTGACCCTCGGCGGCATCGGCCACCGGCGCCTGGTGCATGGCACGCCACTCGCTGGCAAAGCTGAACAAGGGACTGCCCGCTTCAAAGTAGCGGCGGCTGAAGGGCTGCAGCGGGTGCTCGGTGGTGCGGCTGTCGACCACCGCGTCACCCCAGCCGGCGCGCAGGTAGTCGCGCAGCTGGGCCACCAGCACCGAAGCGGGCTGATCGGCGTTGTCCCGCACACTGCGCCCGCTCCAGCTCACATACAACATGCGCCGCGCGGAGAGTACCGACTCGAGCATGAGCTGGCGGTCGTCATCCCGCCGCGAGCGGTCGCCAGGTCGGCCCACGCCGGGCAGGGCCATGAGGTCAAAGTCACTCTGCGTGCCGCGCCGGGGGTAGTCGCCCTCGTTCATGCCCAACAGACACACCACCTCAAACGGAATGGCGCGCATGGGCATCAAGGTGCAAAAGGTGATGCCGCCCGCGCGAAAGCGTTGCTGCGCCTTGGGCATCTCCAATGCTTGCAGCCAGGCGGCCCGCGCCACCGTGACGGGCACCGCTTGCGCAAAGCCGGCTTGCTCACAGACCTGCTGCCAAGCGCGCAAACCGTCCAGCAGCGCAGCCAGGGCCAAACGGTCGGCCTCCGTCTCGGCTTGCACCATGTCACTGAGCAAAGTTTGGCAATGCAGCACCCACTCGGCGGGCGTAGCGCTTGCACTGGCAATCGCCCACCAGCGCAGCAAAGCTTGCAGCAAGTGCGCCAAGGACCCGGCCAACTCCGCCTCCAAGCCACCCACTTCGGCGTAGGGCTCTATGGTGTCCAAACCCGGCAACGGGTCGTCCACGGTGTGGGCGCCGCTGGCGTAACCCAGCAGCATGCGTTGCAAACCAAACCAGGCGCTGTTTTGTTCGCCACAGGCGTCCAGCCCCAAGGCACTGCGGTGCTCGGCGTTCAGGCCCCAGCGGATGCCCGCTCCGGCCATCCACTGCGTGAGCCGGGGCAGCGACTCCGCTGCCAGGCCAAAGCGCGCAGCGACTGCGGGCACTTCGAGCAGGTCAATCAGCTCGCTCATGCGGCAGCGCTGCGCAGGCAAGCGCAAGAGCCACTCGACCGCGGAAATCAGCGGGCTGCTGGCTTGGGCGCTCATGTCGGCAATGTCAAACGGGATATAGCGTGCGTCACCACGCTTGTACTGACCGAACACCGCGCGAATGGCCGGGGCGAGCACCTCGATGTCGGGCACCATGACGATGATGTCACGCGGGTTCAAAGGCGCTTGGCCCGCCCGCTGAGCGGGCTGCGCCAGCGCTTGCAGCAGCTGGTCTTGCAGCACCTCTAACTCGCGCACCGCGCTGTGTGCGCTGTGAAAAACGATGGATCGGTCTTTGGGATCGATCACACTGCGTGGATGCTCCTTCAGCGGCACCAAGTCGCGGATGCGCATTTGCACCTGGTGCAGCAGCGGCGTGTCGGCAGATTCTTCTTCCTCGTCGAAGTAATCAATCTTGGCGAGCGCAAATTGCCGCTTGCTGTGCTCGGCGTCATCCACCGTGTCGAGCAGGCGCACAAAGTCACGGCTCTGACGGCCCCATGCGGCCAAGAGCGGATGCGCATGGGCATGCATGTCTTGCAGCGGCAGCTGCGACAACTCTTGGCCTTTGCGCAGCGGCTGGCGTCTGCGTTGGGAGCGTAGCAACTCGCGCCCGTCCATGATGTCGCCCCAGTAGTAGCGGCAGGGGTTGGGTAGGGCCAAGATCACCTGGCTGTGCGGCGCCAGCGCTGCCAGGGTCTGCAGCGTGGCCGCCGGCATCTGGCTCATGCCAAAGGCTGTGACCCGCTGGGCCACGGGCTGCGCCATCGACTCGCCACGGGCCAGGTGCTGCAAAAACTGCTGATGCAAGCGCGGGCGTATGCACTGCTGCTGTGCTGCGCTCAAGGTAGCGAGCACCGCGCGCCACAGCGCAGCTTGCCAGCGCTGGTCGTCGGCCAGCGCCTGCGGTGTGCCATCGGCCAGCAGCACCTGGTCGTGCCCGGCAGCCCAGGCGTTCAACCAGTCGCTGCGGTAGTTTTGGTACTGGTCGTAGAGGTCCGCCAGCTGGTTACAGAGTTGCAGCAGGCGCGCGGGATCGTCGTCCTGCAAAAACCCCGCCACCGGCCCAAACACCGGCTCGCCGAGCAGGCTGGGGAGCAACTCCATCAGGCGCCAGGCCATGGGCAGCTTGTCCAGGGGCGACTCACTGGGCACGGCCTGCGCGCCCAGCACCTGGCGGTAGGTGCGCCACAAAAAGCGCGAAGGCAGCTCCACCCGCGTAGCCGCACACACGCCGCCCCGGCGCGCCAGCTCCATCTTCAGCCACTCGGCCATGCCGTTGCTTTGCACCAGGATGACTTCTTCCACCAGCGGCGGCAGCGGCGAGCGCTGCAACCACGAGGCCACCACCTCCACCAGGTTTTCAGCCCGGTTGCTGTGAAACGCCACGAAGCCCGGTTGCAGCCGGGGTGGGCGGGAGAGGGTGGAAGTGGACACGGAGGCAAAGACGGTGAAAGTAGAGCAATTGTGAGGGTTGAGGCCTAGGTTTGCGGCGGCGGAACGAACAAATTGCACTGAGGCGCACAAGCGGCCAGGCAGCTACCATGGACGCCTGCAACCAGTCCCCGAAGAGAAAATTTCCACCGATGAGCCGACTCGCCCTGACCCGCGACAAGATCTACAAAACCGTGGCCCGCCAGCTCCATGGCGTGGTGCCCTGCTGGATGTGCGGCCAGCATGTGCTGCCGCAAGACGCCACCCTGGAGCACATCCGGCCCCTGAGTGAAGGTGGCAGCAGTCACCAGGACAACCTGGCCATCAGCCACGGCAAATGCAACAACGAGCGACACGCCAAAGCGGCACTACCCGGCTGAATTCCGCAGAAAAAAAGGACACGCGAAGCCATGTGTAATATACTGTTTAAACATACAGTATATTCAAGTCCATGGTCGCCCAACAAGCCTTTGCCGCGTTTTCAGACAGCCGCCTGCCCGACGCGCAGGGGCTGGATGCGCTGCATTCCGACGTCTGGCGGGCCGACGCGCTGGCGCTGGCACCCCAGCGCACCGTGGCCACGGGAGAGGCATTGCTCGACCTGCATTTGCCCGGCGGGGGCTGGCCGGTCGGAGCCCTGACCGAGCTGCTGCAAACGCCAGGTGTGCACAACGAATGGCGCTTGCTGGCCCCGGCGCTGGCGCGCTGTGGCGCGGGGCCGGTGGTGCTGGTGGCGCCGCCGCACCTGCCTTTTGTGCCAGCCCTGGCAGCCCAAGGCTTGGTGGCGCAACGCCTGCTGTGGTTCAGTCTCCCCGCCACCCCGCCCGGCCACCGTGGCGGTACAGCGCACGGCGCCAGCCTGCTGTGGGCCACCGAACAGGCGCTGCGCTGCGCGCCGGTGGACGCAGTGCTGGCCTGGCTGCCCCAGGCCCGTACCGAGCAGCTGCGCCGCTTGCACCTGGCGGCGGCAGAACACCACAAGCTGCTGTTTGTCATGCGCAGTGAGCAAACCGGCCAAGACGCGTCCCCCGCCGTGCTGCGCTTGCAACTCTCGGTGGAGGCCGACGCCCGCCTACGGGTAGATGTACTCAAACGCCGCGGCCCACCCATGGCAGAGCCCCTGCACCTAGCAGCCCGCACGCCGGTGCTGCGCCAGCTGCTGGCCGTAGCGGACTAGTTGGCATCTGGTCATGGCCCAAGGCAGGGTGCACATCCGCCCCATTGCTAATGCATTTGCCAGTGCTGTTAGCAGTGCGACGCAGGCAGCACAAGCGCCACGCCACTGGCTGGCACTGCGCCTGGATCCGTTGCAGCCCCACCCCGGCGCCGACAGCGCCAGCCGCTTGACCGACCCGCGGGTGGCGCTGGCCTGGCGCGCACTGCAACTCACACCCTGGGTGGCAGAGCTTGATGGCTGCCTGGTGCTCGAAACCTCTAGCAGCGAGCGCCTGTTTGGCGGGCGACGCGCATTGCTGCACAGGTTGTTGACGCCCGCGCTGGGACCGCTGGTGTGCGCACAAGGGCCAAGCGCGCTGGCCGCGCTGGGCCGCCTGGCGGTCAGCAACTCCGCAACACAAGGTGCAGAGGACCTGCCCCTGGCCACCCATGCCGTGCCGCTGGACGCGCTGCCCTTGACGGCGCTGGCGGCGGCGCGGCGGCATCTGCCCACCCTGGAGCGCCTGGGCTGCCGCACCTGGGGGGAGCTGCGGGCCCTGCCGCGTG
>CAIYRQ010000147.1 GCA_903928635.1 uncultured beta proteobacterium | reverse complement strand
GTGGCCAAAGCCTCACCCACGGTGCCGGGTTGTGCAGGCCAGCCCAGTGCGGCGGCGGCTGCATTGAGCGCTTGCAGTGGGTCGGCCAAATCCAAGGCCTGGGCTCCGTTTTGCTTGGACAGCTTGTGCCCGTCGGCCCCCAAGACCAAGGGGGCGTGCAGGTAGTGCGGCGTAGGCAGGCCCAGGCACCGTTGCAGCCAGATTTGGCGCGCGGTGTTGTCGGCCAGATCCTGTCCGCGCACCACATGGGTCACGCCTTGCGCCGCGTCGTCCACCACTACCGCAAGTTGGTAGGTCCAGCAGCCGTCAGCGCGGCGCAGCACAAAGTCGCCTACCGATTGGCTCACGTCTTGTTCTTGCGCGCCCAGTCGTCTGTCATGCCACTGAAGGTGTGCTGCTTGTGGCTTGTCGGTGCGAAGCCGCCACGCCTGCGCCCGCGCCATGGGGTGTTGCACTTGCGCACGGCAGCTGCCGGGGTAGACAAGCTCTGCGTGGCGGGTGCGGGTGTGGCCTTGCAGCGCGAGTGCCGTTTCAATGTCTTTGCGCGAGCAGGTGCAGGGGTAGGCCAAACCTGCAGCCTGAAGCTGCGCTAGCGCTGCCTCGTAGTGCGCAGTGCGCGCGCTTTGCCATGTGGGTGGGGCGTCGGGGTGCAGGCCGCAGGCGGCGAGCTGCTGGAGGATGTGCTGGTCCGCACCTGCCACGGTGCGGGGTGTGTCTACATCTTCGATGCGCACCAGCCACTGGCCGCTGTGAGCGCGGGCGTCGAGCCAGCTGGCCAGGGCGGCGACCAAAGAGCCTGCATGCAAAGGCCCGGTGGGCGAGGGCGCAAAGCGCCCCACATAGCCGTTCACGTCCACCCGCCCCTTGCGCGCATTGACTGTTGTGAAGACCTTTAAGCGACGGCCAGTGCCAGCTCGAGGCCGGACACAAAGGCGTTTTCCACGCGGTGGCCCAGGCACCAGTCGCCGCACAGGCCCAGGCCTGTCTTGGCGTTCCAGATATGGCTTTGGCCCAGGGGTGTGCCGGTTTTGGCGTACAGCCAGCGGTGCGATTCAACATGGCTGGGCACGGCGCGGATGCCGGTGACTTCGGAGAACGCTTTGATCAGCTTGCCTTCGACGCGGTCTTTGCTGTCGCCCAAATGCTCTTTGGACCAGGCGGCGCTGGCCTGCACCGTCCAACGCTCAATCGTGCCGCGCCCGGGCTTGCTCGATTCGCGGGTCAGCCATGCAATGCGGTGGTGCGTGCTGCGCGCTGCATTCCACTGGGGGCCCAGCGTGGTGAGGCCGGGTTGCACCGCTTGCGGAAAGGCAAGCATCAGCGTCCAGCAGGGGTCTACCGTGACCTTGCCGAGTTTGGTCATGGTAGCGGCGCTGGGGCGGCGCGATTTGGGCACCGTGGCCAACAAGTCCAGCGCCTGGGTGCTGGGCACGGCCAGCAGCACCGCGTCAAAACCGGCGTACACATGGTTGCTGTCGTCGGCACCCACGGTGCGCAACTGCCAGAGGTTTTTGTCCATCGCGTCGGTCTCGACGTCGGTCACTCGGGTCTCGAACAGGATGGAGTCGGCGAGTGGCGCGGCCCATGTTTTGGCCAGTGCGTTCATGCCCGGCTTGGCCACCCAGTGGGGCTCACGGGCGGGCAGGCCAGCTGCCGCCACGCGGCCGCGCTCGTCCAGCACCTGCACCATGTTGGCACTCCAGGGGCGGCAGGTCTTGGGTGTGGTTTGCAGTGCCTCGACAAAGCGCAAGTCACGCACGGTGAAGTACTGCGCCCCGTGGTCAAAGGTGCCAAAGGGGCTGTTGCGGGTGGACATGCGTCCGCCCACGCCCCGTGCTTTCTCAAAAATTGTCACGCTGTGGCCGGCTTGCACCAGGGTGCGCGCGCAGGTAATTGCAGCCAGTCCGGCACCCACGATGGCGATACTTTTCATTTCTGTGCTCATTAGTTGGCTCCTGTTATGCGGGGTGTTTTAGCCACTGTACACCCTCTCGCTGCGGCGTTTTTATTCTGCTCAACTTGGGCGGCGCACGTCCAGCAATGCAGCGCGTGTGTTGGCGCTTTCCAGCTGCTTGAGCCACCATTGCAATGCCCGTCCTTTGGTGCCTCGCCAGGCGTAATACACCGTGGCTTGGCGCTGCGCGCGCTCGGTGCGTTTGGCCACCAGCCGCCCCGACGCCAGGTAGGGCGCGGCCATGGCCAAGGGCACGTTGCCACCCCCCAAGCCGCGCAGCTGCGCGTCCAACTTGGCTTGCATGCTGGCCACGGTAAACACGTCCTGGCCTTGCAGCAAACCATAGGTCAAACCGGCGCCGCGCTGCACCGAATCAGCCACCGCCACTGCGCGGCAGCTTTGCAGTGTGGCGTCGCTCAAGGGCTCGGGCGCCTGGGCCAAGGGGTGCTGCGGTGCCACGGCATAGACAAAGGGCGCAGTGCCAATCACCCGGGTTTGCACACCGGCATAGCCCGATGCTTCGGGCCCCACGCCAATGGCCAGGTCGGCCTGGCCGGAAGTGAGTGCCTCTAAGGTGCCCGACAAGGTTTCGTCGCGCAGGCGCAGCCGGGTCGGGGGCGATTGGGCAAAAAAGCCCTCGCACAACTCCATCACGGTGGACTTGGCAATGATGCTGTCCACCGCCACCGTGAACTGCGGCTCCCAGCCGGTGGCCACGCGTTTGACGCGGTTGGCCACGGCGTCGATCTCGGTCAGCAACCGCGCACCCTCGCGCAGCAGCTCGGCACCTGCCTCGGTGGGCACGGCGCGGCGCGAGCTGCGGTCGTAGAGCAGCACGTCCAGCGACTCCTCAATCTGCCGCACCCGGTAGCTCAGGGTGCTGGGCACCAGGTTCAACTCGCGGGCCGCGGCGGCAAAGCTGCCAGTGGCGGCGATGGTTTGCAGCATCGCCAAGGTGTCGGGCGTCAAAATATCGCGCGGTGATTGCATGGTGGCTGCTCGATTGGTGAAAATATTTGAATGATGCCATCAATTGGCTTCGCCCGTGCGCAGGGCTTGCGGCCCTACGATTGCGGCCATGATCACACTACGCAAATCCTCCGAGCGCGGCTACGCAGACCACGGTTGGCTCAAGTCGTTTCACAGCTTTTCTTTTGCTGGGTACTACGACCCCGCCCACATGGGCTGGGGCAATTTGCGCGTCATCAACGAAGACCGTATTGCACCCGGCATGGGCTTTGGCACCCACGGCCACCGCGACATGGAAATCATCAGCTACGTGATGTCGGGCAACCTGGCGCACAAAGACAGCATGGGCAATGTCAAAGGCATTCCGCCCGGCGACGTGCAGCGCATGAGCGCCGGCAGCGGCGTGCAGCACAGCGAGTTCAACCACGCGCCCGACGCCACCACCCACTTCTTCCAAATCTGGATTGAGCCCAATGTGCGCGGCATAGAGCCCAGCTACGAGCAAAAAACCTTTGCTGCCGCAGAAAAGCAGGGCGCCCTGCGCCTGGTGGCATCGCCCGACGCAGCCCAAGGCTCGGTGCTGATCCATGCCGACGCTAGGTTGTACAGCGGACTGTTTGACGGCGCCCAGCACGCCACACTGGCGCTGGACTCGGCACGCAAAGCCTATGTGCAGGTGCTGCGTGGTGCCATTAGTGCCAACGGCCAGGCCCTGGCTACCGGCGACGCGGCGCTGCTGTCGGGCGAGAGCCAGCTGGCGCTGACCGACGGCCAAGACGCCGAAGTGCTGGTGTTTGACCTTTGCGCTTAAACGCGCTGCCACCAATATTTGATTTTTCACCCGCCCTGTAACGGGGTATTTTTTGTGTCTTTAGGAGTTATTCACATGACCAAAACCGTTGTTATTTTCCATTCCGGCTACGGCCACACCCAGCGCGTTGCCCAGTTTGTGGCCGAAGGCGCTGACGCCCAACTCATCACCATCGACGCCGATGGCAACATCACCGACGCCGAGTGGGCGGCCTTGGACGCAGCGGACGCCATCATCATGGGCTCGCCCACTTACATGGGTATGGCTTCGTGGCAGTTCAAGAAATTTGCCGATGCCAGCAGCAAGAAGTGGTACACCAGCGCTTGGAAAGACAAGGTCGCTGGTGGATTTACCTGTTCCTCGCAGCCCAGCGGCGACAAACTGTCCACCCTTCAGTACTTCATCACCTTGGCCATGCAGCAAGGCATGATCTGGGTGGGCCAGCCCGCCATGAACGACGGCACCATCAACCGCATCGGCTCCAACTCCGGCGTGATGGCCCAGGTCGGCCCCACCAGCCCCGCAGAAGACATCCCCCAGGGTGATCTGGACACCGCCAAGGCCTACGGCGCGCGCGTGGCGCAAGTCGCAGCCAAGCTGCGCGGCTAAGCCCTAGTCCAGGTGCGCTGTGGCCAGGTCTGGCCCCAGCGCACGCCGCTCGTCAAACACGAAGCAGCTGCCTGCGTAGTGTTTGCCGTCGGTTTCTTCAAAGTATTTCAAGATGCCGCCTTCCAACTGGTAGACGTGCTCCAGGCCTTCTTCGCGCATCAGAATCGCCGCCTTCTCGCAGCGGATTCCTCCGGTGCAAAAGCTCACCACCGTCTTGTCTTGCAGCGCTGCCTTGTGCGCGCGAAAGGCATCGGGAAACTCGGTGAACTTGCTAATGCGCCAGTCAATCGCGCCCTCAAACGTCCCCGCATCCACCTCGAAGTCGTTGCGCGTGTCCAGCGTCACCACCGGCCGACCCGCATCGTCCACGCCGGCCTCTAGCCAGCGGCGCACCGTCTCTGCACTCACCGCCGGTGCCCGCCCTTGCGCGGGCTGAATCGTGGGGTGGTTCATGCGGATGATTTCGTTCTTGACCTTGACCAGCATCTTTTTAAACGGCGTGGTGTCAGACCAGCTTTCTTTGGGCGTGAGGGGCGCAAAGCGGCTGTCCGTCTTGAGCTGCGCCACAAAGCCCCGCACGTCATCCGCCGCACCCGCCAAAAACAAATTGATGCCCTCGTGCGCCAGCAAGATGGTGCCCTTGAGGTTCAGCGCCAACGCCCGCTCCAGCAGCAGCGGGCGCAACTCTGCGGCGTCGGGCAGAGGGGTGAACAGGTAGGACGAGATGTTGAGAATGGCTTGCATACGGGGAATCGGAGATTTGTGCGGTGCCTGTTGTTGGGTGACAGGTGGCTGGAAAGGGGGGATGTTAGCTAGCTTGGCTGGTGGGGGGCTGAAGGGCGGCTGGCTTGTCGAGTGCAGTGATGTTTTAGGTGTGCGGAGTTTGACTAACACTCGGTTGGCTGGTCGTCGCACGGATCTGGCGCACTAATGGCGTTTGGCGTACTCTGAACTGCGTAGCGCTTGCAAGGACGCGAACAGCAGGAGCGCCAGGACGGCCATGTATTTATCTACTGCTTTTGCAGTGTCAGACGATGGGAGTGGGAATGCCAGGGCCAGCGCGGCCAAGACCTCGGCGCCGTCATCGAGTTTGATCATGTGAATTTCTCCTATGATTCAGTGACAAAAGCACTGGAATTAACATGTATTTAGTTCCCTTTACGAACTAGGTGTGTGTTTCTGAGCGAGTCACGCGCTTACAGTAAATTGAGGGCCAAGGATTCATGATCACTACTCACTAGCTTGTAGATTCATTTATGTTTAGATGTTCGCCGTTCGAGTTCGCAATTCAAGCAAGTCCTTCTTGTGGCAATCATCGGAGGGCTAATCATCAGTTATAAATCCTTGCACTCAGCCCGATTCGTCATGTGCTGGAGTGGTCACAGGTCAACAAAGTGGCCAGGGCTTTCGACTCTTTCGCTTGCGTTTGCCGCGTTGTCTCGGGCGGCAACGGTGTTCCGGTAGACACCAGATAAATCATTTAAGAATTTAAGGTCGCTAACCGTTTCTTCGTAAAAGGCAATATAGATATGCATTGAGTAGTCATTGAACCGCTTGGGAGGGGACTTACAGTGGTCCAAGAAAATATAAAAATAATGTCAACACAATAGAAAACAACAAATTAATATGGAGTGATATGACGACAAAAACATTTGATCTCAATATCGAAAAAATTCTCGAGAATTGGGATTTGCGGCATGCTGTTCGCGAAATTATCGCTAATGCCCTCGATGAACAGGTTCTCACTGATACAGAAAGTACGATAATCGAAAAGAAGGATGAATCTTGGTTTATACGTGATTTTGGTCGTGGTATTCGATATACGCATTTAACTCAAAATGAAAATCAAGAAAAACTGTCTAGCACAGCCGTTATTGGACGCTTTGAAATTGGTTTGAAGGACGCGTTGGCCACATTCGAGCGACATGGCGTCGAGGTCATAATTAAGTCAAAATTTGGCACTATAAAAACATTAAAAATGGTTAAGGAGGGCTTTGGAGACGTTGTTACCCTTCATGCCGTTATTGAGGACCCGATTGATGCTGAATTTGTCGGCACTGAATTTGAACTCCGCTATGTGTCAGATACTGAAATTGAGGCTGCCAAGAATTTATTTCTTATTTTCAGCAGCGAGCCAGTCTTGGAATCTACTAGATATGGCCAAATAATTCGACGCCAAAGTGGGCCAGGCAGCATTTATATGAATGGCGTTAAGGTGGCTGAAGAGGTTAACTTCCTTTTTTCGTACAACATCACCCTGCTCAATGCCGCAATTAAAAAATCCATAAACCGTGAACGTGCAAATGTTGGTAGAACCGCTTATGCAGATAGTGTCAAGAAAATTCTTTTATCATCAAAAAATGCCGAAATTGCACAGCAATTATCAAAAGATCTTGCTAGCTACCAGTCAGGATTAGCGCACGACGAGCTTGCCTGGCTGGATGTTCAAGAGCATGCTGTAAAAATTCTTAACACGCAAGGTAACGTTGTCATTGTAACTGCCGAAGAGGCATTGAGTCGACCTGATCTGATGGATGATGCCAGAAATTGCGGCATTTCCATTGTCACAATTCCTGAGAATCTTAGAGCGAAGGTAGCAAATACAGTTGATGTATCCGGAAATAGAATTGTTGATATAACAGCGTACACCCAGAGCTATAACAAAAGCTTTATATTTGAATTCGTGGAACCTGAGAGCCTTAGCGAGGAGGAAAAAGATGTTTTTTCTATCACGCCATGGATACTCGAGAAATTTGGCGGTAAGCCGGAAAACGTCAAGGGCATTCGCATTTCAAGCACCATGAGGCCTGATACAAACTCGATAAAAAAAGCAGCCGGATGCTGGGATCAAGACACTGCGTCGATCGTTATATCGCGCGATGAGCTTAGATCAAAAAGCCGATTCGCATCCGTTTTAATGCATGAACTTATTCATGCGAAAACTGGTTTCGCGGATGTCACACGGGATTTTGAAACGAGCTTGACTATGCTGATTGGTCGATTGTGCGAAGGTTGGATTGAGACCAGTGCCGCCACGGTAAAAAAGTCGGCAATTGCTCCGCAAAGTGCTCTACCCGATAGGGACTGGACCGATGTGAGACGTTCTTCGGAGCACTATTTGCCAACGACGACGCAGCATAAAAAGCCATGGTTCAGATTTTGGTAGGGTAGTGAATTTAGTCCCCTCTTTTTTGGCTAAGAAAAACTCTTGTCGTGGAGTAGCATTTTGGGCACGTCACCTTTTCCAGTGCCGGATGTCATAACGAAGCCTTTAGACGCAACCAGCGCTTTTTCAAATGGAGCAATGTGGCTAACCTTAAAAGTATCTCTGAATTTATTGAAATCATTTTGAGCATTTCACCAAGGTTTGTTGGTATAGATTGTAAAGACGGTTCGGGTAAGTCGACCGCAGCTCGCAAGATTGCAAGAGCAACGGGCGCATCGATCCTCTCGCTCGACGATTTCATTTGCAAAGGGAATGGGACCTTCGCAGACAATCTTGGCTACAAAGAGATCGATGCAGCCATATCAAAAACAAGTGGATGTTTAATTTTTGAGGGAGTGTGCCTGTTGAACGTTATTGATCGATTGGGCGTCAAACTAGATGTCCATGTGTACGTAAAGCGTATGAGTAAGTATGGATTTTGGTATGACACAGACGAATGCGATTTTCATGCAGACCCGGCTGACATAATCAAATCTTTAGAAAGTAGGGAAGCAGACATTAGAAACGCGATATTTAAGACCAAAAATTCGAATGCATACAGAAACCAATGGGAGATGCCGGAGTTTAGACAAGAGTTGATTCGTTATCATGCGAAACGCAAACCTCACGTCGTTGCTGACTACGTATACTTGCGTTCGAACAGCGAGTAGTTGAAAGCCGTCAAGAGTCTTAAGAGCTGTCGTCGGTTAGAATCAGCAGATTTTTTAGGAAAAGCGTTTTGCGAAGAGGTAATTGAGATTCGCTAGCAATTTTAACGCTAATAGAATTGGGAGAATACACATGTCGAATCAGCCTAATGGTTGGTTGGCCGCACTGCTAACATTGATTGCTCCATTCCTGGGGTTTCTTTACGTGGGCCGCTGGAAATGGGCAATTTCAATTGCTTTGGCTCAAATTGGATTTAGCGGACTCATAATTCACCTAATCCCATTTTTGGGCAAAGCGACATTGTGGACAGCGGTGGCTGCATGGTTTATTTTCTGCGGTTTTCTTTCGCGACTTGTGTATTTTTACGCTATTCATTCTGAATCAGAACGTGCACCCCAAAAATACAGTCGTTGGTACGGATTGCTATCTGCGTGCCTACTATTTATGATCTTGAATAGGTGGTTTATCGGCTTACTTCTAAAAGTATAGGCGCTTCGCCTGCGGACAACAGTTTTTGACATCTAGACACACATGAGATATGGAGTAATTCAATGACAAATCGCCCTAAAGCCTGGCTAGCAGCGCTTCTTTCTGTAGGTTTTTCGCCACTCGGATTTCTTTATGTTGGTCAATGGATTTGGGCCATTTTAAGTTTGGTAACTTTCGTCATAATTGCTGGGTGCATCTTTATGTTTCCGCAATTACCAGCGCAGTTAGTGTCGATTGTGTTTTTTGTTTTTTCTGGTATCTGTGCTTGGTTAGCCTATCGTGCAGCCGTCCGCTTTGACGACGATCGTGTTCGGCCTGGCTATAGCAAATGGTATGGCCTGATTGTATTCGTAATCGCGACTATTACATTAGTTATCGGGGTGCGTTCTTTTGTTCTGGAGCCTTTCCATATGTCCGCTTCAAGCATGGCTCCAACACTCGAGTCAGGGACGAAGGTAATAGTTAAAAAATGGGGTTTTGGAAATTATGCAACTTATGGACTCCGTCTTTTTCGCACCACACCTAGCAGTGCGTTAAATAGAGGGGACATCATTATTTTTGAATTTCCACCAGATCGGAATCGAAGCTATTTGAAACGTCTTGTGGGCTTACCAGGTGATGAAGTTTCTTACCTCAATAAGCGCCTAAAGATCAATGGAGTTCCTGTTTTTACAACGGATTTACCTGATTTTTTCGAGAAACAAAATATGCAACCCTACAAGCAGTTCGAAGAAGCTTTGGGCGATATCAGGTATCGGGTTTTAAATGATGCCGAGCGGCCTGCATTTGTACCAGGCCCTAGCCAATTTGCGGGAAGGGAAGGGTGCAACTACACGGTAGAGGGTTTAACCTGTAAAGTGCCACCAGGTAATTATTTTATGCTTGGAGACAATCGAGACAACTCACTTGACTCTAGATTTTGGGGCTTCGTTCCTACAGATCACATTGTTGGGAAAGTGATTTACATCGTTCAGTAATGCTTTATTGACTACTTCGGCGGTTCGGTACGTATTGGAACTATTGAATGCTCCGGCAAAATTGGGCGAATGACTCCGCCCAGTGCGGCCCCTGCGACTCGCCCTACAAATCAACCCGAATAATATCTATATTTTTTAAATACCGCTGTGAAGCACTTTGAATCACAGCAAATCAGCATTGCTTGTGGTTCTTCATACGCCGAGGCCTATGTGTGGGCATGTGCGAGCTATGAAAAGCTTGTAGAGATTAGTCGCCACTGCTTCAGCGCGCCGAAAGAGACGCCGCGCGAACTGCTCTCATGGATTGTTTTCAACGTTCGTCCTCTGACGACCCGTCAAAGATCGTTTGAATACCATGCGCAGCGCTGCATTGGTCCGTGGCTTGTAGCCCGCACCTTGTGGCCCGCGGCCACGCTTGAGCACTGGCGCACCCAGCATTTCCTCAGTCCATGCCGGATTGTCTAAGTCATTGACCTTAGCTGAGGTTTTCTTTGGCAACTTGGCGGTAGTAGCGAGCTTCATGTTTTTCTGCCTTTCGCAGCGATATCACGTGAGGCCCTTTCGGACGTTCGGTGTAAATCATATTCAAGACCTACCGATATTGGCTAAGGTTTGCCAGCCCCCTATTTCAGCCCCGACAAAACCGCTCACTCAACGCCCGCAGCGGATTGAGGTTAGACACCAGCAAACAGGCCACGATGATGAGGCCACCGCCCGCAGCCATGGCCAGGCTGGTGGGCTCGTCGAGCAGCAGCACCGACCACAGCACGCCAAAGCCGGTGCTCATGAAGTTGGCCGTCATGGACGCCATGGGCGGCACGTGCTGGATGATGCGCATGAACATCCAATACGCCAGGCCCGAGGTGGCAACGCCCAGCACCGTCACCGCTGCCACCGCCGTGAGTGTGAAATGGGCCTGGGGCAAATCGTGCACCGCGCCGGGCAGCAGCATGACAACAGCGGCGGCATGCATGCCCGCGGTGATAGAGAGCGGCTCCATGCGCGAGGTGGCGCGCTTCAAAAACGGAGTGGCGGTGCCAGAGAGTGCTGCGGCGCCCATGCACACCAGCGCAGAGAACACCAGCGTGGCCGTGGGCTCCACCGGCCCCAGATGCACCACCAGCGCTGCGCCCACCAGGCCCAACAAGCAGCCTGCCAGCTTGCCGCGCGTGAGGGCTTCTTCTTTCAGCAAGGCCGATGCAAACGCACCAAACAACACCGCCGTGACCGACAGCAGCGCGCCATAGCCACCCGGCAAATGCAAAGCCGACCACGAGTACAGCGCATGCGGCCCCGCCACTGCCAAAAAGCCAATGAAAAACAGCTCACGCCAATGCCGCCACGGCCAGGGGTGCTTGAGCGCCCGCATGATGATGCCCAGCACGATGGTGGCCAGCACCATGCGCAGCGCTGCCGACACATTGGGCCCGAGCTGCGGGGCCGAGACCCGCGTCAAGATAAACGACGCGCCCCACAGCGCTGAGAGCATCAGCAGCTGAACAAAGTAGCGCGCTTGCATGGGCTTTGTTTAAGCCGCGTCGCTTTGCATGCTGTCCAGCGCGGCTTGCAGCGTGGCTGCGTCGGCTTGGGTCCCGTCCAGTTGGGCCTGCATGGCGCTGATAGCGCTCAGGCCTTGCTGCTTGATCTGCCCGATGGCAGTACCCGCGTCTTTGGGCGATGCAAAGCCCCGGCTTTGCAGCAGCAGGGTGCCTTTGGCGTCCACCAGTTTGAAATAAAACTGGCCGTCTTTTTCTCGGTATTGCTTAAAGCTGGCGGCGGCCACTTTGGCGGCCTTGGCGGTGGCGGTGCCACTGCTGGCGTCCAGGCCGCGCAGGCCGACTGCCTGGCGCAGGCGCGCCATAAAGGGCGTGGCCACAGCGCGGGCTTTGGCGGCACCGGCGTGCAGCAAAGCCTCGACCTCTTCGGGGTGGGCCATCAGCCATTCGTAGCGTTCGCGCATGGGCGCGATCTCGCGGTCAATGCGCTCAAACAGTTTGTCTTTGGCCTCGCCCCATGCAATGCCATGGGCAAAGTCTTGCGCAAAAGCGGCGGTCTCTTCGGCACTGGCAAAGGCCTGGTAAATCTGGAACAGGGCCGAGCCTTCGGTGCTCTTGGCCTCGCCCGGCGCGCGCGAGTCGGTCTTGATGCTGGCGATGAGTTTTTTCAGCTCGGTGCGCGGCGCAAACAGCGGGATGGTGTTGTCGTAGCTCTTGCTCATCTTGCGGCCGTCCAGGCCGGGCAGGGTGGCGACCGACTCTTCAATCGCGGCCTGGGGCGCCACAAAGTGCTCGCCATAGCGGTGGTTAAAGCTGTGCGCCATGTCGCGCGCCATTTCGATGTGCTGAATCTGGTCGCGCCCCACCGGCACATGGTGGGCGTTGAACATCAAAATGTCCGCGCCCATGAGCACCGGGTACATAAATAGGCCGGCCGTCACATCAGCGTCGGGGTCGGCGTCTGCGGCCAGATTTTTGTCCACCGAGGCTTTGTAGGCGTGGGCGCGGTTAAGCACGCCTTTGCCGGTGACGCAGGTCAAAAACCAGGTGAGCTCGGGAATTTCGGGCACGTCCGACTGGCGGTAAAACACCACACGCGCCGGGTCCAGGCCCGCAGCCAGCCAGCTCGCGGCAATCTCCAGCGTGGAGCGCTGGATGCGCGCGGGCTCGTCAATTTTGATGAGCGCGTGGTAGTCGGCCAAGAAGTAATAGCTCTCCACACCCGGGCGCAAGCTCGCGGCCACGGCGGGGCGGATGGAGCCCACGTAGTTGCCCAAATGCGGCGTGCCCGAGGTGGTGATGCCGGTCAAAAAACGGATGGTGCTCATGGTGGTTCAGCAGCTCTTAGAAATTCAAAAAATTTATTGCACAAGCATGCGCAGCGGGCTCAGCAGCAGGTCAATGAGGTCGTAGCTCAAGCCCATGAGCGGCATCATCCAAAAGGTGTTGATGACCTTGGTCACGACCAGCGCCATGACGATGTAAAAGCCCCAGGGTTCAATGCGCGAAACCGCCACCGCCTGCCGCCAAGGCAAGAGCCCGACCAGGATGCGGCCCCCGTCCAGCGGCGGAATGGGAAACAGGTTGAACACAAACATCACCACATTGGCCAGCACGCCGCCTTGGCACATCTTCAGAAAAAACGGCTCGGTCACACCCGCGCCATGCAGCATGTAAAGCGCAATGCCCCAGAGCAGGGCTTGCACAAAGTTAGACGCAGGGCCCGCCAAGGCCACCCACACCATGTCGCGCTTGGGGTTGCGCAGGCGCGCAAAGTTGACCGGCACTGGCTTGGCAAAGCCAAACAAAAACGCACCCGAGGTGGCAAAGTACAAGACCAGCGGCAACACGATGGTGCCCATGGGGTCGATGTGCTTCATGGGGTTGAGCGAGACGCGGCCCAGCGCCCAGGCGGTGTTGTCGCCAAAGTAGCGCGCTGCATAACCGTGCGCTGCCTCGTGCAGGGTGATAGAAAAAATCACCGGTATCGCATACAGCGCGACGGTTTGAATCAGTTGGGCAATGTCCACAGCAGCTTTCTGTTGAAGGGGGTGGCGGGCTACAAACCCAGGCGCGCCAAACTGCCACCGCCCTGGCGCACCAGCTCTACCTCGCCGCTGGTCAGATCGACCACGGTGGTGGGCTCCAGGGCGCAGGCGCCAGCGTCGATCACACCAGCGAGTTGATGCTCAAAGCGCTCGCGGATGTCTTGGGCGTCATTGAGCGCGTCGGTCTCGCCGGGGGGAATGAGTGTGGTGGCCAGCAGGGGCGCGCCCAGCAGTGCGAGCAAGTCTTGCAGCGTTTTGTGCTCCGGCACGCGCAGACAGATGGTCTTGCGCGAAGGGTGGCTCAGGCGGCGCGGCACTTCTTTGCTGGCTTCCAGAATAAAGGTGTAGGGGCCGGGGGTGGCCGCCTTCACCAGCCGGAACTGCCAGTTGTCCACCCGCGCGTAATTGGCCAGCTCGCTCAGGTCGCGGCACAGCAAGGTGAGGTGGTGCTTGTCGTCCACGCCGCGAATGCGCCGCAACTGGTCAGCGGCCGCTTTGTCGTCCAACTGGCACACCAGCGCATAGCTGGAGTCGGTGGGCACGGCCAATACGCCGCCTTTTTCTAGCAAGGCCACGGCTTGCTTGAGCAAGCGCGGGTGCGGGTTGTCCGGGTGAACTTCAAAAAACTGGGCCATGGCGTGCGCGGGGCGGCTACGGGTGCGGCTATTGGATGCGTGCGGACAGCAGTTCCCACACCGGCGTGAGCGTGCCGCTCAGGTAGGGCAGGGTGCCCAGTTCAGTGTGGCTGTCAAGCGGGCTGTGGAAGTCGCTGCCGCGCGAGGCGGCCAGGCCGTAGTCCTTGGCGACTGCGGCGTAGCTCAGGTATTCGGCCGCGGTGTGGCTGCCGGTGACCACTTCCACGCCCTGGCCGCCGTGGCCTTTGAATTCGGTGAACAAGGCAAATTCCTCGTTGGCCGTGAATTTGTAGCGCGCCGGGTGGGCCACCACCGCCATGCCGCCTGCGCCGGTGATCCAGGTCACCGCGTCTTTGAGTGTGGCCCAGCGGTGTTCCACATAGCCGGGTTTGCCTTCGGTCAGGTATTTGCGAAACACTTCGGCGGTTTCTTTGCACACGCCGGTTTCCACCAAATAGCGGGCAAAGTGGGTGCGGGAGATGAGGTTGGGGTTGCCTGCGTAGGTCAGCGCGCCTTCAAAGGCACCTTGGATACCGACACGCTCCAGGTCTTTGGCCATGTCCAGGGCCCGCTCTCTGCGTCCCCCACGGGTTTGCTGCAAGCCTGCTGCCAGCGCGGCGTTGTCAGGGTCAAAGCCCAGGCCGACGATGTGCACGGTCTGGTGCAAAAAAGTCACCGAAATTTCGACGCCGGTCAGGTAGCGCATGCCGCAGGCCTTGGCTGCTGCCGCGGCGCGCGCCTGGCCGCCGATTTCGTCGTGGTCGGTCAGCGCCCACAGTTCCACGCCATTGGCGCTGGCGCGCTGTGCAAGTTCTTCGGGGGTGAGGGTTCCGTCTGACACCACAGAGTGGCAATGCAGGTCGGCGTTGAGGATAGAGGTCACCGCCGCATTTTAGGGCTTGGGGCGCATAGCCCCATGAGCCGCGACCCAGGCCAAAACAAGGGCTAAAACGCGGGCGGGCAGTCCCAGTGCAGGGCTGCGCCACTCTGGGGGTGCGCCAAGCCCAGGGCGCAGGCGTGCAGCAACAAACGCGGCGCCATGGCCTGGACCGGTTCCGGCGCATACAAGGCGTCGCCCAGAATGGGGTGGCCGAGTGCCTGAAGGTGCACACGCAGCTGGTGGCTGCGCCCTGTGAGCGGCTCCAACTCCAGGCGGCTGGTGCCACGGGCCAGGTCTTGCGCCACACAACGCCAGCGGGTTTGGCTGGCCTGGCCCTCGGGGTGGATGGTTCGCAGCGGCCGGTTGGGCCAGTCCACCAGGATGGGCAGGTCTATCGTTTGCCAATCCGCGCTGAGCGGCAGCAGCCCCGCCACTACTGCCAGGTAGCGCTTGTGCACTTGGCGACGCTCAAAAGCCGCGCTCAAGGCCCGCTGCGCGGTAATGCCTCGCGCCATGACGATCAAACCCGAGGTGGCCATGTCCAGCCGGTGCACTACCAGCGCGTCGGGAAACCCGGCTTGCACCCGGGCGCTCAGGCAGTCTTGTTTGTCCTCACCCCGCCCGGGCACCGAGAGCAGGCCGGATGGTTTATTGAGCACCAGGAGTGCATCGTCCTGGTGGATGACCTCAATGCCCGGTGGAATCAATGGGCGGCCTGCAGTCGGCGAATTTGCTGCACTTCGAGCTCGGTCACCGCTGCGGCATGGTTGCCCCAGCTGCTGCGCACATGGCTCAGCACGGCGGCGACATCGGCGTCGTTCAGGGTCAGCAAAAAGGGTGGCATGCCGTAGGGTCGAGGGTTGCCCACAGTGGCCGGAGCAAACCCACCAAACTGCACGCTGAGCACCGCGTTATTCGGCCGCGCCATGAGCACTGCGCGGTTGCCCGCCAGCGCAGGGTAGGCACCTGGCTGGCCTTGGCCTTCTTTGCCATGGCAGG
>CAIYRQ010000146.1 GCA_903928635.1 uncultured beta proteobacterium | reverse complement strand
GGGTTTTGCATAGGGGCTCCTGGGTGAAGTGGTTTCAGAAAAGAAAAGCATACCAGTTTGCTGTACTTTACTGAAACGCCACTTCCGCAAAACTGCGCAGCTTGCGGCTGTGCAACTGGTTCAGGCCGCGCTGGCGTAGCAGCTCAATGGCGCGCATGCCGATGCGCAGGTGCTGGTCCACCCGCTCGCGGTAAAAGTGGTTGGCCATGCCCGGCAGCTTGATCTCGCCATGCAGCGGTTTGTCGCTTACGCACAGCAGCGTGCCGTAGGGCACCCGGAAGCGGAAGCCGTTGGCGGCGATGGTGGCGCTTTCCATGTCCAGCGCCACCGCGCGGCTTTGGCTGAAACGGCGCTGGGGCTGGTTGTCGGGCAGCAGCTCCCAGTTGCGGTTGTCGGTGCTGGCCACCGTGCCGGTGCGCAATATGCTCTTGAGCGCGCCGCCTTTCAGGCCGGTCACATCCGCCACCGCACGCTCCAGAGCCACCTGAATTTCCGCCAGCGCAGGAATCGGCACCCACAGGGGCAGCTCTTCGTCGAGCACATGGTCTTCACGCACATAGCCGTGCGCCAGCACATAGTCGCCCAGCTGTTGGGTGTTGCGCAGCCCTGCGCAGTGGCCCAGCATGATCCAGGCATGGGGGCGCAGCACGGCAATGTGGTCGGTGATGTTTTTGGCGTTGGCCGGTCCTACGCCGATGTTGACCATGGTGATGCCGGTTCTATCTGCACGCACAAGGTGGTAACCCGGCATTTGAGGAAGCCGGGGCGGGTTGTTGCCCACACTCTCCGGCGCGACGCCCTCTGCGCTTGCCCGGGACGTCACCACATTGCCCGGTTCTACAAACGCGATGTATTCGCTGTTCGGGTCCGCCATGGCGGCGCGGCCCAGGGCGATGAATTCATCGATGTAAAACTGGTAGTTGGTGAACAACACAAAGTTTTGAAAATGCTCCGGCAGCGTGCCGGTGTAATGGCGCAGCCGGTGCAAGGAATAGTCCACGCGCGGCGCGGTAAACAAGGACAGCGGCTGGGGCTCGCCCGCACGGGCTTCAAAAGTGCCGTTGGCAATGCCATCGTCCATGGCCGCGAGGTCGGGCAGGTCAAATACATCGCGCATGCGGGCGCGGCGGGCGGCGTCCATGGTGCCTTCAATATGGTCGTTTTCCGCAAATGAGAAGTGCACCGGAATCG
This sequence comes from uncultured beta proteobacterium, assembly GCA_903928635.1. Classification (GTDB taxonomy): domain Bacteria; phylum Pseudomonadota; class Gammaproteobacteria; order Burkholderiales; family Burkholderiaceae_C; genus Allorhodoferax. The sequence goes on along the minus strand of CAIYRQ010000146.1, from coordinate 685 downwards.
GTTGCGCGCTGGTGCCAACCTCGAGCTCTACACCGTGGTTTTGCAGCAGCAGCTTGAACTGCTCGCGGTAGTAATTGGCAAACAGGTCGGGGCGTGTGAGCGTGGTTTCAAACCGCCCAGGGCCTTCCACAAAACCGTAGCTCAGGCCCGCGCCCTCCGCGCCGTTTTTGCGCGACACCGTCTCGGTTTGCAAGCGCACCAGCGGGTAGCAGGCGCGTACATGGGTGTGGAACTCCTGCCCGGCCACAAAGTCCTGCATGGCCTGGCGCAAGTGGGCAATGCTGCCGTCATAAATGCGCATGACCTGCGCCAGCGCGGCGTCGGCATCGCTAAAGCGCATGGGCGCGATGAAAGGGGGGAGTTGGGGGCGGGCTTGGGTCATGTCTCCATTGTGCCGCCCCGGAGTTTCCGTGTGGTTACACCTGCTGCCGCAACCAAGGACTCACCCGGTACCGCTCGCCGCGGTATTGGGCGTCGAGCGCCTGCAAGACCTCGATCACGCCTTGGGCACTCCACGCAGCCAGCCAGTCAAACGGGCCAGCGGGGTAGTTGACGCCCAGGCGCATGGCCTGGTTGGCGCCCTCTACCGTGCACACGCCTTGCTGCACTGCGTCTGCCGCTTCGTTGATCAGCATGGCCACTGTGCGCGCCACGATGAGGGCGCTTTGGTCTGCCACTTGCTGCG
>CAIYRQ010000145.1 GCA_903928635.1 uncultured beta proteobacterium | reverse complement strand
AAGTCACTCATCATCGCCAACGCCTTGGGCGATTCCTTGACCTTCATCGACCCCAAAACGGCGGTGGTTCAACGCACGGTGCGGGGCATTTTGGACCCCTACCAACTGCGATTTTCTCCCGACATGAAATGGCTGGTCACTGTCGGCAACCGGCTCAACCATGTGGATCTGTATCGCTGGAATGGAACTGACTTGACACTGTCCAAGCGAATTTCTACCAGCAAAACTCCGAGCCATGTGTGGATCGACAGCAAGAGCACTACTGCCTATGCGAGCATGCAGGAAAGCGACGAATTGGTGGCTATCGATTTAGGCACCGAGGCCATCAAGTGGCGGATCAAAACGGGGTCTTTACCTGCCGACGTTTTCGGCACGCCGGACGATAAGCTGCTGCTCGTCGGCATGACAGGTGGAACCGGTGTGGAGGTCTATGACGTCTCCGCGGCAACCCCCAAGCTGATTAAAACCATTCCTACCGGTGCCGCCGCCCACGCCTTTCGCAGCATGGGGGATAAACGCCATGTTCTGGTGAGTAACCGCGTGGCCAACACCATTAGCAAGATTGACTACCAGAGTCTGACCGTGGTGGACCAGTTTGCCGCGCCAGGCGGGCCGGACTGCATGGATTTGTCGGCCGATGGGCGCTATATTTACTTTGCCTCGCGCTGGATCAAGAAGCTCTCGGTCATCGATACCACCACGCACAAAGTCGTCCGCCAGGTGGCCGTGGGCAAATCTCCCCATGGTGTGTGGACGCTAGACCACGCGCCACGCTAGGTTCGTCAGCTCCTCACATTTCGTATGGTCTTGCTCGGTTCATGTTTCGCACGTTGGAGCGCAGTCTGGTCGGCGATTTTTCTGAGTGCATCCAGCGCAATTTCCGCACAATGCGGCAAGCCTCTTTACCTGACGTTTGACACTGGTCACATGGAAGTCGCGCCGCTGATCGCCGAGGTCTTGGCCCGGCAGCAGGTGAAGGTCACCTTTTTTGCAGCCAATGAACCCACCAAAATAGGTGACGGCAGCTTGGGCGACCATTGGGCCCCCTGGTGGAAAGACCGTGCACTAGAGGGCCACGCATTCGCCTCGCATACCTTTGACCACGTGTACTGGCGCGCCGACGTGGCAAAAGGCAGCACTCCCCAATTCCGAATGCAAGCCACGGCAGGTAGCGCCGCGGGCAAATGGATGACGCTCACGAGCGCCCAATACTGTGCCGAACTAAAGAAGTCGAACGACCGCTTGCAGGCCATCACACACCAAGCGCCATTGGCCTTGTTCCGCGCGCCGGGCGGGAAAACTTCGCCCTCCCTGCTGGCAGCGGCGCGGTCCTGCGGTTATGCGCATGTTGCTTGGGCAGACGCCGGATTTATGGGCGATGAGTTGCCCAGCGACAAATATCCCAACGATGTCTTGCTGCAAAAGGCCTTGCGCGATCTGCGCAGCGGCGACATTGTGATGGCGCATTTGGGGATTTGGTCTCGCAAAGACCCGTGGGCGCCCGCAGTGCTAGAGCCACTGATTGTGGGACTCAAGGCCAAGGGTTTTTGCTTTGAGACCCTGCGCACTCACCCGGCGTACCAAGCCTGGATTGCACAGCACACGCATTGACGCCTGGCTATGGACGTGCTCATTGAACTCTTCTCCCAGGTGCAAGGCTGGCTTTTTGAGACGGCAGTGCAGCCTGCAATGTTCACTTTAGGAGCGGCGAGTTTTTTGGAAGACGGCTACGCAGGAACCGGATGGTTTTTGGTCGGGCTGTTGCAGCTCGGTTTGATCGTTGGCGTGATCGGGCCGCTGGAGCGCTGGCGTCCTGTGGAGCTTGTGACCGACTACTCCACGGTACGGACGGATGTGATTTACACACTGATTCATCGCTTAGGCCTGTTCCGAATAGTGATTTTTTTCACCTTGGCACCGTGGGTGGACAGTGCCATCGGCGTACTGCGTTCGCACGGACTTGCCACACTGCAACTAGATGACCTGTGGCCGGGACTGACCGATCTACCCTGGGTCAGTGTGCTTATTTATTTGGTGGTTTTTGACTTATTGAACTACTGGTTTCACCGCGCCCAGCACCAATGGGAGTGGTGGTGGCAGTTGCACTCTTTGCACCATGCGCAGCGTCAAATGACGATGTGGAGTGACAACCGCAACCATCTGCTGGATGACCTGATTAAGGATTTGTTCTTT
>CAIYRQ010000144.1 GCA_903928635.1 uncultured beta proteobacterium | reverse complement strand
GCGCCCCAGCACGCGCTCGTGGGCGCTGTGGATGTGGTGCCCCAGCGCATCGGCCACGGCACTGGGGTCGCGTGTTTTGAGGGCGGCAATCAGCGTCAGGTGTTCTTGCATGGCAGGCAACAGAATGTCGGCCGACAGCGTCGCGCGCTCCAAGTGAATCAGCCGCACGCGCAGGCTGTTGATGCGGTAGGCCTGTGAAATCAGCTCGTTGCCCAGGGTGTCGACCATCAGATCGTGTAAGCCCCAGTCGACCGAGGTCGCGTCGGTGAGCAGCTCGTCGCTGATGCCCTCGCGCTGCGCCCGCTCCACAATGGCCAGGTGCGCCTGTTCGATGGCCTGCAGTTCTTCATCGCTGACCACGCGGGCAAAGTGCAGGGCCGCTTCGCGCTCGAGCAGGCTGCGCAACTGAAACGCGTTGTGAATCAGCTTGAGGTCCACATGGGCAATCTGCAGGCCACGTTGCGGCACAGTGCGCAGCAAGCCTTCGGCTTCCAGCCGTGGAATCACTTCGCGCACAGCGCCCAGCGGCATGTTCAGCAGTTGCATCAGCTCGCGCTGGGAAACAAACTGCCCGGGGCGCACATTGGCTTGCAAAATTTGCTGACGAAAATTTTCGTAAGCGCGTGCGCGCAGGCTTTGCGCGCCAGCGTCGGGTGTGCGCTCAGCCATGCCCCAGCACCCCTTTGCGCAGCAGCAGGTTGGCATAGGTGCGCAGATCGCCGGTCTGCACAATCACATAGGCTTGGCGCGCCTGCTCGTAAAAAGCGTAGCGTTCCAGCGTGGCCACATCTTGGCGGCCCTGTGCCGCCAGTTGTTGTCGGAACTCGTGCACAGCGGGAGGCACTGCCTGCGCATCGCCCACCACTTCCATGGTCCAGCCGCAGGCAGGGCCAAAGGTGTCCAGGGGCAGCACTTGCAACACGGCGTCGAGCACCTGGCTGACGGTCAGCCCCGGCATGCGCACCAAGCGGGCGTGGCCTTGCTGCGCCACCCGGCTGGCCGGGAAGTGTGCATCCACCAACACCAGGTCGTCGCCATGGCCCATGCTGGCAAGCGCATGCAGCAGTTCAGGCGTTAGGATGGGGGGAAGGTGCTTCAACATAACTAGGTAACATGTTAGTCGTTTCATCGCCTCGCACAGAACGGGTAAACCCTGGATGGCCGTGACCCGAAGCATCAAATTTCTTGGGGAGACAGCGTGAGCACATCGCCAAAACCGGTTTTCATGTCCTGCCTCGATGGGGCGCGCCTGGGGTTGGGCGGTGCTGCGCTGGGCAATTTGTTTGAGCCGGTGTCGGATGCTCAAGTGCGTGCCTTGCTGGACCGTGCATGGGATGACGGCTGCCGCAGCTTTGACACGGCGCCGCACTATGGCCATGGCCTGTCCGAACGGCGCATGGGGGACGCCTTGCGAGGCCATCCGCGCGAGGCCTTCAGCTTCTCCAGCAAGGTCGGGCGTTTGCTCACACCCGACCGACATGCGCCTGCCAACCAGCATGGCTATGTGCAAACCCTGCCGTTTGTGCAGCGCTGGGATTTTTCGGGCTCGGGCATGCGGCGCAGCATCGAAGACAGCTTGCAGCGTTTGGGCCTGTCTTGTCTGGATACGGTGTTCATTCACGACATGGATGAACACAGCCAAGGTGAACGCGCTTCCTCGGTATTCAAGCAAGTGCTGGATGAAGCGCTGCCCATGCTCGCGCAACTCAAGACCGAAGGTGTGTTGCGCGCTGTGGGGTTGGGTGTCAACGACCATGCCATCGTGAGCCAGGTG
>CAIYRQ010000143.1 GCA_903928635.1 uncultured beta proteobacterium | reverse complement strand
CGCAAGATCAGCGATGAAGAAATTGTGCAGCGTCTGGTGTTCGCACTCGTCAACGAAGGCGCCCACATTCTGGAAGAAGGCATTGCCAACAAGGCCAGCGACATCGACATTTGCTACATCTTCGGCTACGGCTTCCCTCCCCACCGCGGCGGCCCCATGCTGTACGCCGACGAGATGGGTTTGTTCAACGTGGTTCAAGCCATGCACCGTTTTGCCCAGAACCCGCGCGACGACGCCGAGTTCTGGAAGCCCGCCCCCCTGTTGGCCAAACTGGCCGCAGAAGGCAAAACATTTAACTAAGGAATCGCCATGACTGCAGCAGTAATTGTTTCTACCGCCCGTACCCCGCTGACCAAAAGCTGGAAAGGCGCATTCAATATGACCCACGGTGCCACATTGGGTGGTCACGTGGTGGAACACGCCATCCAACGTGCTGGCATTGAAGCCGCCGAGGTGGACGACGTCATCATGGGTTGCGGCACGCCTGAGGGCGCGACCGGTGCCAATATTGCACGCCAGATCGCTCTGCGTGCAGGGTGCCCCGTTACCGTGTCGGGCATGACCATCACCCGTTTTTGCTCCTCGGGTCTGCAAACCATTGCAACCGCTGCGCAGCGCATCATTTCCAACGAAGGCGACATTTATGTGGCCGGTGGTGTGGAAGCCATTTCTTGCACCGCGCAAGAAATGAACAAGCACATGCTGAGCGACCCGTGGCTGGAAAAGAACAAGCCCGAGGTTTACTGGCCCATGCTGCAAACCGCCGAACAAGTGGCCAAGCGCTACGGCATCGGCCGTGAAGCGATGGACCAGTACGGCGCCGCCAGCCAGCAAAAGGCCTCGGCCGCGCTGGAAAAAGGTTTGTTCAAAGACGAAATCGCTCCCATCAAAGTCACCATGGGTGTGGCCGACAAGGTCATGGGCATGATGACCAAGCAGGTCACTGTGAGCGACGACGAAGGTATTCGCGCAGGCACCACTTACGAAGGCATCATGGGCCTGCGCTCGGCATTGCCGGGCGGTCTGGTGTCTGCAGGTAACGCCAGCCAGTTGTCTGACGGCGCGGGTGCGGTGGTCGTGATGCACGAAAAACTGGCCGAGCAAAAAGGTCTGAAGCCGCTGGGTCGTTTCCTGGGCTTTGCGGTTGCAGGTTGCGAGCCGGACGAAATGGGTATTGGCCCCGTGTACGCCATTCCTAAAGTGCTCAAGCGTCTGGGCCTGGGCATCAAGGATATCGACCTGTGGGAACTCAACGAAGCGTTTGCGGTGCAGGTGCTGTACTGCCGCGACAAGCTGGGTATTCCTGCTGACAAGCTCAACGTTAACGGCGGTGCAATTGCGGTGGGTCATCCCTTCGGCATGAGCGGCCAACGCTTGACCGGTCACGCCCTGATCGAAGGCAAGCGCCGTGGCGCCAAGCGCGTGGTCGTGACTATGTGCATTGGCGGCGGCATGGGTGCCGCTGGCGTGTTCGAGGTGCTGTAAGCAGCAGGTCTGCGGTTCTACGACTTTGTCCGTTCGCAAAGGCTGGCATGCAGATCGATCTTGAAACACTGCGCGGGTTCTTCCGCAAAGCGCCATTCATATCCGATTTGGGTGTCGAGCCCTTGGCGGTGACCCAGGGCAAAGTCACCACGCAACTGGCGGTGCAGGGCAAGCATTTGCAGCACACCGGCGTGGTTCACGCAGGCGTGCTGGCCTCGCTTGCGGACCACACCATGGGTGCCGCAGCACAAACCATGGCGCCTGACGGACACTGGGTGGTCACTGCCGAGTTCAAGGTCAACCTGCTTCGCGGCGCCAAAGGCGAGTCGTTGGTCTGCGAAGCCTGGGTGCTCAAACCCGGACGCAACATCATGTTCACTGAGGCCGAGGTTTACATGGTGGCGGACGGTGAGCGGCAGTTGGCCGTTAAAGCCTCGGGCACCATGGCGGTGGTCAAAGCCTGAGGCACTCCGAACCGTATTTTTACTTTGTATGTCGACAGCCCCTTGCGGGCTTTTTTTTTGAGACGATCGCCATGAAACTCCGTGCCACTTTGGACTTTTTGCTCAACGACTGGTTGCATACCACCGAACTGACGCAGCGTCCCCGATTTGCAGACCATTCGCGCGAGACCTTCGACGCGGTGCTGGATACCTGCGAGCGCATTGCGCGCGAAAAATTCGCGCCGTTCAACCGTCTGGTCGATGTCGAAGAGCCCCGCTTTGACGGCGAAAAAGTCATTCTTCCCCAAGCCACCCACGACGCGGCCAAAGCATATGCCGAGTCGGGCATGCTCAGCGCAGCCCAGGATTTTGAGATGGGCGGTATGCAGCTGCCCTACAGCGTGGAGGCCGCGGCCAACGCATTCTTCGCCTGTGCCTCGGTCAGCATTGGTTCGGGCATGCTCACCACGGGCAATGCCAATTTGCTGATGGTGCATGGCACCGAATTGCAAAAATCGGTGTTCGCAAAAAATGAATTCAATGGTCGATTTAGCGGCACCATGTGCTTGAGCGAGCCGCAGGCCGGCTCCAGCCTGTCCGACATCACCACCCGCGCCGTGCCCGACGGCGCTGACTTCGAATCTGAGCCTTTGGGTGCGCGCTACCGCCTCAAGGGCAACAAGATGTGGATCTCCAGTGGCGAGCACGAACTGAGTGAAAACATCGTCCATTTAGTACTGGCCAAAATTCCCGATGCCAATGGCGCGCTGGTGCCTGGCACCCGGGGCATTTCCTTGTTCATCGTGCCCAAGAAACTGGTTGGTCTGGACGGACAACTCACCGGCGTACGCAACGACGTCGCGCTGGCGGGGCTGAACCACAAGCTGGGCTGGCGCGGTACGACCAACACCTTGCTGAATTTTGGAGAAGGCAAATTCCCGGTCGCCGGTGCCGACGGCGGTCCGTATGGCAATGGGGCAGGCGCCATCGGCTACCTGGTGGGCAAGCCAGGTGAGGGCCTGCGCTGCATGTTCCACATGATGAACGAGGCCCGCATTGGCGTGGGCATTGCGGCCACCATGCTGGGTCTGGCGGGTTACTACGCCAGCCTGGATTACGCCAAGAATCGCCCGCAGGGCAGGCCCATTGGAGCAGGTGGCAAAGACGCCTCACTGCCCCAAGTGCGCATCATTGAGCACAGCGACGTCAAGCGCATGCTGCTGGCGCAAAAGTCGTACGGAGAAGGCGCTTTGGCGCTGGCCATGTACTGCGCCCGTCTGGTGGACGAGCAGCACACGGCGGATGCGCAAACGGCGGACGATGCGCGCCTGCTGCTCGAAGTCCTCACCCCGATTGCCAAGAGCTGGCCCAGCGAATGGTGCTTGGAGGCCAACTCCTTGGCCATTCAAATCCATGGCGGCTATGGCTATACGCGCGACTTTCCTGTGGAACAGTACTGGCGCGACAACCGCCTCAACATGATTCACGAAGGTGCCCACGGCATTCAGGCCATGGACTTGCTCGGCCGCAAAGTGCTGATGGAAAAAGGCCGTGGCATGCAACTCCTAGCGGCCCGCATGCAAGCCACCGCCGCGCGCGCTGCCGCACTGCCTTTGCTTTCTGCCCACGCCGACGCGCTGCTGGGTGCATTGAAGCAAGTGGGTCAAGCGACGCAAGCGGCCTGGTCCACAGGCGCCTCTAGCGAAGCGCTGGCCAATGCGGTGCCGTATATGCAGGCGTTTGGCCACACGGTGCTGGCCTGGATCTGGTTGGAAGTGTCACTGGCGGCCCTGCACAGCGACCCGCAGCAGGCTCATATCGACACCCAAGGCCGCTTGGGCGCAGCGCGCTTTTTCTTCCACTACGAATTGCCGAAAATCGGCGCGTGGCTGTCTGTGGTGCAATCCCGGGACATGACCTGTGCAACATTCCCTGAGGACGCTTTTTGATGGCTTTTTTCAAAAAATACAACGGCACCACCGACAAACGCCTGCTGCGCCTGGAGCGCTGGACCTGGGTGCTGATTTACGGCGGGCTGCTGACCAGTGCGGTCTCCTATTTCATGCCGGCCAACGCGGACGGCAGCCTGAGTCTGGGTCTCGGCGTGGGCGCCTTGGCCGTGCTTGCAGGCGTGGCTATGGTTCTGGTGCGCTCGCGCCTTCACGGCGAATAGCCGCGCATTGACCGGGCATATCGCTGTGGTGACAGGCTGCGCCTGGTTGCACCCGCAAAATTGTTTTTTTCATTCACTTCATTTTGAGGATTTCGCATGACGCGCACCATTCAACAGCTTTTTGATCTGACCGGCAAAACCGCCCTGGTGACCGGCGGCTCCCGTGGCCTGGGCTTGCAAATGGCCCACGCGCTGGGAGAGGCCGGTGCCCGCGTGCTGATCAGCTCACGCAAGGCCGAAGATCTGGAGCAGGCCGTAGCCGAACTGCAAGCCGCGGGCATCGATGCGCGCTGGGTCGCAGCCGATTGCGCCAAAGACAGCGAGATCACCCGCCTGGTCGACGAGAGCCTGCACCGCTTGGGCGACATCGATATTCTGGTCAATAACGCCGGTGCGGCCTGGGGCTCACCCGCAGAAGACCACCCGGTGGACGCCTGGGACAAGGTGATGAACCTCAATGTGCGCGGCTACTTTTTGCTGAGCCAGGCGGTGGCCAAGCGCAGCATGATTGCGCGCCGCACCGGTCGCATCATCAACGTGGCGTCCATCGCCGGCTTGGGTGGCAATCCCGAAGGCATGAACACGATTGCCTACAACACCTCCAAAGGCGCGGTCATCAACTTCACCCGCACCCTGGGCGCAGAGTGGGGCAAGTACAACATCACCGTTAACGCCATCTGCCCCGGCTTCTTCCCGAGCAAGATGACGGCAGGCACCTTGAAGGCCATGGGCGAAGAGAGACTCGCGGCTGGCGCTCCACTCAAGCGCCTGGGCGACGACGAGGACCTCAAAGGCTTGTGCCTTTTGTACGCGTCTGACGCGGGCAAACACATCACCGGCCAATGGCTGGCGGTGGACGGCGGTGTGAGCGTGGTGTCGGGTGGCTGATGCCGCAATGCCGTCCACCGGTACCGCTGTTGCCGACTGGGAAAAGATTTTGGGCTTCGGTGTGGACATTCCCTTTGTCCGGCACCTGGGCTTTGTGCTGACCCAGTTTGCCGGCGGCAAATCAGAGATCACTTACACGGCGCTGGGCGAGCACCTCAACTCCTTTGGTGTGACCCACGGCGGCGCTTTGATGACCTTGCTCGACGTATCTATGGCCACGGCCGCGCGCAGCGAGTCGCCCGAACAGGGCGTGGTCACGATTGAGATGAAAACCAGCTTTATGCACCCGGCATCGGGTCCGCTGCTCGCCCGTGGAGTCTTGATGCACCGCACCAAGACCATGGCATTCACGCAGTCCACGATTTTTGACGCTCAGGGCCATGCCTGCGCAAGTGCCATGGGCACCTTCAAATACGTCAAGCCAGCAACGGGTGCCACCGGGCGTTCAATCACGGCCGCCGCCCCCACCCCTATTTCAACCGACTAAAAGTAAAGAGACCCACCATGCCCGCAAATCGCCAACTCCACCTCGACAACCGCCCCCAGGGCGAAGCGCAAACCAGCAACTTTGTGATGGTGCATGCCCAAACGCCAGCGCTGCAAGAGGGTGAAGTGCTGGTGCGCCACCACTATTTGAGTCTGGACCCCTACATGAGGGGACGCATGAACGACGCCAAGAGCTACGCGCAGCCCCAGGCCCTGGGCCAAACCATGCAGGGCGGTACTGTGGGTGAAGTGGTGGAGTCTCGCAACGCCCGTTACCCCGTGGGCACCAAAGTGGTGGGCATGGGTGGCTGGCAGGAATACAGCGTGGTCAACGCTGAGCTGCCCGGTGCCTTGCGTGCCGTGGACACCACCCATGTGCCGCTGAGTGCCTACCTGGGCGCGGTCGGTATGCCCGGCGTGACGGCCTACTACGGCCTGGTACACATCATTGCCCCCAAAGCAGGCGAAACCATGGTGGTCAGCGCCGCTACCGGCGCGGTGGGCAGCGCCTTTGCTGCACTGAGCAAAGCGCGCGGATGCCGCACGGTAGGCATTGCCGGCGGTGCAGAAAAATGCGCTTATGCGGTGGAAGAACTCGGTTTTGATGCCTGCATTGATTACAAACAGCACACCACCGCTGCCAGCCTGTCTGCGGCCATCGCGCAGGCCTGCCCGAACGGCATTGACGGCTATTTTGAAAACGTGGGCGGTATGGTGCTTGACGCGGTATTGCCCCGCCTGAATGCCTTTGGCCGCATTGCGGTGTGCGGAATGATTGCGGGCTACAACGGCGCGCCATTGCCCATGGCGCAACCCGCGCTGATCTTGATGCAGCGCCTCAAAATCGAAGGCTTTATCGTCAGCGAACACATGGAAGTGTGGCCTGCGGCATTGGCCGAACTGGGCACCTTGGTGGCCACTGGCAAGCTGCGCGCCCGCGAGAGCATTGCGCAGGGCCTGGAAAACGCGCCCGAGGCCTTTTTGGGTCTGCTCAAGGGCAAGAACTTTGGCAAACAACTCGTCAAGCTGATCTAAATGCAAAGCGCTGCCACCCATGAGGTGTTCAACCAGGCCCACAACCTGGAGAACTACAACCTGTTTGAGGGCAACCAAGCGCTGCAAAGCGCATTGAAGTTCAACGCGCCCACCTTGGACACTTCCGGTTTGCACGCCCTGGGTGCGCGTCTGGGCAGCGCAGAGATGCAAACCCATGCGCAGTTGGCCAATGTGCACACGCCCCAGTTGCGCAGCCACGACCGTTTTGGCAACCGCATCGATCAGGTGGAGTTTCACCCCAGCTACCACGCTTTGATGGACGAGGCCATGAAGGCGGGCCTGCACGGCAGCCCGTGGATGGACTACTTTGGCGCTACGCCGGGTCAGTCCACTGCGCACCAGCGCCGCGCCGCAGCATTTACGCTGTTTACCGAGCTGGAGCCGTCCATGCTCTGCCCGATTTCCATGACCTATGCGGTCATGCCCGCACTGCGCGGCAACATGGCCGTTTACCAGGATTGGGCGCCAGGCCTCAGCAGCCCGCACTACGACCCCGCACTCAAACTCTTCAGCCAAAAAGCCGGCCTGACCATGGGCATGGGCATGACGGAAAAACAGGGCGGCTCGGATGTGCGCGCCAACACCACGCAGGCCGTGGCCGACGGCAGCGACGCCTGGGGCCAGCGCTTCAAGTTGCTGGGTCACAAGTGGTTTTTCTCAGCACCCATGTGCGACGCCTTTTTGGTGCTGGCGCAGTCCGCAGGTGGTCTGAGCTGCTTTTTCCTGCCCCGGGTTTTGCCTGACGGAAGCCTCAACCAATTGCGCGTTCAGCGCCTGAAAGACAAGCTGGGCAACAAGGCCAACGCGAGCTCTGAAGTGGAGTTTTTGAATGCCACCGCCTGGCTGGTGGGCGTGGAAGGCCGGGGCGTGCCGCAGATTTTGGAAATGGGCGAAATGACCCGCCTGGACTGCTCCTTGGGCACCAGCGGCCTCATGCGCCAGGCGCTGAGCATTGCGCTCAACCACACGGCGCAGCGCCAGGCCTTTGGCAAGCGTTTGATCGACCAACCCTTGATGCGCAACGTGCTGGCCGATCTGGCTTTGGAGAGCGAAGCCGCCACCGCTTTGTCCATGCGTTTGGCGCGTGCCTTTGACAATGCGGGCGATAGCTTTGAGCGCCTGATTGCCCGCGTGCTCACGCCGATTGCCAAGTTCTGGATCTGCAAACGCGGCAGTGCTTTTGGCCAGGAAGCCATGGAGTGCATGGGTGGCAATGGCTATGTGGAAGAGGGCGGCCTTGGCATCATGGCGCGCATCTACCGCGAAATGCCCCTCAACTCCATTTGGGAAGGTGCGGGCAACATCATGGCGCTGGATTTGCTGCGGGCTCTGCGCAAGGGCGATGTGGCCCAGGCCCTGGCGCAAGAACTGGCGCCAGCCCGTGGCGCACACCCGGCGCTGGACCGCATGATGGACTCCCTGCCTGCGCGTATTGAGCTGCTGGCCAACGAAGTGCAAGCCCGCCGACTGGCGCAAGACGTGGCCTTGGCCGTGCAAGCGGCTTTGTTGCAGCAGAGCGCGCCCGGTGCGGTGTTTGGCGCGTTTTGCGATTCGCGCCTTGGTGGCGACTGGGGCCATACCTTTGGCACCCTGGGCAGCGGCGTGGACTTTGACGCCATCATTCGCCGCGCCATGCCGCGCTAATTTTGTTCAATCCACCGTTTGGAGCCGCCCATGTCTGAGCTGATTCTTCACCATTACGCCAGTTCGCCGTTTTCAGAAAAAGTTCGGCTGGCGCTGGGCTACAAAGGCCTGGCTTGGAAGTCGGTGGTGGTGCCACGCATCATGCCCAAACCCGATGTGCTGGCATTGACCGGTGGTTATCGCAAAACGCCTTTTTTGCAAATCGGCGCTGATGTGTACTGTGACACCGCGCTCATGTGCGAAGTGCTGGACCACTTGCAACCCGCGCCCACGCTGTACCCCGAAGCATCCAAAGGGGTGGCGCGTGTGCTGGCGCAGTGGGCGGACAGCACCTTGTTTTGGGCCGCCATGGCCTACAACCTCGGCCCCAAGGGGGCGGCACACTTGTTTGCCGATGCGCCGCCAGAGGCCGCCAAGGCATTCGCTGCCGACCGTGGCGCCATGTCGGCCGGCATGACGCGCAGCCGTCCCGCAGACGCCACTGCCAGCTACAAATCGTATTTGCGCCGCCTGGCCCATATGCTGGACCAGAACGACTATTTGCTGGGCAGCGCACCCTGCGTGGCCGACTTTGCTGCCTACCACCCGCTGTGGTTTACCCGCAAGGTGGTGCCGGTGATGGCCGACATCTTGCAAGCCACACCCGCGGTACTGGCCTGGATGGACCGCATGGCGGCATTGGGCCACGGCAGCATGGAAAAGTTCAGCGCCGAGCAGGCCATTGCCCTTTGCGCTGCCAGCACGCCGCTTGCTATTGCGCCAGACGCTGCCTTTCAGGACGAGCATGGCATTCCCTTGGGCAGCCATGTCACGATTTCGGCCGAAACCTTTGGCCAGGAACCCACCGATGGCGTGCTCATGGCCGCCACCCGCACCCGTTACACGCTGCGCCGCGAGGACCCGCGTGCAGGCGTGGTGCATGTGCATTTCCCGCGCATCGGCTATGTGCTGAAGGCTGCGCAGGTTTAAGTTTTTTCGTTTTCCTTTCCACTTTTTCAAAGAGACATTTGCATGATTTCTGACTTCAACAAAAAAACCGCTGTGATCACCGGTGGCGGCTCGGGCTTTGGTCTGGAGTGCGCGCGCATCGGCGCCAAGCTGGGCATGAACCTGGTGCTGGCCGACGTGCAGCAAGACGCGCTGGACCGCGCCGTGGCCGAATTAACCGCAGCGGGCGCTCAGGTGCTGGGCATGCGCGTGGACGTGTCCAAGGCCGACCAGGTAGAAGCGCTGGGCGCGGCCACCCTGGCGCGGTTTGGTGCGCCGCACTTTGTGTTCAACAACGCCGGTGTGGGCTCGGGCGGCCTGATTTGGGAAAACACCCTGCAAGATTGGGAATGGGTGGTGGGTGTGAACCTGATGGGCGTGGCGCATGGCATCCGTGTGTTCACCCCCATGATGCTGGCCGCCGCTGCTAAAGACCCGGCCTACCAAGGCCACATCGTCAACACCGCCAGCATGGCAGGCATGCTCAATGCACCCAATATGGGCATTTACAACGCCACCAAGCACGCGGTGGTCAGCATGAGCGAAACGCTGTACCAGGACTTGGCGCTGGTCACCGAGCAAATCAGCGCCAGCGTGCTGTGCCCCTTCTTTGTGCCCACCGGCATCAGCCAAAGCCACCGCAACCGCCCCGACGAGCTCAAAGCCGTCGGTGTCAAACCCACCAAGAGCCAGCTCATTGGCCAGGCCATGAGCGACAAAGCCGTGGGCAGTGGCAAGGTGAGCGCGGCCGATGTGGCCCAAATGGTGTTTGACGCCATGGCGGCCAATCAGTTCTATATTTACAGCCACCCCAAGTCGATTGCATCGGTGCAAGTGCGCATGGAAGACGTGCTCATGTCACGCAACCCCACCGACCCGTTTGCCCACAAACCCGAGCTCGGCGTGGACCTGAAAAAGGCCTTGCGCGCCTAAGTGAGCAGCGCCCCGCCAGAAACGGGGCAAAAAAGTGTTCAAATACACGGTTTCACCATTTACACCTTTAGGAAAGATCTCATGGGCAATTCCATCGTTACCGAAGCTGCACGCAAAGCCACTCCCGCCCCCAAGCCTCTGCCCGGCTACTCCTTGGGCAGCGCAGGCCGCGGCCAAAAAGTGAGCCTGGAGCGCGGCGTGTCCACCCGCAGCAAAAAGAACCCCGGCAAGCGCGCCAAGAAGGGCGGTTAATCCCCCTTGCGCTGGCAACGGACGCAGGTCTGCTGCCAGTGGCGTTGAATAAAAAAAGCCCTCTGTTGAGGGCTTTTTTTATTGCGCTGAATGTTTTTACTGTCGCCACTGACCATGTTTGCTCACTTGCGTCACTCCTGGCTTGACATTGTGGTAAATGCTATTAAATTTCTATAAAAAGGAATTTTTATGGAAATAGTAATGTCACTGCTGGTGGTCGCCGTATTCTTTTCGGTGGTATTTCTTGTGTGGTGGAACGTTTTCAACTCGCCACGTGGCGAGCGATACATGAGGATGCGGACCCAAGGACCCTTTGTACCAGTTGACAGCTCGCCCAGCCCTGAATCGGAGCAGCCTGCGCAAGCGATTCCTGAAACAACGCTTGTGAGCCCCAAATCCTATGCCGAAGCAGAAAAAATTTTGACCGATGCCAAGCGCGCACGGCCTCAGCGCGTTCTCAATCCATTTTCATTGTTCAATCATCCCCAGCTTCGCCGTCTGGATCCTTCTGTGCGGCTCGAAGTGGTTAACCAAGCACGACGCAATTTTCGACGGAGCATTTGGCTCAACTTAGCATTGGTACTCTACGCATTAATTTTTTTGGTTCTGTACTTCAAGACATCCTTGGGGTCCAGCTATTCTCTGGTTTCCGCGATTGCAAACTTGGGTGGTATGGCGATGATTGTTCTAAATCACCTGTTGTTTCGCAGGGAAGCGATCAAGCTTGCACAGGCCATTCCTCCCGTCCTGACAGACAGTCCTGAATAGCCGGCTCGCTGAGTTCACGCATCAAATTCCATGAAACCTGTCAGCACCACCGTCAAAACCAGTCCCATCCGTGGCTCCACCATTGAGGTGTCCTCCAATGGGCGGGTAGACCCTTACCACTCGGTGGTGGCCATGAGCTGGGCCGCGTATCTAAGCCTTTTTGTAGCCGCGTTCCTGGTGGTTAACGCGGTGTTTGGCTACCTGTACTACGTGGGTACAAACGCGATTGGCGGCCTGGCAAGTTCGTCGTACTGGGAGTACTTCTTTTTCAGCGTTCAGACGCTGGCGACCATTGGGTATGGCACGAAATTTCCGCAGACCATGTATGCCGACGTGTTGGTCACTGTGGAGGCCATGATCGGCCTGCTCAGCATGGGTTTGTTTGCCGCCATTGCGTTCGCACGGCTTTCAATTCCGCGGTCCCGCGTCATTTTCAGCAAAACCGCAGTCGTTGCGGATTTTGAAGGCGTGCCCACGCTGATGTTTCGTGTGGCCCATGAAAGAAAAAACAACATCATCGGCGCCGAGGTGGAGCTCAGCTTATTCATCCGCGAAACCAGCAAAGAGGGCCTGAGCATGCGGCGCATTTACGACCTGGCGCTGGTGCGCAGCCACAACCCCATGCTGTCGTTGACATGGCTGATATTTCATCCGATGAATGAGGCCAGTCCGCTGTTCGGTCATACCGCCCAATCGTTGGCAGCGTCCGAATTTGCCTTGGTCGCTACCCTCAAGGGTCTCGACGAGACCATCTCCCAAACGGTGCACGCCAACTTCGCCTACCGCAGCTCCGACATTCGATGGAATCACCGGTTCCAGGACATGTTCAGCGAAGATGAGGCGACAGGCAAGTCGTCCATCGACTTGACCCGAATCCACGACATTCGGCCGGTGGACGCGAGCTGACACCGACAAGCGTCTGCCATTTGTCTGTGTTTTGACAGTCTGGAAAAACCAGGCGACTTAAGATAAATAAAAGATCCATCGCTGGGGATCCGGCGTGTCTGGGTGCCCTGAATATGTACAAGGTGCCCGCATGCCCACTAACGATCCGCAGTTGTTGAAAGTCGCCGACCCCGGCGCGGGATTCGCAGGCCACATCGGCCGCACGCTCCCCGAATCCACCCCCAGCTGGTCAGCGCCGCAGCGCGCGCCTCAGGGCAGCCCCAACATCGTCGTCATCTTGCTCGACGATTTGGGCTTCTCCGACTTCGGCTGTTACGGCGGCGAAATTCAAACCGCCCACATCGACCGCCTCGCGGCACACGGCCTGCGCTACACCAACTACACCACAGTCCCCATGTGTACCCCGGCCCGCGCAGCCTTGCTGACCGGCAAAAATCCGCACAGTGTGGGCTGCGGCTGGCTCACACACAACGACCCGGGCTATCCCGGCTACCGCGGCGAGATTTCGAAGGATGCGCCGCTGATTCCCGAGTTGCTGCGCCAACAGGGGTGGTCCACCATGGCCTTGGGCAAGTGGCACAACACCTACGACCGCAACCTCCATAGCGCCGCCGACAACAGTGGCTGGCCCCTGCAGCGCGGCTTTGACCGCTTCTATGGCTTCATGGGCGCAGAAACCAGTTACTTCCAGCCCGACCGCATGCTCGAAGGCAACCAACTGGCACAGGTTGATGGCTATCCCGAGGGCTACTTTGCACCGGATGACTACACGAGCCGCGCCATCGCCTGGATTGCCGAGAACCGCGCCAGCGCGCCCGACAAGCCGTTTTTCACCTACCTCGCTTTCCAGTCGCCGCACACGCCGCACCATGCCAAGCCCGAGGATCAGGCGAAGTACCACGGTGTATACGAAGCCGGTTGG
>CAIYRQ010000142.1 GCA_903928635.1 uncultured beta proteobacterium | reverse complement strand
TGGCGACCTGCGTTGCCAAAAGCTCACACTTGTCAAAGCCGTGCTCCCCGAGCGGCACCGCATAGGCCATGGCTGACCAATCCACCAGGAGCGTATCAGCGCCCGCGGGCAAGGGCCCGGCCCACAAAGTGAACTGGTCAAAGCGGTCTTCCAAGTCATGCACGGGCAAGGGCCGCGCATACCAAGCCAAGCGACTGGCCAGCGTCCAGTGCTGCACCGACACACTGCCGAGGCCCTGCTGCGCGGCAAGCGCTTTCGCCTTGGCACCCGCCTCTTGCCAGCCGTACACATCGACAAAGGGATTGGCACCCACCGGTGCATCGTCCGCCGTGCGCGGCAAGACCGGCCAGCCCGCACTCAGCATCAGCCAAAGCAAACCCGCACTCGCCATCGCTTGCAGGGCGACCCATGCGCCTAAAAAGAATCGACGCAGGCGGCGGCGGTCCAGGCCCTGCCCCCAGAAATCCGCCAAGGCCACGCCCGCAAACGGTGCAAGGCTCGCCCACGCAGGCGCTGTCCAGTGCGGCAGGCTGCTGCCACCGCCTGAGAGCCAAGCCAGCACCGCAAAGGGCAGCACAAAAAACCAACGCAAAGCGCCCGCGGATGTACGTGCCAGGGCACCGAAGCACAATAAGGGCCCATAGGCCAGCAACTGCACGAGCGCAAAGCGCAGCACGTCCTGCAAGCGCCACACGC
This sequence comes from uncultured beta proteobacterium, assembly GCA_903928635.1. Taxonomy (GTDB): domain Bacteria; phylum Pseudomonadota; class Gammaproteobacteria; order Burkholderiales; family Burkholderiaceae_C; genus Allorhodoferax. Next base: position 34,892 of record CAIYRQ010000142.1, on the reverse strand, counting down.
TGCCTGCGCCATGCTGGGCCTGGTAGACAAAGGAGACCCAGCCGTTGCGTGCGTTCCATACCAGCACCGGCGACACCATCAGCACGGCGAGCGCAACGGCTGCCCACAAGGCGGGCACCCGCGCTACCCGCAGTCCATGGGCTTGGAGCAAACACAGGGCCGATGCCAAAGCAAAAAAAATCGCCGTGTACTTGCTCAAACCCGCGAATCCCAGAATAAGTCCCCATAGCAGCCAGGGCCCTGTTTGGCACAGCGCGTCCGGCTGCATAAGCCGCTGGGTTTGCCGCATGAGAAGCACCACGAAGAACATCAGCAAGGTGTCGGGCAGAAGGCCAATGGCCAGCACATGCACCAGGGGCGCCAGAGCCAGCGCGGCCACCGCCCACAGGCCAGCGCGATGCGGCGCGCCGCCACCCGCATGACCCAGCCGACCCGCCAATTGGTAGACCAGAAGCACCGTGCCCAACCACAGCGCACCGGGTAGCACACGGAGCAAGGCCAGGGGCGCGTCCAGCGCCACCAAGGGCATCTGCACCCAACCCACCAGCGGAGGATGGTCAAAATAGCTCAGCGCGGGGTGGGCGGCGTACAGCAGGTAATGCGCCTCATCCACCGACAAGCCCATCACCGCGCCCAAGACCAGGTGCACCAGCACCAAAGCGCCGACCACCACGCCTAAGCCTGGACGGCGCGAAAAAGCGCGCACCTGTCTATTCAAAGTCCCGCTCCGCGTGTGTTGTTGCCATGCCGCAGTCTAAACTGCGAGATCACCGCGGCGCTGCCGCAACACGCCGACTTAACCCGATTGAAGGAGCCCCATGCCCACTTACCACGTTGAAATGATCGAAGGCCGCACCCTGGAACAAAAGAAAAGGCTGGTGCAGGAAATCACCCGCGTCAGCGTGGAAGTTCTGGGTGGCTCACCCGACTCGGTGGACGTCCTGATTACCGACGTCAAGGCTGAAAACTGGGCAACGGGCGGCAAACTGTGGAGCGAGCCACGCAACTGACAATGCATGTGGTTATGTGCTAGCAGGCCACTTTGAAGGCGTAAACTGTTTCCATGTGCCAATTGCTTGGAATGAACAGCCGCCTGCCGGCCAGCCTGACCCTGAGTTTTACCGGTTTCGCCCAGCGCGGGGGCTGCACCGACCACCACGCCGACGGCTGGGGAATTGCTTTTTTTGAAAGCGAAGGCAATCTGCCTGGCAAAGCGGCGCGCTACTTTGTCGACAAAGAGAGCGCAGCCACGTCACCCATTGCGCACATGCTGCGCAGCTACCCGATCAAAAGCCACAACGTGGTGGCCCATGTGCGCAAAGCCACAGTGGGTGCCGTCAGCCTGGAAAACTGCCACCCCTTTGTGCGCGAGCTCTGGGGGCGCTACTGGGTGTTTGCCCACAACGGTGACCTGAAAGACTTTGCGCCGCACCTGCATGGCAGCTTCCGCCCGGTGGGCACCACCGACAGCGAACTCGCCTTCTGCTGGATGATGCAAGAGATGAACAAGTCCCATGCGGGCGTGCCCTCCGAGGTGGAGCTCACGCACACCCTGCGCGACCTGGCCCAGCGCATCGCCAAGCACGGCACGTTCAACTTTCTACTGAGCAACGGCCAGGCGCTGTGGGCGCATGCCAGCACCAAGCTGCACTACGTCATACGCCAACATCCGTTCACGGAAGTGCAACTTAAAGACGAAGACCTGAGCGTGGACCTGTCACAACTCAATTCGCCCGACGACCGCCAGGTCATCGTCGTGACCGAGCCGCTGACGGCCAACGAGCACTGGGTGCCTATGGCGACGGGCGAACTGCAGGTCTTTATCGACGGGCAGCCGCTTGCAGCGCGTCCATGAACATCGCAGCCACATCAAAGCCTGTCTGCTCGGTAATTTCCTGAAAACAGGTGGGACTGGTCACGTTGATTTCGGTCAGGCTGGTGCCGATGATGTCCAGACCCACCAGCAGCAAGCCGCGCGCCGCCAACACCGGCCCAATCGCTTCCGCCACGGCCCGATCGACCGCATTGAGTGGCTGCGCTACACCTAAGCCGCCTGCTGCCAAGTTGCCGCGCACCTCGCCACCCTGCGGAATGCGTGCCAGGCAAAAGGGCACCGGTTTGCCACCAATCACCAGCACGCGCTTATCGCCTTCGCTGATGGCGGGCAAAAACTTTTGCACCATCAGACTCTGCGCGCCGTCGCGGTTCAGGGTTTCGATGATGGCACCCAGGTTCAGGCCATCGTCCTTGACGCGGAAGATGCCGCTGCCGCCCATGCCGTCCAATTGCTTGAGAATGATGTCGCGGTGCTCCTGGTGAAAGGCCCGCACCACTGCGGCATCACGGGTCACCAATGTGGGGCCGATGAACTGGGGAAATTCCATGACCGCCAGTTTTTCCGGGTGGTCGCGCAGCGCACGTGGTTTGTTGAACACCTGGGCGCCTTCGCGCTCGGCTTGCTCTAACAGGTGGGTCGCATAAAAGAACTCGCTGTCAAAAGGCGGGTCTTTGCGCATCACCACCGCGTCAAACTGGCGCAGCTCGCGCACCGTGGTGCTCTCTGCCACAAACCATTGCGGCGCCTCACCCGTCAGCCGGATCTGCCGCACCTGGGCTTGCACCACGCCACCGCTGCGCCAGACCAACTCACGTGGCTCGCAGGCCGCCACTGTGTGGCCCCGTGCCTGCGCCTCACGCATCATGGCGAAGGTGGTGTCCTTGTAGGTCTGGAAGGACTCCAGAGGATCGGCAACAAAAAGAATGTTCATGGGATGCTTCTCAAAAGGCGGGCCGAAGTCTTCAAACGTTGCGCTTGGTGGGACGGTAGTGTTGCACAGCCAGGGCAATGGCACCGGCCACCACACCCCAAAACGCGGACCCGACACCGCCGACCACCACGCCGCTGAGCGTGATCAAAAACGTCACCATGGCGGCTTCGCGGTCCGACTCTTTGTGCAAGGCCGCGGCGAGCGCACTGCCAATCGTGCCCATCAGCGCCAGCCCCGCAATAGCGGCCACCAGCTCTTTGGGGAACGCCGTGAGCAGCGCCATGATGGTGGCGCCAAAAAGGCCCAAGGCGATGTACAACATGCCACACGACACCGCTGCGGTGTACCGCCGCGCGCGGTCCGGGTGTGCCTCGGGCCCCATGCAAATGGCTGCCGTGATAGCGCTCAAGTTGAGCGAAAACGCACCCAGCGGCGCCAGCAGCAGTGTGGCCACGCCCGTGAGGGTGATGATTTTGGACACAGGAATTCCGGCGTCACCACCCTGCGCGCGTTCGTCTCCAAAGCCCGAGGCGCGTATCGCCGCCACACCCGGCAGGTTTTGCGAGGCCATGGTCACAATAAACAAGGGCAGCGCCAGGCTCACAAACGCCGCCCAAGAGAACACGGGCGCCACAAACACCGGCCAGGTCAGCCCCACCGGCACGTCCACCCGCGAAAAACCATTTTGCGCTGCCACAAACAGCACAGCAAAAAACAAAGTGGCAGGGACTGCATAACGCGGTGCGAAACGCTTGCCCAGCAAATAGGTCAGCAGCATCAGCACGACCAGTGGCAGGGCCGACTGCGCGGCGCTAAAACCTGCCAGACCAAAGCGCGCCAACACGCCCGCCAAAAGCGCACTCGCCAAGGCGACGGGGATACGGTTCATCACCCGCTCAAACCAGCCGGTAGCACCCACCAGTACGATCAGCGCCGCGCTCATCATGAAGGCACCGACCGCGTCACCCATAGTGAAGCCGCCTACCAAACCCGCACTGGCCAGCACCGCTGCGCCGGGAGTACTCCAGGCCACCATCACCGGCTTGCGCAGCCACAAAGAGGGCAGCGCGGTGGTCAGGCCCATGCCAATGCTGATGGCCCACAGCCACGAGGCCAGCATGGCGGACGTGGCGCCAAAGGCCTGGGCAGCCTGAAATACGATGGCAATCGAGCTGGTGAACCCCACCAGCACCGCCACAAAACCGGCGGTGAAGCTGGACCAGCTCAGGTCTTTGAAAAACTGCACAGAGGCCTAAATTTCGATCTTGGAGCCCAGCTCAACCACCGAGTTGCTGGGCAGGCTCAGGAAGTCCGCCGCGCTGCTGGCGTTGTGGTGCATTTGGGCGAACAGCTTTTCACGCCACGGGGCCATGCCATCGCCCAGGGTCGGCACCACGGTGTCGCGCGACAAGAAGTAGCTGGTCATCATCGGATCCAAGGCCACGCCGCGGCCTCTGAGCTGTTCCAGCGCGCGCGGCACGTCGGGATCGTTTTTAAAGCCATAGTTGATGAGCACCTGCCAGCAGTCGTGGCCCAAGCGCTCGATTCCGATGCGCTTGTCCAAGCCAATCCACGGCACTTCGTGGTTGCGCACCGTCACGAACAAATTGGTCTCATGCAGCACCTTGTTGTGCTTGAGGTTGTGCAGCAGCGCGTTGGGCACGGTTCCTACCGATGCGACCAAAAAGACTGCCGTGCCTTCCACCCGGGTGGGCGGGCTCACAAAAACAGCTTCCAGGAAGCTCGACAAGTCCATCGAATCCGCCTGAAGTTTGGAACTCAACAGCGTACGGCCGTCTTTCCAAGTGCCCATGAACAAAAACACGACTGCGCCGATCAGCAGCGGGAACCAGCCGCCATCAAAAAGTTTGAGCAGGTTAGAGCCCCAAAACATGAAGTCCACAACGAAGAAAAAGCCCGTTGCGGCCAAGCACAGCGACAACGGGTATTTCCAGCCGTAGCGCACCACATAAAAAGTCAGCAAGGTCGTGATCAGCATGTCGGTGCACACCGCAATGCCATAGGCAGCTGCCAAGTTGCTCGAGGACTTGAACATCACCACAGCCAAAACAATGGCGGCAAACAGGCCCCAGTTCACAAAGGGGATGTAGATTTGCCCGGCCTCGCGCACGCTGGTGTGAATCAGGTTCAGTCGCGGCAGGTAGCCCAGCTGAATCACCTGCTTGGTGACGCTGAATGCGCCGGTGATCAAGGCCTGCGAGGCAATCACAGCAGCCATGGTTGCCAAGACCACCAAGGGTAACAGGGCCCAGTCTGGCGCCATCATGTAAAACGGGTTTTTCACTGCCGCGGGGTTGCTTAGCAAGAGCGCACCCTGGCCAAAATAATTCAGGGTCAGGCATGGCATGACCACACTGAACCAGGCCAGGCGGATCGGTTTTTTTCCGAAATGGCCGAGGTCCGCATACAGCGCCTCCGCACCGGTCACGCAGAGCACCACGGCGCCCAGCAACACAAAGGTCACACCCGGGTTGTCCCACATGAACGACAGCGCGTAGTAGGGGTTCAGCGCCACCAAAATATGCGGATTGCTTGCAATATGCACGACGCCCAGCAGGGCTATGGCAGCGAACCACAGCAAAGTGATCGGACCAAAAAACTTACCAATGCCAGCGGTACCCCGTTTTTGCACCAAAAACAGGCCAAACAAAATCACCAGAGTGAGCGGCACCACGTACTTGAGGAACTTGGGGGAGATGATTTCCAAGCCTTCGACGGCGCCAAGCACCGAAATTGCCGGGGTGATGACGCCATCGCCATAGAAAAGGCAGGTTCCAAAGATACCCACATTGAGCAAGACGCGACGTAGCGTAGGCCGGTCTTTCACTGCTTGGGAGGCCAGGGCCAGCATGGCGATCAGCCCCCCCTCTCCTGCGTTGTCAGCCCGCAGCACCAGCACCACATACTTGAGCGACACGATGACGGTCAAGGTCCAGAAAATCATGGACAGGATGCCGTACACATTGTCCGGTGTGAACGGCACATGGCCGGATCCGAAAACTTCCTTTAGCGCATACAACACGCTGGTTCCGATGTCGCCGTACACGACACCAATGGCGCCCAGAGTGAGCGCTGAAAGAGACGACTTGGATGCTGACAAACAATGCCCCGGGGTGTTTACGAATCCCGGATTCCGTTCAATGAGGGAGCGCCATTGTGCCTTTGCGGCGCCGAAAAAACGGCAGCTTTGGCAAAAATGCCAAAGAAGATGCTGCATCGCAGCAACAGAGGTCGCCTGTGCGACAAGGCGCACTCGACGGCCTTGCACTCAGGCGTCTAGATCCGCCTCAGGATCGGTCGCTTCCAGCTCGTAACTGGCGGCAAGCATGGCCAAACGGCCCACTACGCCGTACATGTAAAAGCGGTTGGGCTCGCTGGCTCCGGGACGCACACCCAGCTGGGGCAGTTGCGCGCTGCTGCCAAAGGCCAGCGGCACATAGCTCGAGCCCGGCGCACTCAGGTCTTCGTCGATGCCGCGCTCGGCATGCACCCGGTAAAAGCCGCCCACCACATAGCGGTCCATCAAATACACCACCGGCTCGGCCACGGCGTCGTTCATGCGCTCATGGGTGAGCACGCCTTCTTGCACGATGAGCTCTTGCACCCCGCCCGCGGCAAGTTCGTGGGCGCCGGTTTTCTTGAGCAAGGCGGCAATGTCTTTGCTCTCACGCACCGTCATCAGGCCCCGGCCGCTGCTGCCGTTATTCGCTTTGACGACCACGAACGGCTTTTCTTTGATGCCGTATTCCTTGTACTTGCGCCGGATTTTGGTCAGCAAGGCGTCCACGCCCGCAGTGAGCTTGGCAACCCCATCGGGCGTGGCCAGATCCACATCGGCACAGGTTTCGTACAAAGGATTGATGAGCCAGGGGTCAATACCGATCAGCTTGCCAAAGCGCTTGGCGATTTCCTCGTAGCACTGGAAATGCTTGCTCTTGCGCCGCGTGGTCCAGCTTGCGTGCAAGGGCGGCAGAAGGTACTGCTGGTGCAGGTCTTCCAGAATACCGGGGATGCCTGCATGCAAGTCGTTGTTCAGCAGAATGGTGCAGGGGTCAAAGTCTTTGGCGCCGATGCGTCCTTTGGTGCGAATCACCGGCTCCAGCAGAATGGATTCGCCGCCGGGCAACACGATGTCGGTGGCCTTTTTCACCTCGGGGCTGATGGAGCCAATGCGCACATTGAGCCCCGCCATGTGAAAAATCCGGCGCAACTGCGCCAGGTTGCTCATGTAAAAGGTGTTGCGCGGTTGGTGCTCGGGAATGATCAGCAGGTTGCGCGCCTCTGGGCAGATTTTTTCGATCGCCACCATGGCCGCCTGCACCGCCAGTGGCAGCATGGCCGGGGTCAGGTTGTTCCAGCCACCCGGATAAAAGTCGGTATCCACCGGCGCGAGCTTGAACCCTGCATTGCGCACGTCCACCGAGGCATAAAACGGCGGAGTGTGTTCCATCCACTCCAGACGGAACCAGCGCTCAATGGCCGGCATGGTGTCAAGCACGCGCTGCTCCAGCTCGTTGATGGGGCCGGTCAGTGCAGTGACGAGGTGGGGAACCATAGCGGTGCTGCTTTCGTAGATGAAGTACCCAGGGATGACCTAAGAGTCGCTGTTGCTTAGATGGCGCCCATTTGCAAAATTACAAGCGCCTGGCAGGGAGATGCTGGCCGGGCTCACCCCCGCACTTCCCCCTGCCCCAGCACCACGTACTTGAGCGAGGTCAGGCCCTCGATGCCCACCGGGCCACGGGCGTGGAATTTGTCGGTGGAAATGCCGATTTCTGCGCCCAGGCCGTATTCAAAGCCGTCGGCAAAGCGGGTGCTGGTATTGACCATCACGCTGGCCGAGTCCACTTCGCGCAAAAAGCGCTGGGCGTGCATGTGGTCGCGGGTGAGGATGGCGTCGGTGTGGTGGCTGGAATAGTGGTTGATGTGCGCAATGGCCGCGTCCACCCCGTCCACCACCTTCACGCTGATGATGGGTGCCAGGTATTCCTCAAACCAGTCTTGCTCACTGGCATCCTGCAATTGGGCACCGGACACCTTGCCCAAAATCGCCCGGGCCTCGGGGCACACGCGCATTTCCACCCCCTTGGCGGCATAAATTGCGCCAATTCGCGGCAAAAATTCTGCCGCTACGCCCCGTGCCACCAGCAGGCTCTCGCTGGCATTGCAGGGGCTGTATTTTTGGGTTTTGGCGTTGTCAGCCACTTTGACGGCCATGTTCAGGTCGCAGGGGTCGTCCACATAAGTGTGGCAGTTGCCGTCCAGGTGCTTGATGACCGGCACTTTGGCGTCGCGGCTGATGCGCTCAATCAAGCCCTTGCCGCCGCGCGGAATGATCACGTCCACATACTGCGGCATGGCAATGAGTTCGCCCACCATCGCGCGGTCGGTGGTTTGCACCAGTTGCACGGCGTGGGCAGGCAGTCCGCTTTCCAGCAGCGCCTGTTCTACCAGCAGCGCCAGCGCTTTGTTGGAGTCAATCGCCTCCGAGCCGCCGCGCAAAATGCAGGCGTTACCGCTTTTGATGCTCAGGCTGGCCGCCTCAATCGTCACATTCGGGCGGCTCTCGAAAATCATGCCAAACACGCCGATGGGCACACGCATCTGGCCCACGCGAATGCCGCTGGGCTGCTGCTTCATGCCAATGATTTCGCCAATCACATCCGCCATGGCGGCCAGTTGCTCGCAGCCTTGGGCGCAGGTTTCCAGCACAGCAGGTGTGAGCTTGAGGCGGTCCACCATGGGGGCGGCCAGCCCGGCAGCGCGGGCGCGGTCCAGGTCTTTGGCGTTGTCGATTTGCAGTGCAGCGGTGTTGCTGCGCAGCAGGGCGGCCAGGCGCGTCAAAGCTTGGTTTTTGCGCGCGGTGGAGGCACTGGCCATCAGCGCGCTGGCGGCTTTGGCTTGTGCGCCCAGGGCGTGGGCCATTTCGGAAAGAGTGGAGGCGGTCATGTCGCCATTTTCACCGATCGCCAGCCAGCGACAGCGACACCACTACGAAGAATGCTTTAGCGCCTCGCAGGCGATGCGACAGCATCACTCCCTGCCTTGCACAGTGCGCACAGTTGCTGCGCCAGCCGGTGCAGCGCCTGCCAACCGTCGGCCGGCCAGTCCGGCTGCTTGAGGCCTTTCACGATGCCGTCCACCAGCTGGGCGGAGTTCAGCAGTTCAGCCACCTGTTTTGCGCTGATGCGTGGCAGGGCCCGCTCAAACAGGCGTTCTTTGGCACCCCAGATACGGTTTTCACGCAAGGCCATGGGCAGCGGGCGGCCTTGGCCAATAGCGTCTTTGACGCGTTTGAGCGCGCGAATGTCTTCCGCCAGCGTGTAGTGCACCAGCACCTCGGCCTCGCCCTCGGCCTGCAGGCCATCCAACATATGTTGCACCCGCAGTGCCTGACCTGCCAGCACCGCTTCCGAGAGCTTAAACACGTCATAACGCGCCACGTTGAGCACCGCGGACTCGACCTGCTCCAGCGTCAGCACACCATCGTTGGCAGCGGTGGGCGGGTAGAGCAAAGCGAGTTTTTGAATCTCCTGGTGCGCAGCCAGTAAATTGCCCTCCACCCGATCGGCAAAAAATTGCAGCGTGTGCTGGCCTTCCAGCCCCGCCGCCACGCGCTGGCCCTGGGCGCCTAAGCGCTGGGCAATCCACTGGGGCAAGGCCTGGCGCTCGACCGGCTCCACTTGCAAGGTCACGCCGTAGTTCTCCAGCGCGGTAAACCAGGCGCTGGACTTGGTGGCTTTATCGAGCCGCGGCAGCAGCACCACGGTCAGCGTGCTGTCGTTGTCTTTCGATTGTTCGGCAATTTGCTGGAGGGCGGCGCTGCCCTCTTTGCCCGGTTTGCCGCTAGGAATGCGGATTTCGATGATTTGTTTGTCGGCAAACAGGCTCAGACTGCCCAGCGCGGCCAGCACCTCGCTCCAGTCAAAGTGGGCACCGGCCACCGTGTGGGCGCTGCGCTCACTAAAGCCTTGGGTGCGGGCGTGGGCGCGCAGCGCGTCCAGCGCTTCCAGTTGCAGCAGGGGTTCGTCACCATGCAGGGTGTACAGGCTTTTAAGCCCGCGCTCCAGGTGCCTGCCAAGCTGCAAGGGGGCAATTTGCATGGGCTGCGCGCTCAGGGCGCCAGGGATTTGACCGCGGCCAGGCGGCGCACCAACTGCTGCACCGCGTCGGTCTGCATGTCGCGGTACAGCATGCGCTCTTCCGCCTCTTTGGCCAATGCCGCCGACTCGCTAAAGCTCATGTCACGCTGCAAAGTGACCGCCGTGGGGGCAATCAACTCCACGCCAGCCGGTGTGCGCAAGCGAAAGCGCACACGCAGACGCAGCTGAAACTCACGCACCTGGCCTGATGCATTGACGCCGGTGACAGCCTTGTCGCGAACATCTTCCAAGATGTCGACCACGGCGTCTGGCGCTAGGCCCTCTGCGGCGGGCACCACGGGTCTCAGCTTGGCGCCGAAGTTGCGCGCAAGCTCAGCGGCCACGCCTGTGCCTTTTTCAGGCGTTACGGCCACGGTGTCAAACGCAAAGTTTTGGCTGTTGCGCAAGGCAAAGCCGCAGCCCGGTAGCGCCAACGTCAGGCACATTCCCAGCAGCAAGCCCGCGCGCTGCAATGGACCTGGATTGAGGCTTGAACGGCCGGGGGTGAAGTGCTTCATGGATGGACGCAGTGCGATTTACAAAACCACATTGACCAGTCGGCCCGGCACGACGATGACTTTCTTGGGCGCTGCGCCCGCGGCAAACGCAATCAGCGTGGGGCTGGCCAGCGCCAGCGCCTCAATGGCTTCTTTGCTCGCACCCGAGGGCACGACCACCGAGCCGCGCAGCTTGCCATTGATTTGAAGCACCAGCTCCACCTCGTCTTGCACCAGGGCGGCAGGGTCCACCTGCGGCCAGGCGGTATCGAGCAAATCGCCCTGCTCCGCCGCGTAGCCCAGTTCTGCCCACAAAGTGTGCGCCAAATGCGGTGTGGCCGGGTACAGGCAGCGCAGCAAGATGCCAAAGCCTTCGAGCAGCACCGCCACGTCGGCGGCACCGTTGGTAGGCTTGAAGTCGTCCAAGGCGTTGATCATCTTCATGGCGCCCGAGACCACGGTGTTGTATTGCATGCGCTGGTAGTCGTAGTCCACCTGCTTGAGCACCGTGTGCAAATCCAGGCGCAGGGCCTTGGCTTCCTTGGACAGGGTCAAGGCGGAGACTGCGCCTACAGCACGGGCTCCAGCCAGGTCGAGCCCGGAGAGCTTGTAGCCAAAGTTCCACACGCGGCGCAAAAAGCGGTAGCTGCCTTCCACGCCGCCGTCGTTCCACTCCAGTGTGGCCTCGGGCGGTGCGGTGAACATGGTGTACAGACGTGCGGTGTCCGCGCCGTATTTTTCAATCAGGTCCTGCGGGTCCACGCCGTTGTTTTTGGACTTGGACATGGTGCCCACGCCCTCGTAGTCGATGGCGGTGCCCACGGGCAGATCGCCCACGGCTTTGATGAGGCGCGCGCCCACCACTTTGCCGGTGGCGTCCAGCACATGTTCCACGTCTTGCGGCCAGAAATATTCTTTGGCGCCCTTGTCGGTGCGGCGGGAATAAATGTGGTTGAGCACCATGCCCTGGGTGAGCAGCTTGGTAAAGGGCTCGTCGATGGTGACCAGCCCGATGTCGCGCATCACCTTGGTCCAGAAGCGCGCATACAAGAGATGCAGGATGGCGTGCTCAATTCCGCCGATGTACTGGTCCATGCCGCTGCCGCCCGACGCACCACTGGCGTCGCGCATCCAGTAGGCCGTGCCTGCGCCCACCATCTGCTGCGCGTTGTGCGGATCGCAGTAGCGCATGAAGTACCAGCTTGAATCGACAAAGGTGTCCATGGTGTCGGTCTCGCGCCGCGCGGCCTTGCCGCAGACCGGGCAGATGACGCCCGAATGAAAACCTTCGTGCTTGTGCAGCGGATTGCCTGACCCATCGGGAATGCAGTCCAGCGGCAGCACCACCGGCAGGTCTTTTTCGGGCACCGGCACGGCACCGTGCTCTTCGCAGTGGATGATGGGAATCGGTGTGCCCCAGTAGCGCTGGCGGCTCACACCCCAGTCGCGCAAGCGCCAGGTGGTTTTTTTCTCGCCCAGGCCTTGGGCGGCAAGGTCAGCAGCTACGGCATCGACACAGGCTTGGAAGGTCAGTCCGTCGTATTTGCCGGAATGGACGGCGCGGCCCGCGCCTTTTTCGGCGTACCAGTCGTGCCACGTCGTGGCATCAAACGCACCGGCTTTATCCACCGCCACCACCTGGGTGATCGGCAGCGCGTATTTCAGCGCAAAGGCAAAGTCGCGCTCGTCGTGCGCAGGCACGCCCATCACGGCGCCATCGCCATAGCCCATGAGCACGTAGTTGCCCACCCACACCGGTACCGGTTGGCCGGTTAGCGGATGCGTGACCGACAGGCCCGTGGCCATGCCTGCTTTTTCTTTGACGGCGAGTTCAGCCTCGGTCGTTCCGCCCTTTTGGCATTCTTCAATGAACGCGGCCAAAGCGGGGTTGCTGGCGGCGGCGTGTGCGGCCAAGGGATGCTCGGCTGCCACGGCGCAAAAGGTCACGCCCATGATGGTGTCCACACGCGTGGTGAAGACGAACATCTTGCCGTCGCCAATCAAGGCGCCGTCGGCACCTTTGATGTCGTGCGGGAAGGCAAAGCGCACGCCCTCGCTCTTGCCGATCCAGTTTTCCTGCATCAGCTTGACGCGCTCGGGCCAGCCGGGCAAACCGGTTTGCACTTGGCCTAGCAGTTCCTGGGCGTAGTCGGTGATCTTGAGGTAGTAGCCGGGAATCTCGCGCTTTTCCACCAGCGCACCGGTGCGCCAGCCGCGCCCGTCGATGACTTGCTCATTGGCCAGCACGGTTTGGTCCACCGGGTCCCAGTTCACCACCTGGGTCTTGCGGTAAGCAATGCCTTTTTCCAGCATTTTTAAGAACAGCCACTGGTTCCACTGGTAGTAGCTGGGGTCGCAGGTGGCGACCTCGCGGCTCCAGTCGATGGCCAGGCCCATGGCCAGCATTTGCTGCTTCATGTGGGCAATGTTCTCAAAGGTCCACTTGGCAGGCGGCACACCGTTTTTCAGTGCGGCGTTTTCTGCGGGCAGGCCAAAGGCGTCCCAGCCCATGGGCATGAGCACGTTGTAGCCCTTCATGCGCATGTAGCGCGTGAGCATGTCGTTGATGGTGTAGTTGCGCACGTGGCCCATGTGCAGCTTGCCGCTGGGGTAGGGCAGCATGGAGCAGGCGTAAAACTTGGGCTTGGACTGGTCTTCGGTGACGCGGTAAGCCTCGTGGCCATTCCACAGGGGCTGGGCCCAGTGGTCGCGGGCGGCTTGCTCAATGGCGGAGTGTTGGTACTTGTCTTGCATGGGGGGTCTTGAAGGGAATCCCGCCCATTTTAGGCCGTGGGCCTAGCGAAGTGACAACAGCAACAGGGTGCCGGTTTATTCGCCTGGCTGGGACACAAAACCGATACGACTCAGGCCCGCGCGATTGGCCTGGGCCATGAATTCGAGTACCCGGCCGTAGGGCACTGTGCGGTCGGCGCGCAGCTGCACTTCGGTCTGGGCATTGGCCGCGGCGGCCTGGCGCAGCGTGCCCTCCAGCGCGTCCACTGCGACGATCTGATCTCGGACATACACATTGCCATCCTTGTCGATGGCCACCGCCAGCGTGGGTGCACTGGTATCGACGGTCGATGCCGCCTTGGCTTGGGGCAAATCCACCTTGACGGCATTGACCATTAACGGCGCGGTAATGATGAAGATCACCAGCAGCACCAGCATGACATCGATCAGCGGCGTCATATTGATCTCGCCCATGGGCGCGTTGCCTTGGGGGCGGTCCATTCGACCAAACGCCATGGGCTTCAGTCCTCGGCGCGCGGTGAGGCGCTGCGTCCAGCGCTGCCTTCACTGTACTGGGCCACCATGAGCTCACGCAGATCACGGGCAAACCCATCCAGATCCGCCTCCAAGCGACCTATCAAACGACCCAGCAAGTTGTAGCCCAGCACCGCAGGAATTGCCACCGCCAGGCCGGCGGCCGTCATGATCAAGGACTCGCCCACCGGGCCTGCAATCTTGTCGATGCTGACTTGACCCACGCTGGCGATGGTCAACAGCGCGTGGTAAATGCCCCACACCGTACCCAGCAAACCAACAAAGGGCGCAACGGCGCCGACCGTGGCCAACAGCACCTGACCGGACTGTAGTTTGTGCAGACTCGATTGCAATGCGTCGCGCAGCACCCGTGTCAGCTGAGACGCCGCGTCGCCGGCCGCACCCAGACAGCGTCCTGCACGGGTAACTTGGAGTTGCGATTGAGCGGCCTGTACCAGGGGAAGGACCAAGGCACTGCGGTCGAAGGCTTTCAATGCGTTATGGGCTGAATCGCTATCGCTGGCCTGCCAGAAGGCCGCAGTGCAGCGCGCCACGTCATGCGAAGCGCGGCGCAGCAGCCAGGTTTTCCAAACAATCACCACCCAGCTTCCCACCGACATCGCCAACAGCAAGAGGGCCACGACGTTGTGCACCATATCGCCCTGAAAAAGCACCATCAGGCCCCCAAAGGCGTTCATTTCAGACCCAGCACGTCAAACATGTCGTAAAGGCCGTTTGGGCGCGCAGCCAAAAAGCGCACCGCGCGAAGGCTTCCCTGGGCGTAAGTGGCGCGGCTGGAGGACTTGTGGCTGATCTCAATGCGCTCACCGGTGCCGGCAAACAACACCGTATGGTCGCCCACAATGTCGCCGCCGCGGATCGTGGCGAAACCAATGCTGGAAGGGTCTCGCTCGCCGGTCACGCCTTCGCGGGCGTACACGGCACAGTCCTTGAGGTCGCGCCCCAACGCATCGGCAATCACCTCGCCCATTTTGAGCGCCGTGCCGGAGGGTGCATCCACCTTGTGGCGGTGGTGCGCTTCAATGATTTCAATGTCGTAGCCCGTGGCCAGTGCTTTGGCAGCCATTTCCAGCAGCTTCAAAGTCACGTTCACACCAACACTCATATTGGGCGCCATCATGATGGGAATGTGCTTGGCAGCCTCGGCAATCTGCGCCTTCTGCGCATCGGTAAAGCCTGTGGTACCAATCACCATGCCCACGCCCAAGGCCTGGCAGGTCTGCAAATGGGCCATGGTGCCTTCGGGACGGGTGAAGTCGATCAGCACCTTGCTGTGAGCCAGTCCGCTCTGCAAATCGGCTGTGATGTGAACGCCGGTGGCCTGCCCCGCATAAGCGCCCGCATCTTGGCCGATCGCCGGGCTGCTGGGCACGTCCAGGGCACCAGCCAGCGCAAATTCGCTGTCGGCCCGCACCGCCTCTATCAGCATATGGCCCATGCGCCCACTGGCGCCGGCAATGGCCACTGCGATGGCGCCTGTTGTGCTTGTTAACTGAACCATCCGAACTACTCCGTTTTCAGGTGCTGATTTTTTTAGGGCGCTGTGGGTTCCAAGGGCGGGTAGCTCGTCGCACCCGGCAATGGCAGCGCAGGAGCGTTACTTTTGCTTGCGGCGGCCGGAGGGAATTTCGCCAAGTCAGCCTCGCTGGCTTGCAGCGGTTTAGGTGCAGGCAGATCGTGGTGCTTGCGCAAACTGCCCACAAAATCAGCCTCGCTGGGCAAGGCGTCGGCCTCAATGCGCTCCAGCAGATCGTCTTTGAACCACACCGTGAGGTGTCGATCTTGCGCTGGCACGCCCTGACGCTGCAGAGTAAAGGTGTAATCCCAGCGCTGGGCGTGGAAAGGGCTCGTTAGCAAGGGCGTTCCCAATACAGCCTGCACCTGCTGGCGCGGCATACCAATTTGCAGTGCGGCCAATTGCTCGCGCGTCACCACATTGCCCTGCACGATGTCCATGCGGTAGGGAGTGATCACTTCGGGCACTGCAAGGCTGACCCGGTTCAAGCTGCTGCACGCCATCAGCGCCATGGCAGCGGACACCAGGCCCAGGGCGGCCATGCAACGGCGAACAGAAAAAGGGAGCTTCATAGGGAGAAATTGCAGCAGTAAGATCACGTCATTGTAGCCCTGCCCCCCCTTTGAAGATCACGCCATGACCAACATCGACGAACTCAAAAGCACCGGGCTCAAAGCCACCATTCCCCGTCTGAAAATCCTCGAAGTTTTCCAGCGCAGCGGCCAGCGCCACATGTCGGCTGAAGACGTGTACCGCATCTTGCTGCAAGAGCGCGCGGACGTGGGACTGGCCACTGTTTACCGGGTGCTCACACAATTCGAGCAGGCCAGCATCCTGACCCGCAGCCAGTTTGAGGGCGGCAAGTCCGTCTACGAACTCAACCAAGGTCAGCACCATGACCACATCGTGTGCCTAGATTGCGGTCAGGTTGAAGAGTTTTACGACCCTGAGATTGAGCAGCGCCAGCAGGCGGTGGCCAAGCTCAAAGGTTTCACCATCACCGACCACGCCTTGAGTCTGTACGCGACCTGTAATAAGGCACAGTGCCCGAACAGGGCACAGATCTGAGACAGCCCTGCGGTTAAATGTGCTGCGCCACGGTGGTCATCACCTTGGCGGCGGCGCGCATGAGCGCCTGCACTGGCGGCGGCAACTGCGCGGCACCGGCGGCCCGCGCCGCGTCGGCATGGCGCAATTCATCGTCGCGCATCTGCGCCACGATGGCACGCGAGGCGTGATCGCCGTCCGGCAGCGCCTGTAAGTGACTGTCCAAGTGGGCGCCCACCTGGGTTTCGGTTTCCACCACAAAGCCCAGGCTCACGGCATCGCCCATGCGGCCGGCCAGCAGACCTAGCCCAAAAGCGCCCGCGTACCACAGCGGGTTGAGCAGCGAGGTGCGCGAACCCAGCTCCTGCAGGCGCTGGGCCGTCCAGGCCAGATGGTCGGTCTCTTCGATACAGGCGGCGGTGTAGTGGGCGCGCAGGCCGGGGTTGCTGGTGGCTAAGGCCTGCGCGGTGTAGAGGGCCTGAGCGCAGACTTCGCCCACGTGGTTCACTCGCATCAGCCCGGCGGAGCGCTGCTTTTCTGGGTCGCTCAGCGCGGTGGGGCCCTCTGGGAGTGTGGGGCAGGGCTGTGAGGCCCGGGGTGTCGCAAACAAAGTGCGCAGCGCCGTGTCGGCGGCTGCCAATAAGCGGTCGGTGGGGTTTTGCATGGGAGTAAGCATAGCCCTGCAGGCGACCAAAGGTTTGATCGAGGGCAAAAACTGCATCGGCTGCCACTCCCTTCGTGCTGGAATCCCACCTATTTCGACCTTGCTGAGCCCTATTTTGTTGCGTGAGTGCAACAAAAGGGGGCGCTAAACACCTGATTTACAGGCTTTTCTTTGCCAAAGCCCGGCAGGTCTGGTGCAATGCATCCAGCTTCTCGAACAGAAGTTGGTGTTGCAGCTCAGTTAACTGGCTTCAGCATCCTTTGATTAACATTTGGAGAATTTTTAATGAAAAAGACCCTGATTGCATTGGCTGCTGTTGCAGCTGTTAGCACTTCCTTCGCTCAAGTCGCTATCACCGGCGGTGTGGATTTCACCTACGGTAAAACCACAGACGGCGCTAAAGGCATTGCAGCTACCGACGCGTACATCGACGTGGGCGTGACTGAAGACCTGGGCGGCGGCTTGAAGTCCACCATTTCTATGGAATTCAACTCCGACGGCGCTTGGGCTGCTAACAACTACTCCGGCGACAAGAGCATCAACTTGACCGGCCCCAATGGCACGCTCGTGGTGATCAACACCCGCAGCGGCGGCATCTTGAACAACATCATGTTTGCTCCTGAAGTGAGCTCTACCGACCACTGGACTGCTTCCGTGAACGGCGGCGTGATGGCCCGCGGTGGTGTGGACGCTTTGGTATACCTGCTGCCAGCAATGGGTCCTGTGACCCTGGGTTACAAGTACGTTGAAGGCGGCGACGGCTACGGCTCTCCCACCAGCGTGACCCACGTTCTGTACGGCAAGTACGCTCAAGGTCCTTTGACCGCTGTTGCTGAGTACAACATCCGTAATTCCGAATACCTGACCGGTGACGCACGTGGCCAACGCCTCGACGCAACCGTGACTTACGACGCTGGCGTTGCCAAAGTCGCTTTGGGTATCGAAACTGCTGGCCTGAACACTGCTAACAACACCAACACCGGCACTGCTGCTACTGCAACTTTGTTGAGCGCATTGGTTCCCGTGGGTAACAACTCCGTTGGCGTGAACTGGGGCAAGCGTGATGCTGCTTCCTTCACCGAGTTCGCTGGTCAGTACAACCTGTCCAAGCTGACTTATGTTGCAGCAAGCGTTGGCACCTTCGTGAGCCAAGCTGGCGTGAGCACCGACACCTTCGGCGTTCGCCTCGGCAAAAACTTCTAATTCCCGCGCTGGCCTTGTGCCAGTGTAAGAATTTAAAAGTTCAAAAGCCCCCGGGTAGCAATACCCGGGGGCTTTTTTGTGCCTGCGGAAAGGGTCAGGCGTCGATCAGTTCAAACCCCGTCGTGATCTGCGCCGTTTTGCCAAGCATGATGCTGGCAGAACAGTACTTTTCGTGGCTCATGGCGATTGCGCGCTCGATGGCGCTGGCCGGGATGCCTTTGCCGGTGACGGTGAAGTGCATGTGGATCTTGGTAAAAACCTTGGGGTCGGTGTCAGCGCGCTCGGACGTGAGTTTGACGCTGCAGCCCTGCACCGCGTGACGGCCGCGCTTGAGAATGAGCACCACGTCATAGGCCGTGCAACCGCCTGTGCCCGCCAGCACCAGCTCCATGGGCCGGGGTGCGAGGTTTTGGCCACCGTTTTCGGGCTTGGCCGCGTCGGGCGCGCCGTCCATCAGCACCGCATGGCCGCTACCGGTTTCGGCCACGAAACCCATGCCCGAGCGTGTGCCGCTGCCGCCTGTCCAACTCACTGTGCATTCCATTGTGTTTGCTCCTGCAACAGGCCCTGCAACCATCGCCTGGCCCTGTGTGCCGATTATCATGCGTGCTTCCTACGAGCCACCGACATGACCACTGCAAAAGCACGCACCAAACCCGCTCCCCTGAGCCCTGCCGACTACCTGATCAAAATCCTGAATGCCAAGGTCTACGACGTAGCCAACGAGTCGCCGCTGGAGTTGGCAGCCAATTTGAGCCAGCGCATTCACAACACGGTGCTGCTCAAGCGCGAGGACCAGCAGCCGGTGCGCAGCTTCAAGCTGCGCGGCGCGTACAACAAAATGGCCCAGCTCAGCAGCGCGCAGCTCAAAAAAGGGGTGATTTGTGCGTCAGCCGGCAACCATGCCCAGGGCGTAGCGCTGAGTGCGCGACGCCTGGGCGCGCGAGCCCTCATCGTGATGCCCACCACCACGCCGCAGGTGAAGGTGGACGCGGTGCGCGGCTTTGGCGGCGAAGTGGTGCTGTATGGTGACAGCTATACCGACGCGTACAACCACGCGCTCACCCTGGAGAAAAAACAGGGCCTGACCTTTGTCCACCCCTTTGACGACCCGGACGTAATTGCCGGCCAAGGGACGGTGGCCATGGAAATATTGCGCCAGCACCCCGGCCGCCTGGACGCGGTGTTTGTGGCCATTGGCGGCGGTGGTCTGGTGAGCGGCGTGGCCAACTACATCAAGGCGGTGCGACCCGAGGTCAAGGTGATTGGCGTGCAGATGAACGACTCCAACGCCATGATGCAGTCGGTGGCGGCGAGCAAGCGCCTGACTTTGGCGGACGTGGGCCTGTTCTCAGACGGCACCGCGGTGAAGCTGGTGGGTGAAGAGACCTTCCGCGTGGCCAGCGGTTTGGTGGACGAATTTGTGACCGTGGACACCGATGCAGTGTGCGCCGCGATCAAAGATATTTTTGTGGATACCCGGTCCATCGTGGAGCCTGCCGGTGCGCTGGGCGTGGCAGCCATCAAGCAATATGCCGCCACGCACAAAGCGAAGGGCCAGACCTACGCTGCTATTTTGTGCGGCGCCAATATGAACTTCGACCGCCTGCGCTTTGTGGCCGAGCGCGCGGAAGTGGGTGAAGAGCGCGAAGCGCTGTTTGCCGTGACGATTCCTGAAGAGCGCGGCAGCTTTCGCCGCTTTTGCGCTCTGATTGGCGAACTGCCTGGCGGCGCCCGCAATGTGACCGAGTTCAACTACCGCATGAACGATGCAGCACAGGCGCATGTGTTTGTCGGCCTGACCACCCAAGGCGCGGGCGAGTCCGCCAAGATTGCCAAGAGCTTTGGCAAGCAGGGCTTCACCACACTGGATTTGACACACGACGAACTGGCCAAAGAGCACATCCGCCACATGGTGGGTGGCCACTCCACGCTGGCGCAGGACGAGCGCATCTTGCGCTTTGTCTTTCCCGAACGGCCCGGCGCGCTGATGAAGTTTTTGAGCATGATGCGCCCGGGCTGGAACATCAGCCTGTTCCACTACCGCAACCAGGGCGCAGACTACGGCCGCATCCTGGTCGGTTTGCAAGTGCCCAAGGCGGACAACAAAGCCTTTAACGAGTTCTTGAAGGCCCTGGGCTACCCCTATGTGGAAGAAACCCACAACCCGGTGTACCGGCTGTTCTTGCAAAACCCGCCAATCGCCAAAGTCAAGGGCTAAAGCATCATGGCTGTGACGCTGGACGGCAAATTGGTAGTGGCGATTTCCAGCCGCGCCTTGTTTGACTTTGAAGATGAAAACCAGCTCTTTGAGCAAGGCGACGACCGCGCCTACATGCAGCTGCAGCTCGAGCGCCTCGACGTGCCAGCCAAGCCGGGCGTGGCGTTTTCGCTGGTCAAAAAACTGCTGGCGTTTAACGAGGAGCCCACGCAGCGGGTCGAGGTGGTGATTTTGTCGCGCAACGACCCGGTCAGCGGCCTGCGGGTGATGCGCTCGGCGGCGCACTACGCGCTGCCCATCATCCGCTGCACCTTTACGCGCGGCGAAGCGCCCTGGCGCTACCTCAAGCCGCTCAACGCCAATTTGTTTTTGAGCACCCACCTGAGCGACGTGCGCAGTGCCTTGGACGCCGGTGTGCCGGCTGCGCAGGTCTACCCCCAGTCGGCCCACGCCAGCAGTGCCCACCCGCAAGAAGTGCGCATTGCGTTTGACGGCGACGCGGTGCTGTTCAGCGACGAGGCCGAGCGCGTGTTCCAGGCCCAGGGCCTGAACGCCTTCCAGCAGCACGAGCACGACAAAGCCGCCCTGCCCTTGCCCGACGGCCCCTTCAAGCCGCTCCTGGTGGCATTGCATGCCTTGCAGCAGGCAGCGCAACCGGCCATGCGCATCCGCACCGCACTGGTGACAGCACGCAGCGCGCCCGCGCACGAGCGCGCGATCCGCACGCTGATGGATTGGAACATCGAGGTCGATGAAGCCATGTTTTTGGGTGGGCTGGACAAAGGCGCGTTTTTGCGCGAGTTTGAGCCCGACTTCTTTTTTGACGACCAGACCGGCCACATCGAATCCGCCGCCCGCCATGTACCGGCCGGCCATGTGGCCAGCGGCGTGCGCAATTAGGGTCAGGCGCTATGAGCAGCAACACCGCGCCCTCGCCCACCAGCACCTGGAGCAACGGCCGCGCCCAACTGCGCCGCGTGTGGGCGCTGTCCTGGCCTTACTTTGCGTCCGACGAAAAATGGCAAGGCCGCGGATTGCTCGGGGCTATCGTCGCACTCAACCTGGGCCTGGTCTACATGGCGGTCTTGTTCAACGACTGGAACAAGCTGTTTTACGACTCTCTGCAAGACAAAAACCAAGAAGTGTTTTGGACCCAGCTGGGGCGCTTTAGTTACCTGGCGTTTGCCTTCATCGTCATTGCGGTTTACAAGTTTTACCTGACCCAACTGCTGGAAATGCGTTGGCGCAGCTGGATGACGCGCACCACGCTCCAGCGTTGGCTGGCGGGCCAGGCCTTTTACCGCCTGGAGTTGCAGCGATTTGCCACACCGCAGGCCGACGCAAATGCCACGCCCGACAACCCGGACCAGCGCATTGCCGAAGACATCAACCAATTCACGTCGCTCACGCTGAACCTGAGCATGGGCTTGCTCAACTCGCTGGTCACACTGCTGAGTTTTGTAGGCATTTTGTGGGGCCTGTCGGGCGGGTTTTCGTTTACTTTTGGCGGACAGAAATACGTCATCGCAGGCTTTATGGTGTGGATGGCGCTGCTGTACAGCGCGGTGGGAAGCTGGCTCACCCACTTGATCGGGCGACGGCAAATTCCGCTGAACTTTGCGCAGCAGCGGGTGGAGGCCGACTTTCGCCACCACATGATCCGGGTGCGTGAATACAGCGAATCGATTGCCCTGGATCGGGGCGAGGCGGTGGAGCGCAGCCAACTGGAAGGCCGCTTTGGCGCGGTGCTGAAAAATTACTTGCAGCTCATCCGCGCACAAAAAAACCTGGTCTGGTTCACCAGCTTTTTTGGGCAGGCGGCGGTGATTTTTCCCTTCATCGTGGCGGCGCCGCGTTTTTTCAGCGGTGCGATTCAGCTCGGTGAGGTGATGCAAATATCGAGCGCCTTTGGCCAGGTGCAAGGCGCTTTGAGCTGGCTGGTGGACAGCTACCCCAACCTGGCCACCTGGCGCGCCACCACAGACCGTTTGACGCACTTTGAGGCCTCACTGCAAAGCCTGGAGGCGGCCACACCCGCCCTGTCCCACACCGCGTCCGACACGCTGCACACCGAAGACCTGACCGTGTCCCTGCCCGGCGGCCTCGCGTTGCTGGCCCACACCGCGCTGCATGCGCAAGCCGGAGACCGGGTGCTGCTGCAAGGCCCTTCGGGCGCAGGCAAGTCCACCCTGTTTCGGGCGCTGGCCGGTATTTGGCCCTTTGCCAGCGGGCAGGTGGCGCGCCCGGTGGACGCCATGTTTATCCCGCAGCGGCCCTATTTCCCCAACGGGCCCCTGCGCGACGCACTGGCCTACCCCGAACTGCCCACGCGCTACACCGATGCACAACTCGTAGAGGCTCTGCAATGGGCACTGCTGCCGGACTTGGCCGACCAGTTGGACCAGTGGAACACCTGGGGCCAAAAGCTCTCGGGTGGCGAACAGCAGCGCCTGGCACTGGCGCGGGTGTTTTTGAAACAACCGCAATGGGTATTTGCCGACGAGGCCACGAGCGCGCTGGATACGGAAACCGAGAACCTGCTCTACCAGCGCCTGGTCGATGTGCTGGCGGCTCGCCAAGGTGGCCTCGTGTCAATTGCGCACCGCGAGGGCGTGGCCCGTTTTCACACCAAGCGCTGGGTGGTGCAGCCTGCCGCCGAAGGGGCTAAGGCGCGCTTTACGGTGCAGGAAACTGCTTTATAGGCTCGCGCTAAACGCAGCAAAACCCTTGGCGCGCAAATCGCACGCCGGGCAGCTGCCGCAGCCATAGCCCCAGGCGTGTCGCTGGCTGCGGTCGCCCAGGTAGCAGGTGTGGGTATGTTCCACCACCAAGTCCACCAGGGCCTGTCCACCGCCTGTGGCGTCCTCTTTAGCGCCGAGGTCATGCGCCAATTGCCAGGTGGCCGCTTTGTCGATCCACATCAGCGGAGTCTCGATCAAAAAGCGGCGGTCCATGCCCAGCGAGAGTGCGAGCTGCATGGCTTTCATGGTGTCGTCGCGGCAGTCGGGGTAGCCGGAGAAATCGGTTTCGCAGACGCCGGTCACGATGACTTGCAAACCCCGGCGGTAGGCCAGTGCGGCGGCCAGCGTCAAAAACAAGAGGTTGCGCCCTGGCACAAAGCTGTTGGGCAGGCCGCTGGCTTCCATGGCAATGGCAGTGTCACGGGTGAGCGAGGTTTCGCTCACTTCGCCCAGCACCGAGAGGTCGAGCAAATGGTCATCGCCGAGCTTTTCCGCCCACGCTGGAAAGCGCTCGCGCAGTTCGCGCAGCACGTTCAGGCGCGCATCGAGCTCCACATGGTGGCGCTGACCATAGTCAAAGGCCACGGTTTCCACACGTTCGTAGCGGGCCAGGGCATAGGCCAGGCAGGTCGTGGAGTCCTGGCCTCCGGAAAACAAAACAAGGGCGGTGGTGTGCATAGGCTTGATCTTAGAGCAGGGCTGGGTATTGCCGCGTGCGCATAATGGGCGGATGCAACACTCTCCCTCTTTTGCCCTGTCCATGTTGGACCTGGTGGCCGTGCGCGAAGGCGCCACGGTCGCGCAGGCCCTGGCCACCGCCTTGGCCACCGCGCAGCATGCCGAGCGTCTGGGTTTCAAACGCTACTGGGTGGCAGAGCACCACAACATGCAAGGCATTGCCAGCTCGGCCACCGCCGTGCTGGTGGGCTACCTGGCTGCCGGTACCCAGCGCATTCGGGTGGGCTCGGGCGGCATCATGCTGCCCAACCATGCGCCGCTGGTGGTGGCCGAGGCCTTTGGCACCTTGGCCGAGCTCTACCCCGGCCGCATTGACCTCGGCCTGGGCCGTGCACCAGGCACCGACCCTGCCACCATGCGCGCCCTGCGCCGCGACCGGCCGGAGACCGAAGCCGATTTCCCCCGCGATGTGGCAGAACTGCAGGCCCTGCTGTCACAGCCCCAGGCCGGCCAACGCATAGTGGCCATGCCGGGCGCGGGCACCCAGGTACCGCTGTGGTTGCTGGGCTCCAGCCTGTTTTCGGCGCAACTCGCCGCCCAGCGGGGCCTGCCCTATGCCTTCGCCTCGCACTTTGCGCCACGGCTGATGCACCAAGCCATTGGCCTGTACCGCCAGCTTTTTCAGCCCAGCGAACACCTGGCCAAGCCCTATGTGGCGATTGGCGTGCCGCTGGTGGCAGCGCCTACCGATGATGAAGCGCAACTGCTGGCCAGCAGCGTGTACCAGCGCGTGCTGGGCATCTTGCGCGGCGACCGCCGGCGCTTGCAAGCGCCGGTGCCCCACTTCATGGCGCAGTGCAGCCCTCAGGAGCGCGCAGCCATTGCCGACTTTTTGGGCGCAGCGGTGGTGGGTGGCCCCGAGACGGTGCGCGAGGGGCTTGAGCAACTGGCCGAAGACACCGGTGCGGATGAACTGATATTGGTTTGCGACATTTACGACCAGTCCCTTCGATTGCGTTCGCTGGACATTGCGGCACAAGCGCTGGCCGCGGTACCGGCATAAAAAAAGGGGCTGAAACAGCCCCTTTTTCATGGGTGGGAAACGCCTTATTTAGACAGGGCTTCGATGGCGATGTCGATGCGCACGTCGTCACCCACGTAAGGCGCGAATTTGCCCGCGTTGAATTCGGTGCGTTTGATCGTGGTGAAAGCATTGGCGCCCATCGCGGGGACTTTCATCATGGGGTGGTTCACGGCTTGGAAGGACGTGACGGTCAAGGTGACGGGCTTGGTCACGCCTTTGATGGTCAACTGGCCTTCGATGGAGGCGGGCTTGTCGCCGTCAAACACCACTTTGGTGGATTTGAAAGTGGCTTTGGGGAACTTGGCGGTGTCCAGGAAGTCTTCGCCTTGGATGTGGCCGTTGA
Organism: uncultured beta proteobacterium; assembly: GCA_903928635.1. Taxonomy (GTDB): domain Bacteria; phylum Pseudomonadota; class Gammaproteobacteria; order Burkholderiales; family Burkholderiaceae_C; genus Allorhodoferax. Next base: position 9,679 of record CAIYRQ010000142.1, on the reverse strand, counting down.
AGTCGGTGGAACCGGTGTTGACCGTGGTGAGGTCAATCACGATGTCCACGGAAGCGGTCTTGGCTTGCGCGTCCAGCACCACGGTGCCCGTGGTTTTGCTAAAGCTGCTGAGCTGGGTGGAATAGCCCAGGTGCGAATACGAAAAACGCGGGAAAGTGTGCGAGCTGTCTACGGTGTAAGTGACAGGGGCTGCAAAGGCAGAACCGGCAGCCAAAGTTGCCAAGGCCAAAGCCGCGCTGAGTTGTTTGAACGATTTCATAAAGTTACTCCAGTTAAAAAAGAGGTGCCGCAAGCGGCGGTTATTTGCCCGTGAGGGCGGTGATTTGAAAGCTGACGACCACGTCGTTGGCCACCACATCAAATTTGGACCACGAGCCTTCGCCAATGGCGTAGTCGGCGCGCTGCAAAGTAAAGCTACCGGTGAGCACACCCACTTTGCCTTGGGGGTTGTGCTTCAAGTCAAACTTCACGTCACGCGAGCGGCCTTTGATGCTGAGAGAGCCCTGCACCTCGTAGACATTGGGCGCGGTTTGCTTGACCTGTTTGGCGACGAAGATGGCTTTGGGAAACGCCGAAGTATTGAACCAAGGTTTGCCCACCACCTCTTGGTCGGCCTCGCCGGAGCCCGTGTCAATGCTCAAGAGGTCCACCTCAATGCTCGCCTTGGTGAGCTCGGGTTTGGCAGGGTCAAAACTGATTTGCGGGTTGAATTTGGCAAAGTGCCCGTCCATGCCCACGCCCATTTGTTTGTAGCTGAACTTCACGCTGCTTTTGTCCATTTGCACCGCTTGGTAAGGGGCGGCATGGCTGGACGCGGCAATCGTCAGTGCGATCGCAGCGACTGCGGACTTGGAGAGAGTTTTGAAAATGGAGGACATGGATGTTTCTTTACAGAGTGGGTTTGGAGCGGGCGGGCAGAATGCGGCGCAAGACGTCGTCCTTGTGCACCAGGTGGTGGAAAAACGCGGCCGCCGCGTGGCCGCCAATCAGGACCAGCAAACCGATATTGAGTGCGGAATGCAGCTCGGCCAGTTGCTTGCCTAGCTCCTTGTCTTTCGCCAACAGATCGGGCAGCGGCAACACGCCAAACCACACGGTCTGCACGCCTTTGGCAGAGCTCATGAGCCAGCCGCTCAAGGGGATGATGATCATCAAGCCATAGAGCAGCACATGCCCGCCATGAGCCAGCACTTGCTGCAGGCGCGACATGCTCAGCGGGTACGCTGGGGGGCGATGCGTGAAGCGCCACACCAGGCGCAGCCAGACCAGCATAAAGACCGTGACCCCGGCCCACTTGTGCCAGGAGTAGTACTGCAGTTTCTCGGGAGAGAACGGCAGATCGGACATGTAAAAGCCCATCGCCAGCAAGCCGAAAATCATCAAGGCCATGAGCCAGTGCAGGCCTTTGGCGGTAGAGGTGTAGTGTGTGTTCATGGTGCGGTACTTAGTGGAATGCGTAGCCGTCCATGGCAATCACGTAGTCGCTGATGCCACGGTAAAAAGCCTCGGGTTGCGCATCCAAGCCCGCCGCGCCCAAGGCAGTAAACAAGGGCAACAAATGGTCTTCGCTGGGGTGCGCCCGTGCGCCACTGGGGCTGGCACGGCGGTAGTCGAGCAAGGACGCCACATCTTTGTTGGCCATGTGGACTTGCACCCAGTCGGCAAAGGCCTGCACATAGTCCGGCGTTTGGCCGCCCGCCATGCGCGCCACCTGGTAGTCGCGCAAATTGTGGGTGACGTTGCCCGACGCGACGATCAAGAAATTGTGTTGGGCCAAATCCGCCAAAGCCTGGCCAATGCGGTAAGCGTGCTCCGGCCCCAAATGCGTTTGCACCGACAAAGGAATGACCGGAATGTCGGCGTCCGGAAACATTTGGCGCAGCGGAATCCAGGCGCCGTGGTCCAGCCCGCGCTGGGCGTCTTGCTGGACGGTAAAGCCATGGGCTTGCAAGGCCGCCACCACCTGCTGGGCCGCTTCGGGGCAGCCGGTGGCAGGGTAGCGCAGCTCGTACAGGCGCGGATCGAAGCCGCCAAAGTCATGAATGGTGTCGAGCTGCGTTGCGGTGCCAACGGTAGGCACCGTGGTTTCCCAGTGCGGGCTCACCACCACGATGGCGCGCGGTGTGCCATAGGAGTGCACCAGCTGGCTCATGGCCGCGCCGGCCGCACCGGGCTGCAGGGCAAAAGTGGGCGCGCCGTGGGGCACAAAAAGGACGTTGCGGTGGGTTTGCATGGTGTGTGTCTCGTGATGGGTGGGACTGTAGGCCGGTATTTGGATCACAAAAAGACACAAATCAACAAAAGCTTGTTGCACAATACGCAACAATGGACAAGCTTGATGCAATGCAAACCTTTGTGCGGGTCGCGCAGGCCGGCAGCTTTACGGCGGTCGCCGAGCAGATGCAGGTGGCCCGCTCGGTCGTGACCCGCCAGATTGCCGCGCTGGAGTCCCAACTGGCGGTCAAACTCATGACCCGCAGCACGCGCAGCCTGACGCTCACGGCGGCGGGCGCGGCCTACCTGGAGAAGTGCCGCGTCATCTTGAACCTGGTAGACGCAGCGGAATCCAGCCTGGTGGAAGAAAAGGCTGTGCCCCGCGGGCGCATTCGCCTGGCGCTGCCCTTGAGCTTTGGCCTGCAGCGCTTGATGCCCCATCTGCTGGCGTTTGCGCAAACCCATGCCCATATTGAGCTGCTGCTCAATTTTTCGGACCAGCGCGCCAACCTGATTGAAGAAGGCATTGACCTGGCGATCCGCATTACCGCGGACCTGCAGCCCGGTGACATCGTGCGCAAACTCGGCCAATGCCGCCTGCTGACCACCGCCTCACCGTCCTACCTGGCGCTGCACGGTGATGTGCGCCATCCGTCGCAACTGCAGCACCACGAGTGCCTGGTCTATTCCATGGCGAATAACAGCGCCACCTGGCCGTACCTGGTGGATGGCCACGTCCAAACATTTGCCGTGCGCGGACGCCTTACTGCCAATAACGGTGTAGCGTTGATGCAGGCTGCCGCCCAAGGCATGGGTATTTCGCTTCAACCGGATTTTTTGACCGAGCCCTTTTTGCAAAGCAAGGAGGTGGTGGAGATACTGAGCGACTTTGAATCGCCCGCCCTGGGCATCTATGCAGTGCTGCCCAGCAACCGCTACATCCCGCACCGGGTGGCGGTGCTGATGGACTATTTGGCGAGCGTGTTGGCGCAGGAGAAGGCGACTATGGCTGCGCCAACCACTGCAACACCGCCAAATTAAATGCTTGCGGCTGTCGCACCATGGGCCAGTGGTCGGTGTCAAACGGCAACACCTTGCTGCCAGAGCGCTCGCCCAGGGCTTGCACCCATTGCGGCGAATGGAACATAAATGGCTTCTTGCGGCCGTAGAAAAACAACATCGGGCAGGGCGGATCCAAAGGCCGCATGCCACGGTAGGAACCGTGGGCGCCCGTCCAATAGATGTAGTAGGGGAAATTCATATTCGCCGTGATGAACTCGGCCTGGGACGGTGCCTGGAGCAACTTGGCCATGGCGCGTGTCATGCGGGTGCCTAAGCCGCCGCCCAGCTTCCACGCCAGCGCCAGAGTGAGCTGGTAAGCCGCAACCCCGAGCTTGGCTTTCCAATTGAGCGATTGGAAGTACTGGGGCGAACCGGCGTCACCGATGTCCACCCCGACCATGCGCTCCACCCGGTGCGGATATCGCATACAAAACTGGTACCCAAATGCAGCGCCCCAGTCGTGCATCAGCATGATGACTTTATCGTTGGGAGATACGGCGTTCACGATGTTGGCAAAGATGCCCATCATCTCCTCCAATCCGTAGGCGCGGCGCGGTTTGCTGGAGTCAAAACCGGGCAAGGTGAACCGCACACAGCGGTAGTGGGCTTTGAACGATGCCACCTGGGAATCCCACACGCGGTAGGTGTCCGGCCAGCCGTGAACCATCACCATCGTGCGTTCACCTTCGCCTTCGATGATGACGTCGATACCGTCAATGACTTTGTTTGTTTGCACGGGTTCCCCCCCCTACATATTTGCCAATTTGATTTTTATTATGCGCCAGCATTTTTCAAGCCTTTGCAAAACGGCGGCTGTCGCAATGCGCGTTTTTGAAAGCACTTGAGGCGAGGGCTGATTTTCCCCGGTGTGGGCGTGCGGTACAGTGTCTGGGACATGCAAGCCAAAACCGCTTTTTCGCCCTCCCTGCCCGCTTGGATGCGCAACTATTCCACTGTGGATCTGCCCCACGACGTGTTGGCAGGTCTGGTGCTGACAGTGCTCGTGATTCCCCAAAGCCTGGCCTACGCACTTTTAGCGGGGCTGTCTCCCCAGGCGGGGCTGTATGCCAGCATTTTCCCCGTACTGGTGTATGCGTTTCTGGGAAGCTCCATGACGCAAGCCCTAGGACCGGCGGCCATCACCGCCATCATGACCTTTGCGGTACTGAGCCCCTTGGCGGAGCCGCACAGCGCCCATTACATCGCCATGGCTGCCACCTTGGCGCTGATGTCGGGAATACTGGTGTTCTTGTTCGGTGTGATGCGCATGGGTTTTCTGTCGCAGCTGCTGAGCCGGCCGGTGATCAGCGGATTTATTTCGGGCTCCGCCATTCTGATTGTCATCAGCCAACTGAAGTTTTTGACCGGGGTTCCCATCCATGGCTCAGGCTTGTGGCAGGTGATGCCGGCCATCAGTCAGCGTTTGGGTGAGTCGAATCCGGTCACATTGGTCCTAGGTGGCAGTGCCATTGTCGTGCTGACCCTGAGCCGCAAGCTGTTAGCGGGTTGGTTGACCCACCTCGGAATGTCGGCCCAGCGCGGGGATTTGGTGGTTCGAATCGTGCCTTTGCTGGTGGTGTTGGTGGCCACGGTATTGGTGTTTGAACTTGGGCTGGACACGACGCATGGTGTTGCTGTGGTCGGCACCTTGGCCGGAGGCCTTGAAGCCATGCATTTCTTCATGCCCGACATGGCTTCAATCAGAGAGCTGTTAGGGCCTGCCGTGCTCATTGCCGTCATTGGCACCGTGCAAAACATCACCATGGCGCAAGCGCTGGCCATCAAGCGCCGAGAACGGGTGGATGCGAACCATGAACTCTTAGGGCTGGGCAGCGCCAACATCGTGGCGGCCTTTTCTGGCGGCATGCCCGTGGGCGGCGGCCTGTCGCGCACCGCCGTGAACCTGGCCGCTGGTGCACGCACCCCGTTGGCCAGCATCGTGGCGGCGCTTGCCATGCTGGGTGTGCTGGCCATGGGCACCGAATGGCTTAGCCATTTGCCCTTGGCCGTCCTGGCGGCAAGCATCACGGTGGCGGCCATCACCATGATTGATGTCAATGCTTTTCGCCAGGCCTGGGCCTACGACCGCGCCGACGGTTGGGCTCTGCTGGGAACTACGGCCGGCGTGCTTGCGCTGGGTGTGGAGTGGGGTATTTCCATCGGCGTGGGCCTGTCGCTCGGTGCCCTTCTGATCCGCGCCAGCAATCCACACATCGCGGTCATCGGCCGAATTGCAGGTACCGAACACTTTCGCAATGTGCAGCGCCATGGCGTTGAGACCATTGCGGGTGTGCTGTTTCTGCGGGTGGACGAGAGCCTTTTTTTTGGAAACCTAAGCGCCATCGAAATGCGCATCAGCCAGGAGCTGGAACATGACCCCACGCTCCACGACGTGGTGCTGATCATGAGCGCCGTGAACCGCGTAGACACCACTGCCATGGAAGTACTCAGTGACATCAACCGCGACCTGGCTGACCGACATATCCGGTTCCATCTGGCGGAGGTCAAGGGCCCCGTGCAAGACCGGTTGGTGCGTTCCCCCCTCTGGAGTGCGCTGTCTGGCGACGTTCACTTGTCGGTGAACGCCGCTTTTGAAAAACTACAAGCTACTCCACCGTCACCGACTTCGCTAAGTTTCTAGGCTTGTCCACATCCGTCCCCCGTGCGCAGGCGGTGTGGTAGGCCAACAGTTGCAAGGGCACGACGTGCAGGATGGGTGAGAGCAGGCCGTAGTGTTCGAGCATGCGGATCACGTGGATGCCTTCGCTGCTCTCAATGTGCGTGTCCGCGTCGGCCAGCACAAACAGCACACCACCACGCGCGCGCACCTCGTGCATATTGCTTTTGAGCTTTTCTAAGAGCGCGTCATTGGGCGCCACGGTGACCACCGGCATGGCGCTGGTGACCAGCGCCAGCGGGCCGTGTTTGAGTTCACCGGCGGCATAGGCCTCGGCGTGGATGTAGGTGATTTCTTTGAGCTTGAGCGCGCCTTCCAGGGCGATAGGGTAATGCGTGCCACGGCCCAAAAACAGCGCGTTTTCTTTGGATGCAAATTCTTGCGCCCAGGCAATCACTTGCGGCTCCAAGGCCAGCACCGCCTGCAAGGCCGCGGGCAAATGGCGCATGTCTTTGAGGTGCATCGCCTCGTGGGCGTCGCTGAGCAAACCTTTGGTTTGGGCCAGTGCCAGCGTGAGCAAAAACAGCGCCGCGAGTTGGGTGGTGAACGCCTTGGTGGACGCCACGCCAATCTCGGTGCCCGCCCGGGTCACGTAGGCCAGCTTGCATTCGCGCACCATGGCGGAGGTGCCCACATTGCAAATGGTGAGGGTGTTGTGCATGCCCAGACTTTGGGCGTGGCGCAGTGCGGCCAGGGTGTCGGCCGTCTCCCCGGACTGGCTCAGGGTGACGACCAGCGTGCGCGGGTCGGGCACCGAGTCCCGGTAGCGGTATTCACTGGCAATCTCCACCTGGCAGGGAATGTGGGCAATGGCCTCGATCCAGTACTTGGCCACGCAGCCGCTGTAGTAGCTGGTGCCGCAGGCCAAGATCAGCACGCGGTCGATGGCCTTGAACACGCTGTAAGCCCCGTCGCCAAACAGCTCGGGCGTGATGCCTTCAATGCCTTCGAGCGTGTCCGCAATCGCGCGCGGCTGCTCAAAAATTTCTTTTTGCATGTAGTGGCGGTAGGGGCCTAACTCGGCTGCGCCGCTGTGCGCTTGTACGGTTTGCACCGTGCGCGTCACTGCCTGGCGCGCGCGGTCTTCAATCCAGTATTTGCCCAGCTGAATGTCCACCGCGTCGCCCTCTTCGAGGTAGACGATCTGGTCGGTCACACCGGCCAGGGCCATGGCGTCGCTGGCCAAAAAGGTTTCGCTGTGGTCTTTGCCCACACCCAGAATCAGCGGCGAGCCAGCGCGCGCACCCACCACCCGGTGCGGCTCGTCTTTGTGAAACACCGCCACCGCATAGGCACCCTGCAATTGGTCCAAAGCGGCTTTGACCGCGTCAAACAAGTCGCCGTGGTACAGGCTGTCCACCAAATGGGCAATGACTTCGGTGTCGGTCTGACTCACAAACACATAGCCCTTGGCCTGCAGCGCGGCGCGCAGGGCATCGTGGTTTTCAATGATGCCGTTGTGCACCAGAGCCACGCGTGGGGCGCTGTCGGTGCCGCTGGCGTGGGGCCCATGGCTGAAGTGGGGGTGGGCATTGCGCACCGCGGGCGCGCCGTGGGTGGCCCAGCGGGTGTGGGCGATTCCGGTGCCGCCCTCAATCTGGTCGGTCTGCACCTGCGCCATCAGCTCCGAGACACGGTCGGTGCTGCGCGCCCGGCGCAAGCCGCCTTGGGGCTGGCCCAGACTGGCCGCATGCACTGCGACGCCACAGGAGTCATAGCCGCGGTATTCCAGGCGCTGCAGGCCCTGCACCAGGATGGGAACGATGTTGCGGGTAGAAACGGCGCCGACGATGCCACACATAGATGATCTCCACAGGGTTTGATGCCGCGCAGTGTAGGCAAAGAGCCTAGAAATAAACTAACAAAATTAATTAATCATTGCAATAATATTGCGTTAAATCAATGCTATGAAATTAATAGCCATATATAATTACTTTATGGAACAAAATTTTCTAGATGCCACAGACTTAAAACTGCTAGATGCATTGCAGCACGATGCGTCGCGCAGCAACCTGGCCTTGGCCGCGCACCTGCACCTCACGCCACCCACCTGCTTGCGCCGCGTCAAACGCCTGCAGGATGAAGGCTGGATCGAACGCCAGGTTGCCGTGCTCAATGCCGACCGCATGGCCGCACTGCAAGGGCATGGATTGAGTGCTTTGGTCGAAGTAACGCTGGACCGCCAAGGCGCAGAACACTTGGACATTTTTGAATCGCGGGTGGTGGCGGACGCCGCCGTTCAGCAGTGCTGGCGCGTGTCGCCGGGGCCGGACTTTGTGCTCGTGATCCAAGCGCGCGATATGCCGGACTACCTGGCCACGACCTCGCGTTTGCTGACCCAGGACGCCAATGTGCGCAATGTAAAGGCTTTTTTCAGCGTCAAACGCGCCAAGTTCAGCTCTACCTGGCCGCTGGGCACCGCCAGCTAAAGCCCGGAAGGGCCCGAAGTCCGCGCTATTTCTTGACCTTCACCGGCCGAGTCCAGGTCGCAAGAGCAGTTTGCTTACCCCGTCCCACAGCCAATGACCCTGCGGCCACGTCTTTGGTAATGGTCGACCCGCCGCCTACCGTGGCGCCCGCGCCCAGCGTGACCGGTGCCACCAGCACACAGTTGCTGCCCACATGCACATCGGCCTCGATCAAGGTGCGGTGTTTGTTGACACCATCGTAGTTGGCGGTGATGCTGCCCGCGCCAAAGTTGACGCGCTCGCCCACGGTGGCATCGCCCAGGTAGGCCAGGTGGTTGGCCTTGGCGCCATCGGCCAGAGTAGAGTTCTTGACTTCCACAAAGTTGCCGATATGCACCTGCGCGCCCAACTGCGCACCAGGGCGCAGGCGGGCAAAGGGTCCGATCAAGGCACCCTCGCCCACGGTCACACCCTGGCTGCCGCCATCAATGTGGGTAAAGGGATGGATGACCGCTCCTGCCGCAATGCTGCAGTTGGCAATGACACAGTTGGCACCGATGCGCACGCCGTCGCCCAGCGACACCGCGCCTTCAAAAATGCAGTTCACGTCGATTTCTACGTCGGCTCCGTACACCAGCTGGCCGCGCACGTCCAGCCGCGCGGGGTCGGCCAAGCGCACGCCTGCCTCCATCAGCGCCAGCGCCTGGCGGTGTTGGAAGCTGCGCTCCAGTTCCGCGAGCTGCAACGGACTGTTGATGCCGGCCACCTGCACTGCGTCGGTGGTTTTTTGGGCCAGTACCGTCACGCCGTCTTGCACCGCGAATTTCACAATATCGGTGAGGTAGTACTCGCCCTGCGCATTGTGGTTGTCCAAACGGGCCAGCCAGCCCTTGAGCAAGGCCGCAGGCACGGCCATGATGCCGCTGTAAATTTCGGTGATCGCGCGTTGCTGCGCGCTGGCGTCTTTGTGTTCCACGATGGCTTGCACCGCATCGCCCGAGCGCACCACGCGGCCATAGCCGGTCGGGTCTGGCAGATCAATGGTGAGCAATGCCAAATGCTTGCCCGCGCAGACCTCAATCAGCGCTTGCAAGGTGGCGGCCTGGGTGAGAGGCACATCACCCGAGAGAACCACCACCACGCCATCATCCGCCAGCACAGGCACCGCCTGCTGCACGGCGTGGCCGGTACCAAGCTGCGGCTCCTGGCGCACAAAAGCAAGATCCAACGCGCCACCCTTGCCGGCGAGGGCCGCCTCCACCGCATCGGCGCCATGGCCGGTGATCACAACCGCCTTGCGGGCATGCAATTGCTGCGC
>CAIYRQ010000141.1 GCA_903928635.1 uncultured beta proteobacterium | reverse complement strand
GGCGTGGGCGCATCGGGCCTGATGCAGGTCATGCCCGCCACCGCCAAATGGACGGCCAAGAAAATCGGCCTGAGCGACTTCACACCCGCCAAGCTCAGCGACCGCGACACCAATATTGCGATAGGCACCGGCTACCTCAAGCTGGTGCTCGACAGCTTCAATGGCTCCATGCCGCTGGCGGCGGCGGCCTACAACTCAGGCCCCAGCCGACCGCGCGCCTGGCGCGGCGCCAGCGGAGGCCCCACCATGGAAGGTGCGGCGTGGGCAGAGAGCATTCCGTTTCACGAAACACGCGACTACGTCAAAAAAGTGCTGTCCAACACGACGATGTATGCGGCGGTGCTGACGGGTCAGCCGCAATCGATCAAAGCGCGTTTGGGAACCGTGGGGCCGCTGGACGCAGCCACGCCAGAGCAGGGTTTGGATTTGCCCTGATGACCGTGGTCAAAATTTCAAAAGGAGGTGTTTCGTGATGAAGCTTTATGTGGGCAATAAAAATTATTCGTCGTGGTCCATGCGCCCCTGGGTACTGCTCACCCAGGCCGGGATTGCATTTGAGGAAGTAGTAGTCCGTTTTGACTCGTTCAGCGCCGACTCTCATTTCAAGCAAACACTCGCCGGTCTCAGCCCCACTGGCAAAGTGCCGCTGCTGCAAGACGGCGCGATAGTTGTCTGGGACACGCTGGCGATTGCCGAGACGGTTGCAGAGCGCTTCCCTGAAAAACACTTGTGGCCACAAGACGCTAGTGCACGCGCCCATGCCCGCAGCATTTGCGCAGAAATGCATTCCGGCTTTACTGGTCTGCGCGGCAATTGCCCGATGAATATCGAAGCGTCTTTGCCCGAACGCGGTGCGCTGATCTGGCGTGACAACGCAGCGGTGCGCGCCGACGTGGCGCGCTTGGTGCAAATGTGGGCGGAGCTGCTGCAGCGCCATGGTGGCCCCATGCTGTTTGGCGAATTCAGCGTTGCCGACGCCTACTTTGCACCGGTGTGCTTGCGCCTCAAGACCTATGCATTGCCGGTGCCGGAAGTGATCAGCGCCTATGTCGAGCGCGTCCACAACTTGCCCGGCGTGAAGGCCTGGATTGACGGCGCCTTGGCGGAAAAAGACTTTCTGGACTTTGAAGAGCCTTACCGCCTTCATCGCTGAGTTCAAAGAATGTAAGGGCGCGCACCGCGATGCAAACCTATCTCGTCGGCGGCGCGGTGCGTGACCATTTGCTCGGCCTGCCGGTGCAGGACCGGGACTGGGTGGTGGTCGGTGCCACGCCCGAGCAGATGGTCGCGCAGGGCTACCTGCCGGTCGGGCGGGACTTCCCCGTTTTTTTGCATCCCCACACGCACGAGGAATACGCACTGGCCCGCACCGAGCGCAAGAGCGGCAGCGGCTACCGCGGCTTTGTAGTGCATGCCGACCCCAGCGTGACGCTGGAAGAAGATTTGGCACGCCGTGATTTGAGCATCAACGCCATGGCGGCATTAGAAATGTCCGACGGCAGTGGCCTGCCCGATGTGCGCACCCTGGTAGACCCCTGCGGCGGCCAGCGCGACCTGGCAGCGCACCTGCTGCGCCACGCCAGCCCGGCCTTTACCGAAGACCCGGTGCGCATTCTGCGGCTGGCGCGCTTTGCAGCACGCTTTACCCAGTTTGAAGTGGCACCAGAGACTCAATCCTTGCTGCACGACATGGTGCAAACCGGAGAGGCGCAGCATCTGGTGTCGGAGCGGGTGTGGCAGGAAGTGAGTAAGGGCTTGATGCAGGCGCAGCCCTCGCGCATGTTTGACGTATTGCGCGACTGTGGCGCACTGGCCGCAGTAATGCCCGAAGTGAACGCACTCTGGGGCGTGCCGCAACCGCCTGAGCACCACCCTGAAATCGACAGTGGCGTGCACGTGATGATGGTGGTGGACGCTGCGGCCACCGCACAAGCTGCGCTGGAGGTGCGCTTTGCCTGTTTGGTGCACGACCTGGGCAAGGCCACGACCCCGAAGGCCGAGTGGCCACGCCACATTGCTCATGAAGCGCGCAGCGTTAAACTGATTAAGCAGCTGTGCCAGCGCCTGCGTGTGCCGCGCGACTGCGCCGAACCGGCGGAAGTCGTGGCGCGCGAGCACGGCAACATCCACCGCAGTGCGGCCCTGGATGCAGCGGCCACCGTGCGCTTGTTGGAGCGCTGCGATGCATTTCGCAAGCCGGAACGCTTTGCACAGATCGTGCAGGCCTGCGAATG
>CAIYRQ010000140.1 GCA_903928635.1 uncultured beta proteobacterium | reverse complement strand
GGCCCATTGAGGCGCGCTGCAATGTTTCCCCTTTAGGAGTGATTTGATGAGCTACGTGGTTACGGTGATTTTGACGGTTCAAATGATTTCGGCCATTGCCATGATTGGCCTGATCCTGGTCCAGCACGGCAAAGGTGCGGACATGGGCGCTGCGTTTGGCAGTGGCAGCTCAGGCAGCTTGTTTGGTGCCAGCGGCAGCGCCAACTTTTTGTCGCGCACCACGGCGGTTCTGGCAACGCTGTTTTTTGTTTGCACCTTGGCCCTGGCCTACTTCGGCAATCTGCGCCCGAGCTCCGGCGGCAGCGTGTTGGAAGGTGCGGCTGCAACGGCGCCCGCCGTGGCCGCCAGCGCACCTGCCGCACCGGCGTCGGGTGCAGCCCAAATCCCTGCCAACTGATCAAGGCTTGGCATATTCCGGTCATACGCGCCGGATAAACTGTTTGGCAACCGAGCCGAAGGCCTGCAGCAGCACCTTCGGCGCAGCATGCATTACAGAGGGTGGGAATCACGATGGCAAAAGGCATGATTTTGGCGGCGGGGCAAGGTACCCGTGTGCGTCCGCTCACCCGGGACCTTCCCAAACCAATGGTCCCCATTCTGGGAAAGCCGGTCATGGAGTACCTGATCGAACACCTGGCGCGCCACGGCATTACCGAAATCATGGTCAATGTCGCTTACCACCACCAGAAGATCGAAGAATATTTCGGCGATGGCAGCCGTTGGGGCGTACAAATTGGCTACTCCTACGAAGGTGTGCGTGAAAGCGGCGACGTCGTTCCCCGCCCCATGGGTTCAGCCGGCGGCATGCGTCGCATCCAGGATTTCAGCGGTTTTTTTGACCAAACCACCTTGGTGCTGTGCGGCGACGCGTTGATTGACCTGGACATCACCGCTGCGATTGCCGAGCACCACGCCAAAGGCGCAGTGGCCAGTCTGGTGGCAATGGACGTACCCTTGGCAGACGTCAGTTCTTACGGGGTCGTACTGGCGGGCGCAGATGGGCGCATTGCGTCTTTTCAGGAAAAACCCCAACCCGTCGACGCCAAATCCACCCTGGCAAGCACAGGCGTTTATATTTTTGAGCCCGAAGTGCTGGATCTGGTACCACCGGGAAAGGTGTATGACATTGGATCGGAGCTCTTTCCGAAGCTGGTGGACCAACAGTTACCGTTTTTTGTGCAAAACCGACCCTTCCATTGGATCGATATTGGACGGGTGAGTGACTACTGGACCGTATTGCAGCGCGTCCTGAAGGGCGAGGTGCCCGACATGAAAATGCCGGGCAAAGAGGTTCGTCCCGGCGTTTGGGTGGGCTTGAATGTGTCGATTGACTGGGACCGCGTCAAGATTGAAGGGCCTGTCTACATCGGCTCCAGCACCCGGGTGGAGGCAGGCGCCACCATCACCGGGCCGGCTTGGATTGGCAATGGCTGCCTGATCCGATCAGGTGCGCGCATTACCCGCAGCGTGTTGTTCGAGTACACACGCATTGCCGCCGACATGCATTTCAACGAAATGATCGTGTCGCGCCACTACTGCGTGGACCGCCATGGTGAAACCATGTACCGCGGCGACGACCACACGCCGCTGCGCTGGGGCGACGCGCGGGCCTGATGGCTGAGGTCCGAGGACTTTGCCGACATTGCGAAAAAGGCTGTCGCAATTGAGTCGTTCCAGGTCGCGGGGCTGAATACACTGTCAGCTTGCCTTGAAGGCACCCCATTACCAATTTCTGTAGGAGCACGCGCAAACATGGCCCAATTTCCTGAACGCGCCAAAGTTGTCATCATCGGCCAGGGCGGCATCGTCGGCGCTTCGGTGGCGCACCACCTGATTGAGCGTGGCTGGGACGACATCGTCGGCATCGACAAGTCCGCCATTCCCACTGATGTGGGTTCCACCGCCCATGCTTCTGATTTTTGCTTCAACACGATGCACGATCAGATGACCATCTTTACCACCAAGTACAGCATCGACTTTTACGAGAAGATGGGCCGCTATGACCGCATCGGCGGCATTGAGGTGGCGCGGGTGGGGGACGACGAGCGCATGCAAGAACTCAAGCGCCGCGTGGCCTCGGGCAAGGCCTTTGGCAACCGTGTCGAGATGATCAGTGCCGCCGAAGCCAAAGCCAAAATGCCGCTGCTGGACGAGAGCATGGTGCAAGGCGCGCTATGGGATCCGGACGCCGGCTTGGTCAAACCCCGCTCCCAAATGGTGGCGGGCGAGCTGGTGGACGCAGCGGTAGCCTCGGGCAAGTTGCAATCGTTTGCCAACACCGCCTGCACCGGGCTGCGCATTGAAAACGGTCGCATCCAGGGCGTGGAAACCACCAAAGGTTTTATTGCAGCCGAATACGTCGTGGTGTGTGCCGGCCTGTGGGGTCGCCTGATTGCCAATATGGCCGGAGAAGACTTGCCCATCATGCCGGTGGATCACCCGCTAACCTTTTTCAAACCCTATTTGGAATTTGCAGGCACCGGTAAAGACATTGGCTACCCGCTCTTGCGCGACCAGGGCAACTCGGCCTACCTGCGCGACACCGGGGACCCCAAAACCCCCGAGGGTGGCCAGATCGAGTGGGGCTATTACGAAGAGAAAAACCCCCGCATGTGCCATCCGCGCGACTTGCTTGAAAAAGAGCAGGCGCGCCTCTCGCCCTCGCAACGCGACCTGGAGCTGGACCAAATCATGGCGCCGCTGGAGCGCGCGATTGAACTCACCCCTATCCTGGCCGAGCTAGGCTACGACGACAAATACTCGTTCAACGGCCTCTTGCAGGTAACCACCGACGGCAACCCGTCCATTGGCGAATCGTCCAAAGTGCGCGGCCTGTGGTACGCCGAAGCGGTGTGGGTGAAGGACGGTCCAGGCGTCGGAAAAATCGTGGCGGACTGGATGACCGACGGCTACACGCACATCGACCATGCGCGCATCGACGTTGCCCGTATCTACCCCTACCAGCAGGACGAGCAGTACATTCACGACCGCTGCTACGAAGGCGCGTTCAAGATCTACAACCCGCCGGTGCACAACCGCGAGCCCTACAGCGCGGGGCGGGGCATTTTTAAGAGCCCGTTTTACGAGCGTGAAAAAGCGCTGGGTGCCTACTTCATGGAACTCTCCGGCTGGGAGCGTGCCCATGGCTACGCCAGCAACGAGCACCTGCTGCAGGTCTATGGCGACAAAGTACCGGTGCGCGCCAACGAGTGGGACAACCGCCATTTCTGGCGCGTGTCCAACGCCGAACACCTCAAGATGACGGAGGACGTGGGCATGATCAATGTCTCGCACTTCGCGGAGATTGACGTCGAAGGCCCGGACGCAGCGGATTTGCTGGAATACATCTGCGTGGCCAAAGTGGGTGGCGATACGCCGGTGGGCAAGGGTGTCTACACCCATTTCTTGGACGCCAAAGGCGGCGTGCGCGCCGACCTGACGGTGCTGCGCCTGGCACAAGACCACTACCGCGTGATTGACGGTGCCGACGCGGGCCACCGCGACCTGGTGTGGATTCAGCGCATGGCGCAGGACCGGGGCGCCAACGTCAAGGTCACCGACACCACCACTGCCTACGGCTGCCTGGGCCTGTGGGGGCCGAACGCCCGTGCCACCATCCAAAAAATTGCCGACGAGCCAGAGGCCTGGACGCACGAGAACTTTCCTTTCACCGCCTTCCGTAACCTGAAGATTGCCGGCGTGCCGGTGCTTGCCTTCCGCATCTCGTATGTGGGCGAGCAGGGCTGGGAGCTGCATTTCAAATACGAAGACGGTTTGGCTCTGTGGGACGCGCTGTATGCGCAAGGTGTCACGCCCGTGGGCGTGGAAACCTATGCCAACAGCCGCCGCATGGAAAAGAGCCTGCGCCTCCAAAACGGCGACTTGCTCACT
Organism: uncultured beta proteobacterium; assembly: GCA_903928635.1. GTDB lineage: Bacteria > Pseudomonadota > Gammaproteobacteria > Burkholderiales > Burkholderiaceae_C > Allorhodoferax. The sequence goes on along the minus strand of CAIYRQ010000140.1, from coordinate 2,260 downwards.
GAGTACAACCTCATGGAATGCGATCTGGCCCGACCCAAGGTGAAGGCCGCCGACTTCCACGGCAAGCAAGCGCATTTGGCGTTCCGCGAGCGTGACCACCAGCCCGCCATGCTCTGCACGCTGACTATGACGCACAACATCGACAGCACCGGCGTGGCCCGCTACCCGCTGGGCAACCTGCCGGTGATGGACCCGGCGAACGGTCAAACCTTGATCGACAGCCAAGGCCGCCGCTCCTACACCACCAGCATCGCCTTTGGCCCGACCATTGGCAAGAACATTGCCTTGGCTTACCTGCCTTATGAGTACTGCCAAGTGGGGCGCGAGCTACAGATCCAGTACTTTGACGACATTTACCCGGTCAAAGTGGAAGCGGTGGGCTATGGTGCTTTGTACGATCCGGAGAACATCAAGCCGCGGTCGTGAGTGTGAAGGGGATGTGGTCGGGGTGAGAGGATTCGAACCTCCGGTCTCCACGTCCCGAACGTGGCGCTTTACCAGACTAATTTAAACCTGCTCGACGGTTTTCGAGGGTGAAAAGTTGACTAAAAGTAGTCTATACAAAAACGACCACGCAAGCTATTTTTTGGACTTTTTGTGAGCAAGGTTGAGCGTCAAAAAAATTAACACTGGAAGTTGGAGCAAAATTTCGCCATCATTAACCAGGGAGCGTATTCAATGAAAAAAATAATACCTATTGCTGCGTTAGCGATAATTTTTGTTTCATCACAAGCTATGGCAGGGGAATGCATGGGTTACGGCGGTCCGGGAGGGGCCTGTTATGGAGGGCCAGGCGGAGGCCTTTATGGTGGCCCTGGAGGTGGTTTATACGGCGGACCTGGTGGAGGCTTATATGGCGGTCCAGGAGGTGGAATGTACGCAGGCCCAGGTGGCGGCATGTATGCAGGTCCAGGAGGTGGTTTGTACGCTGGGCCAGGTGGAGGTTTGTATGCGGGTCCCGGAGGCGGTATCTATGGCGGACCTCCTTCAAATGACAAGGATGCTTATCATGGCCCATGGGGACCTTGTATTACCGGCGCTGCCGCAGACGATTGGCTAAAAGCGAACTGCCCTAACCGCCGTTAATTTTTGAGAGCTCAGAGCAAAAACAGCCTGCTTCAATAAGAGTTACTAGCATTTGACGACGAGAGTCGGGGAGCCAGCTGTCACATCCAGCGCCACAGCACCAACGCACAGCTGGTGAGGGTAGGCTTCACAGCAGTCCAGTATTGGGTGGTTGTTTCAGGGACTGACGCCAATGTTTTCGCAACTTTGCTCATAGAGTTTCACCTGTAGTTGGTCTCAAAAATGCTACACACGGAACATGACATTAGTTCGTTCATCAAAAGTCTCAGCAACTTTCAATTCCCGGCGTGAAGAGTCAATGCGCACTGCCTCTGGGTGGTCCTTGCGGATTTGTTCCTCGGTGCAGTGGTGACTGGTCGTCCTCCACTGACCCACCCACAGGATGCGCCATCGGTATTGGATTTCCGTCTGCATACTGTGATTATATACAGTATTTTGAAAAAGTGCAAATCAGCGGGCTTGCCCTGTTGCGAGCCAGCTACAAGCAAGGAAGTCCCCTCCAGCTACCCACGCCAGTGGTGCCGGACGATCACGTGCTGCAGGGCTGTTTTGACGCTTGGCTGGGCACCTGCTTGGGCTCAGGGCTAATTCAATCCCTAAGGCGGAACTTTTTGATCCACGCCTCCACCCCCTCAACGCTCATGTGTCTGGGGTCAAGCACGTTGGAATAGTGCGTGGCCCACCCCACCCAACGATTCAAGCCCTCAACAGGTCGGCGGGCTTTGGCGGACTTTTCTTGAACGCTGGCTATCAGGCTGCGAATTTGGTCCGCATGGTTCATGTCGCGTACGGCACCACTCATAAGGTCTACACGCATGCTCAACAGTTGCTCCAAGGCCTTGCGCTTCTTCTCGGCTGCTTTGGCTTCCAGGAAAAGGAAGCGCCTGATGGCATTTTTTCGTGCCTCAACATTTCTTTCATAGCTGGAGAAAACACCCTCGCGATAATTCTCCTCATCCTTTACTGCAAGATCAACTATCACCGACCTAACGCAATCTGCTGTGAGTTCGTCGAACTGGTAGTAGGGCTCGCTATTGGACGTCACCCGCTTTCATAGACATAAATCAACTTCCGGTTTGAAGTTGCTCGAACGCAAGCGGGCTCATTTGGTCAAGATGACTGTGCCTGCGGACTCGATTGTAAAAACCTTCAATGTAGTCAAACACGTCTGACT
>CAIYRQ010000139.1 GCA_903928635.1 uncultured beta proteobacterium | reverse complement strand
TTGGCCATGACGTCAATCACTGACACGGCTACAGACCCGGTCAGACTCGCAGTTTGGTCCGCGGTACCAGTACCTTCACTTTTGATATTTCCGCCCGCGGCATTCACGATAGGCAGGAACCCACCCGTCAGGGAGCCGACGACATCGTTGGTCGATGTACGCTTTACGACGCCACTTTGGGTTCTACCTGCCTGTGTAGATTCATTCAGCAATACGGTAATGACATCCCCAATTTGGAAGCTTCTTCCGCGACCGAAGAATGACTCACTTTGCGCGCCGTTGTAGATCGCACCGGTAGCTATTTGTGGCGCAGCTTGAGCAATGGGATAGACCGGACGAAAGCCCTCGGAGTGTACGAGCGGCTCGCGTGGCATCACGGAGCATGCGCTTAATGCCATTGCTGCGAGGGCGATAAAAACATGTTTCATCGTGTGGGTTAATTACATGTTTTGGTTTATGTACTTGAGCATGCCGTCGACTGCGGAAATGGCCTTTGAGTTGATCTCGTAGGCACGCTGCGTCTCAATCATGTTGACCATTTCTTCGACCACGTTGACGTTGGATGCTTCCAGCGTGCCCTGCATCAAAGTGCCTGCGCCGGCCGTGCCTGGGGGGACCACTTGCGGCACGCCGCTGGCCGGCGTCTGCAACATGATGTTTTGCCCTGCAGCTTGCAAACCGGCAGGATTCAAAAAGCGGGCGATCAGCACTTGACCCAAAGTCTGCTGTCCAGCGCCGCCCTGCAATTCAACGGAGACAGTGCCATCACGACCAATGGTCACGCTGGCTGCGGTAGGTGGAATGGTGATGGGAGGTTGCAAGGGCGCGCCGTTGGACGTCACCAGTTGTCCGGTTGCCGACACCTTGAAGCTGCCGTCGCGTGTGTACGCCGTCGTGCCATTGGCCTGCAAAATTTGAAAATGCCCGTCGCCCGCGATTGCCAAATCGAGCGGGTTCTGGCTGTTGATCATGTTGCCTTGCTGGTTGAGCTTTTCGGTGGCAACCACGCGCACACCGGTACCTAGCATCAAACCAGTCGGTGCTTGGGTGGTAGCGCCCGTCTGGCCGCCTGCTTGGCGTACGTTTTGATACAGCAAATCTTCAAAAACCGCGCGGTCGCGCTTAAAGCCTGTGGTGTTCACGTTGGCCAGGTTATTGGAGATCACATTCATGCGCGTCTGCTGCGCGTCGAGGCCTGTTTTGGCCACCCACATTGATGCGTCCATTGACTGCTCCGGTGTTCGTTAAGTTACAAGGCTATAAGCAAGGCGCGTGCCTAGAAAAGCCGTCAGCTGGCTTTCATCATCGTTGCACCAGATTCGTCACAAGTCTTGCTTTCTTTAATCAGGTTGACTTGCTGCTCAAACGAACGGCTCTGGTCCATCAGCTTAACCATCACGGACAAAGAGTTGACATTGCTGCCTTCCAATGCGCCGGGTGTCAATTTGGGCGTCTCGGGGCCGGATGTGATGTCGGTGCCCACATCGGCTCCTGCCACCATGAACAGTCCGTCGGGGCGACGCTGCAAGGGGGTTTGGCTGGCATCGCGCAGCAACAAAGTGCCAATTTGCAAGGGTGGGGTGGTGGAGGGCTGGGCCGGATCGCTGCCCATGACTGCGCCGTCGGCACGGATGGTGACACGCACTCCGGGTGGAATCGTGATGGCACCGCCATTGCTGCCGCGCACCAGGACGCCGCTGCCGTTTTCCAGCGCGCCGTTGGCGTTGACCTTCAGGTCGCCGCGCCGGGTGAACGCCAGCTGGCCATCGGTCGAGGTGACGCCCATCACCGCGCTGCCATTGAGCGAAATGTCCAAATCATTGCCGGTCGCGACGACCGGGCCCGGCTTGAGGGAGATGTAGTCTTCGGCAAAGGTTTGAGGCTGGTACCGGCTCTTCAAACCAGGGCCCTCCACGGCCACCGTGCGCATGGCCGCTTCAAAGCTGCGCTTAAAACCGGTGGTAGTGGCGTTGGCCATTTCGTTGACAGACATTTGACGGCTCAGTGTCTGTTCACTCATTGCCACTG
>CAIYRQ010000138.1 GCA_903928635.1 uncultured beta proteobacterium | reverse complement strand
GCGATCATGATGATCAGCACGCTCGACGCAATATTGAAGGTGAACAGCATGTCCAGCAGCATCGGGTGCAGCGGAATCACCAGCATGCCCATGATCAACAACACCAGCGCAGGAATGCTCAGGTCGTTGTAGTTGAACTTCGATAGGTTTTGTCGAATGTTCGACAGGGTCATCGTGCTCATGGGCGAATATTCATGAAAATCATGACCTTAGGTCGGAATACGGTGAAAATGCGGTTGCATAGGCACCCTGAATGCAAGCTCCATGCCATCGATTTCCGACAGAGTGCACGGACCTTTCTCTGACCACAGGTGGCAAGTTCTAACCTGTCACGGTTCTTGCATCACACTGGCCATTCGCCACCCGATGTGGCCTTTTTATGAAGCGGTGTATTGATGGAACCGAACCTCAGTTTTTTAGCCAGTCGCCCTGTCTCTCCAGCGGCCAACGAGCCCGTCGCCGCCCCAGCAACGCCGGCGACGGGCTCAGGGCAATCAGAGAAAAGTGACTTTGCCCAGGTATTGAATGGGCAAACGCTCAAGGCCCAGCGGCAACACCTTGCCGCTTTGGAAGCGCCTGGCCAGGGCTTGCAAGTCGTGCCCCTGGGCAACAAAATCAATGTCATTACCAGCGACGCACCGCTGCCCGACATGGCCAGCCTGGCGCAATTCGCCCGGATGCAGGGCCTGGACGAGGCCGCCGTGCAGGCCTTGTTTGGAGCAAGCCCGACCACGAAAGCCGGAGTCTTGAACCAGGGTACAGCTGCCGAAGATGCCTTGGCGGCCAGCTTGGCAGCCGCGGATCCATTGGGTCTCCTCACCCCGACGGCCATGCCACCGGTCGTCGGCGTGGCCGTGGCCCCGGCAGGCCCCGTTCCAGCTGCTCTCCCCACCCCGGCAGGAAGCACCAAGTCCCTGGACGACCTGCAAGCCCTGCTTGCAAGCCCGGCGGCTCAGGGCGTGCAGCTCCATGTCGAAGTGCTCGCTGTACCCCAGAACGTACCGGCATCCACCGTACCAGCGTCCATGCTGCCTGGCTTACAGCCCGTTCCCGCTCCAGAAACGCTTTCGCCACCCACCGTTTCTGCGACCCCACCGAATTTGGTCGCGGTCAAACCGGCGCTGACACCCGTGGCGCCCCTCGTGGCGCTCAGCCCGCCACCCGCAGCAATGGAGCCTCCCCCTGTCGCACCCGTCGCTACCGCCTTGGCCGCCACCGCAGTGCAATCCAGCCTGCTACCCATGCAAACGAACGCCTGGGTGGGCAAGGCCGACTTGGCAGCGGTCGATGCCGCAGAACCGGCACCGGCCATGGCGCCGCAAGACGCTGTGCGGCTGACGCTGGCCATGCCAGCACCGGAAATCACCAAGCGCCTGGCGCAAATGTCAGGCACGGGCAAAGAAACGACTTGGGCAGCCCTGCTGGCCTCGGGGCCAGCCTCCAAAGACCTGCCTGCCGCAACCGATACTGTGACGCTGGACTTGCCTGCAGGCTTTGACGCCGATCTGCTGGCTCCCACCAACGAAACAGGGCTGTCCAAGCCCAGCGACCTCTCCACCCAGGCCGGTGCAGGCGCACCTGCTGGCGCGTCGGTCAGCACGGCAGACGCCGCGGGCGGTAGCAATGCGGGTAATGCCCAGGCCCAGGCGGACCACCGCTCCCAGCAGTTCCAGCAAGTTGCAGACCAAATGGGGCGGGTGGCCGCGCAGCGCTTGATGGCGCAAATCGAGCGTGGCCAATGGAAAATGCAATTGCGCATGCAGCCTGCCGCCCTGGGTAATATCAATGTTGAGCTGGACATGCACGCAGGGGGGCTGGATGCGCTGTTCAGCACCGACAATGCGGTCACACGCGAACTGATGACCCAAGGCAGTAACAAACTGCGTGACACGCTGACACAATCTGGCATGACAGTTGCTTCGGTTAGCGTGAACGGAGAACAAAGTCGCCAATCCGGCGGAAACTCGACACCCGGAAAAGGGCGTGGAACGCCCTTTGCAGCCCCGGCGGCCAGCGTACTGGCCAGTGCAGCGCCGTCGCCAGCCCAGGCTGGATCGACAGCCGAAAACGACGGATTGAATCTGCTGGCCTAGCGCCACAGACGCGAATTTTTGAAACGAACTACGAAATAAAGGTGCCCTATGTCTGATGCAGCAGCAGCCCCGGAAGAGACGGAAGAAAAAAAGCCGAAAAAACCGATCGTCTTGATCATCGCCGCCGTCGTCGGCATCATTGTGCTGGTCGCGGGAACTATGGTCGGCACATTGTTTATTACCGGATTCTTCAACAAACCGGCGCCCAGCGCGGATCAAATGGTGGCCGAAGGAGCCGCGGCTGGTGGCGAGGGTCACGGAGCCCCTGCGGCTGAAGGCCACGGCGCCCCCGCGGCCGAGGGGCATGGTGCACCCGCTGCTGAAGGCCATGGCGAGAAAAAGGCCGAGGGTGGTCACGGTGAGAAAAAAGACGAAGGAAAAGGCAAAGAAGGCGGCCCCCCCAAACTGAACAAAAAATCGCCCGACAGCCCTCGCTTTGAATACACCTACAGCCAGCTGGAGCGCGAATTCTTGGTGAACCTCTCCGGATCACGCAAGGTGATGTCAGTGCAAATCGCCTTGATGACGCGCTACGACGAACGCGTGGTGGAAAACGTGAAAAAACACGAGTTCGCTCTGCGTTCCGTGGTGATGGACGCCATGCGCATGACCACAGAGGCAGATTTGAACAAGCCCGACTTCCGCAAGGACCTGGCTATCAAAATTCGCGACGCCATGAACACCCTGCTCGAAAAGTACGAGGATTTCGGCGGCGTTGAAGAGATTTACTTCACCTCCTTCATCGTTCAGTAACTTTGACAGACACCGGATTCCCCGCGCACTATGGCAGATAACCTTCTTTCAGCCGATGAGCTCTCAGCCCTCGCTGAAGGCGTGAACGACGGCTCGATTGCGGTCGACACCGGCTTTAACACCGCTGCGCGTGTGCGCAAGCACGACATTGCCAGCGAAGACAGCAGCTTGGGCGTCAACGTCACGTCGATCGACATGATCAACGAGCGCTTCATCCGTTTGTTTCGCCCGGGTTTGATGGACAGCCTGCGCAGCAGCCCCCGTGTTAATCCGCTCAAGGTACAAATCGTCAAGTTTGGCGACTATGTGCGGGAGTTGCGTGCGCCTTTGTCCGTGAACGTGATTCGCATGAACCCCTTGCGCGGTTTTTCCATGGTGGTGATTGACCCCACCATTGTGTTTAGCTCGCTGGACAGTTTTTTTGGTGGCTTTGGCCAAGGCGCCATTGGCCAACTCTCGCCAGGGCGTTTGTTTACGCCCATGGAGACGCGCATCATCAACATGATTTTGGATGTGACCTTTCGCAATCTGCGCGAGGCCTGGGCGCCGGTCATGCCGCTGGATTTTGAGTTTGTGAGCTCCGAGATCAACCCCCAGTTTGCGCAAATCGCCGACGAAAACGACCTGGTGATTCTGAGCCGGTTTGAGACTGAAACTGCAACCCAGAACATGGGTTTCATTGATGTGCTGCATCCCTATGCATCGCTCAAACCCGTAAGGGAACTGCTACGCAGCCGGGTGCAAACCGGCGACGGCAACGAAGACTCTGACCGCGTTTGGCGCGAAAACCTGGAAGAAGCCGTGGGCGGCGCCTGCCTGGATGCCAATGTGATTTTGGGCCAAATCAACACCACATTGCGTGTGGTGGAAACCATGCAAGCTGGTGATATTTTGTATTTCAAAAAGCCTGACTTCGCCGTCCTGCAGCCCAATGGCATTCCTGCTTTTGAAGTGCAGGTCGGCACCCTGGGCGCCCAGACCGCTGTGCAAATACAACGCGCCGTAGTTCCCGGTAACCACTAAACATCACAGGAAAGACGCCATGAGCGAGACCGAAACCCCCGCACTTTCCGGCCCCAAAGACCCGGAAAACCAGATCAACCCCGAGGTGCTGCAGAACATCAGTGTGACCATGAGCATTGAAGTGGGCCGCGCGATGATCAAAATCAAAGACCTCATGCGCCTTACGCAAGGCAGCGTTGTCGAACTCGACCGCATTGCCGGCGAGCCGCTGGACTTGCTGATCAACAACACCGTGGTCGCTCAAGGTGAAGTGGTGCTGGTCAATGAGCGCTACGGCATCCGCCTGACCCGCGTGGTTCCCGCTTCCGAGCGGATGAAAAACCTCTAAGCCACCATGGGCGCAGCGGGCAACAACATCGATTGGCTGCGCATGGGCGCCAGCATGGTGCTGGTACTGGGCTTGCTCGCCGCGCTCTTGTGGACTCTCAAACGCATGAAAGGCCTGCAGATCAAGCACAAAGGCCCGCCTCTGTTGGACGTGATGGAAACCATCAGCATCGGACCGCGCCAAAAAATGGCTTTGGTGCGCGTTGGTACGCACCAAGTGCTGGTCGGCATGACGGCCACCCAATTCACCGCCTTGGGCCAATGGAACGATACCGGCCCCGCGCCGCAACAGGATGCACCGCGTGAAAACTAAATGGATCTGGGCCGCATTTGCGGCCTTCTTGCTCGTGCTCCCGGCAGCGGCCTGGAGCCAAGGCATTCCCATGGTCAATGTGACAGGTACCGGCAAAGACTCTCAGTACAGCCTGTCCTTGCAGCTGCTCGCGCTGATGACGACCATCAGCTTGCTGCCCTCGCTCCTGCTGATGATGACCTCTTTCGTGCGCATCATCATTGTCATGTCCATCCTTCGCCAGGCACTGGGCACCGGTCAGACGCCGCCCAACAATGTGCTGGTAGGCATCTCGCTGTTTTTGACCCTGTTCATCATGTCGCCGGTGCTGACCGACGTTTACACCAACGCGGTGGTTCCGTATATGGAAAACGGCATGAAATTTGACAAGGCGCTCGCGGCTGCAGAGGCGCCATTGCGCAGCTTCATGCTCAAGCAAACGCGCGAAGACGATATTGGCCTGTTCATGCAAATGGCGCGCAAAGCCGATGTGGCGGACGCCAGCCAAGTACCTTTCACCACGCTGGTGCCCGCCTTCATCACCTCCGAACTCAAAAGCGCGTTCACCATCGGTTTTTTGATTTACATCCCCTTCGTGGTCATCGACCTGATTGTGGCCAGCGTGCTGATGTCCATGGGCATGGCCATGCTCTCGCCCATGATGATTTCTATGCCCTTCAAGCTGATGCTATTTGTGCTGGTGGATGGTTGGAGCCTGATCATGGGCTCGCTGGCCGCCAGTTTTGTGCATTAGTGGCTAACGACGCCCCACGTACTTTTTCTACAGAAACTTCACCATGGACATTGCCGCTGTTGTTGACCTTGGGCACCAGGCACTCTGGATGATTGTGCTGATCTCTGCACCCCTCCTGGGGGTGTCGCTGGCAGTCGGCCTTTTCATCGGCATCATCCAGGCGGCCACGTCCATCAACGAGTCAACGCTGAGCTTTATTCCCAAGCTTGCCGCGCTGGCTATCACCCTGGCCATTGTGGGCGGCTGGCAGTTGGCAACCTTGGTGGACTACACGCGCGCTTTGTTCCAGCGCATTCCCACGCTGTTTGCTTGAAGAGCGCGGCCATTGCACCATGGACATTCTGGCCAACGACATCGTGCAGCGTTTTTATACGTTTTTATGGCCCATGCTGCGTATCTCTGCGCTACTGATGTCGGCGCCGATTTTTTCTTTGCGTGCACTCAATGTCCGCATGCGCATTTTGTTGGCGGTGGCAGTGACCTGGATGGTCTACCCAGTATTTACCTGGCCGCTCATTGACCCGGTGTCACCTGCTGGCATAGTGGAAGTCTTTAACCAGCTTGCCATCGGGCTGATCATGGGACTGACGCTGCAAATCATCACTGCATCGATATTGCTCGCAGGTCAATCGGTCTCGACCGCCGTAGGTTTGTCAATGGCCAACTTGATGGACCCCAACTTGGGAAATGTGCCCGTGCTCGCGCAGTTTCTGTTGATTTTGTCGACCCTTATTTTTGTTGGCATGGGTGGACACGCCATGTTGCTGGGCATGGTGATCGACAGTTTTGTGAGTCTTCCGATTGGCAAGGGTTTGGTGACTGCAGGGGCTTGGGCGCACTTTGTTCAATGGAGCTCCATGATGTTCTTGGGCGCTCTGTTGCTGGCGCTACCCGTCATGGTCACCATGCTGTTTATCAACATCGGTTTGGGCGTGGCAACGCGTGCAGCGCCGAGTTTGAACATTTTTTCGCTGGGCTTGCCGGTCATGATCGTGGCCGGCTTTGTGATTTTGATGGTGGCATTGCCCAGCATGGGCGCGCGCATCCAGTGGCTCTGGCTGCAAGGCTTTGTAGAAGTTCGCGGCCAATTTGGCCTGCAATAAGGTGAAGATGCATCATGGCTGACGACAGCGCCGAACGCACCGAAGAGCCGACAGCCCGAAGGCTGAAGCGTGCGCGCGACGAAGGCCAAGTTGCGCGCTCGCACGAGCTTCCCGCTGCGGGGGTGATGATCGGCGCAGTGATGATGCTCATGTCCTTAGGTGGCATTTGGTTCCACCAACTCTCGGTGTATTTCGCCGCGGGCTTTACGCTGGATCGCAAGTTTCTGGACACACCTGCCTTGATGCCACAGGCCTTTGCGATACAGGCCACGCACGCATTTTTGCTGGTACTTCCCCTCATGCTCGTGACCATGGTGGTGGCAATACTCGCATCCGGCGCCACCGGGGGGTTTTTGTTCTCCTGGGACGCCATCATGCCCAAGATGTCCAAGCTTGATCCGATCGCAGGGCTGTCGCGCATGTTTGGCGGCAATGCGGTAGTGGAATTGCTCAAGTCCGTGCTCAAGTTCACTTTGATTGCAGTCGTGTTGCTGATGCTGTTGGACCGGCACTTTGCAGAGTTGATGGCGCTGGGCAATATGTCGCTCGAGCCGGCGCTGTCGATGGCTGGATCGTTGATTTCGGAATCAGTGCTTTGGCTCACCCTGAGCCTGGTGCTGATTGCCATGATTGACGCGCCCTACCAGCGCTACACCTTCATGAAGCGCATGCGCATGTCCAAACAAGAAATTCGCGACGAACACAAAGACATGGAAGGCCGCCCCGAAGTCAAAGCCCAGATCCGCCGCCGCCAGCGCGAAGTCGCAACGCAGCGCATGATGCAAAAGGTCAAAGATGCCGACGTCATCATCACCAATCCGGAACACTTTGCCATCGCGCTGTCCTACGACCCCACGTCAGACGGCGCACCTATTCTGTTGGCCAAGGGTGCTGACTTTGTGGCTGCACGCATCCGCGAAGAAGCCAAGAACCACAACATCGAAATATTCCAGGCACCCCAACTCGCCCGTGCGCTGTACTTCACTACCGAGCTGGACCAATCCATCCCAGAGGCACTGTACTTCGCGGTGGCCCAGGTGATTGCCTATGTGTTCAGCCTGGCCCAAGTGCAACCAGGTGTCGAGCCGATGGCCCGCCCCAACCCCAAGCTTCCCCCCAACATGCTGTTTGACGCCGATGGCAAGCAGCTCACGCCGCAGGCCGCCGCATGACCGAATTCAACTCGTTTGGCGACGATGCCATCGCTGGCGTGCAGCCCCTGTTTTTCCGGGTGGCCGATCGCATGCGTTTGGAAGGCTACGTCGCCGCTTTGATTGACGACAACATGAGCCTGTCGCTGGTCAGCAGCCACGATGCGATCTTGGATCACTACGGCAAGCTGCTGGTCGCACGCTTGCGTGAAGCGGCGCCGCAGATTGCGTTGGAGGTTTATTTTCCGGCCAGTGCCGAAGCGCTGATTAGTCGCTTCAACGAGGTCTTGCAGTTCTATTCCGTGGAAGAAGCCATGGGCTCCAAGACCCCGGTGGCTCCGCCCAAAATTTGGGTGGTCCATGACGCCTCTGCGCTGCCCGACCATGAAATTCAGCTGCTGGCCCGCCTGGTGCAGCATTTCCCGGCTGCCAACATCCGCGTGGTGATGCTGCTCACCACTGCCAGCAAAAAACAACGCTTGCTGGCTTCGTTCGGGCGACGCATTCTGAATTGGGAAATTGAGCCGCCTAGCGAGGCGCAGTCCCAGGCACTGCTCGAGCAAGCCCGCGCCCAAGGGCGTGAAGGTGCCGTGAGCGCACTGCTCAAAAAAATCACACCGTGGTATGCACCGGCAGCGCCTGTTGCCGCCGCGACGCCCAGCCCTGCCCCGGCCGAACCCACGGCCGTGGAGCCGCCTGCACCCGCGGTGCCGGAGGCGATTGAGCAAGCATCCAAGGCGCCGCGCTCTTTGCTAAAAGTTTTTTTGTGGCTCGGTGGCGTGACGGGGTTGCTGTTGGTCTGCGCATTGGGCGTGTTCATGCTCTACGGCGGTCAGCAAACGGCTGTTCTGCTGGGCTTGGCAAGCCCCAAACTTGCGGCCTCAGCCCCCATGGCCCCGGCCTCTGCGGCGGCATCGGCACCCGCATCAAGCGCCAGCGCTGTGCTGCCACCGGCTGCGCCTAGCGCTTCAATGGCAACAACGCCTGTGGGTGGCACCAACGCACTGGGTGCAGGTGCCGCACCCGCTATTGCCCCTACGGCCAAGCCCGCAGAGTCCTTGGCAACGGCGCGCAGTGCGCCGGCACCGGCGAGCGAGGTCGAAGAAATTATCACCAGCCCGGCCCAGGCCCAGGTGGGGCAGGCATGGGTTCGTCAGATGCAGGCTGGCACTTTCCTGGTTCAGCACACCATCGTTCCAAGCTATTCGGAGGCGACGCTTTGGATGCAAGCGCACCCCAACCTGCGCAGGGCACGGATTGTGGCGACCTACCTCAATGGCCAAGCGGCACTTCAGTTTGCCGTCGTAACCGGGCCGTTTGCGTCACTGTCAGACGCCAATAATTTTGCGGCAAGCCCTGGCGTGCCGCGCGATCCACAAATTCGTTCTGCACGGTCTCTGAAAGACCATTTCGCACCCTAGCCCCTATGAGCGAACCCCAATTTATTCCCAGTGGCAAACCTCACTCCGTCGAAGTGGCTGAGGGCAGCCATGTGGCCAAGAGCAAATCCGCCAACGTGGGTACTGAAGTTCGCCAAAACGTGCGCGACAAGTTCGCCCAGGGCCAAGAAATCGAAGTGGATGCCCACCAGATTGTGCTGACGACCAGCGCCACCGGTGCCGACAATACGGTCAAAGTGCCGAGAGGCGACAACATTGAGCGGGCATCGCAAAGCATTGCCGCCAGCGGCACTGCGGAGCGTGCCTCGAAAGGCATTAAGCCGTCCGAGGCGACCAGCGCCAGGCGTACTGCAAGCGTTGGCAGCGAAAAACTTCCTGCGCTGAACCGGCCTGTCTATGAGACGGAAATGCAAGAAATGAACTTCCCAGCCCGCGTCATCCATCTCAAAGTGGAAAACGACGCCGTGCGGGCCCAGCTTAAAGACCTGCAGTCGCTCATGGGCGACGACACAACCCCCTCTGAAGAATCCAAATAGCCAACCGGGTACCTGCTATGACTGAAACCACGTCCAAACTCTCTGCCGAAGAGGCCAAGGCCATAGACGCCATCTCTGGGACAGACGCTGCCGATTCGCATACCGCAACCGATGCTGCGGCGGCAGCGCCCGAGCCCGTCGTCGAGACGGTAAGTGGATCGATCGAACGGGTGGATCCTTTGCTGGACAACCCGGCGTCGCCAGGTTTTATCAGCGCTGCGGAGCCTCCGCACCTTGATGAGACCTCGCACGGCGCCCAAGCTGCGCATGACGAGCACCACGAACACCCCGAACATCCTGGACACGACGACCATCTGGTAGAGCCCCCCGAGGACGACGCCGATATGGTTGCTATGCGCTCCGCCATGCTGGACTCGGCCGAGTTGGCCAACCGCGCCGCGGGCATGTCGGCCAAAGCGGCCGGGGAAATGCACGGCGCAACCACCCACCTGACCGGGGCCGCTGCCGCTATGACCGCAGCGCACCAATCGGCACGCATCCACGGTATCGTCGTCTTGGCTACCTTCGGTGCCTTGATGCTGACGTCCATGACTCTGTTCGGCTTCATGTCCTACCGCTTGCAGTCGCGCATCACGGCGGCCGATGAAATGCTGCTGGCGGTCGGCAAGCGCATCGTCACCATGAACGAAACCATGGAATTGATCACCGGCGCGGGCGAGACCTTGCGCGACATTAATTCGCGCCAGGACACCATTGTGGGTGGTCAAGCCAAGCTCGACGCCCGGCTCGACGAGGTCGTGACGGCCATGGCGCAAGCGGCTGCCCAAGCCGCATCCAAACCCGCCGACGCCAAAGCACAAGACCTGGGCAAAATGATCCAGGCTCTTGACGCCAAGCTGCAAGCCCAATCAGCGGCCTTGAATGCCCTGTCTTCACAGGTCCGCTCCGTACCCCAGGCGCCTAGGCCAGACCCGACAGCCGTGCGAAAAGAGGTGGAAGCAGCATTGCGCCAGCAAAAAGCGGCGGAAGCCGCAAGCAAACCGGTCGCCGTGGCGCCACCACCACCTCCTGCGCCGCCGCCCAAGCCCAAAGAGACATTGGTGCAATACCCACGCGCTCAGCCCCAAGGCAAAGAAGCACCGTAGCGCTTTTACAGGGAGCCTAGCGAGAAGGCTCTCAGCTTTCTCGCAAGCCGAATTTCTGGATTTTTTCGATCAGCGTGGTGCGCTGCACGTTCAAGATGCGTGCAGTTTGCGATACGTTGCCGTTGGTGCGGCTCAAGGCCTGTGCAATCAAATCCCGCTCGATTTCTGCCAAGCGGTGTTTGAGCGACAGCCCTTCCGGGGGCAGCACGGGCAAGCCTTGGGACATGAAAGTCATTTGCTCGACCGCGTTGGGAGCGCCTTCGCCTGAATCGTCTTCAGAGGGCTCATCAAACATTCCACCACTGCCTGGCGAATCCACCCATGCGCTCGCCGTGCTTTGCATGGAGGGGTCGATCACAGGTAACTCGCCTGCCTCTGCCTGGGTCTTGAAAGCGGCTAAACCCTTGGGCAACAAGGCGGAAGAAAAAGTCTTGAGCTGCAAGCACTGGCCGGAAAACAAGGTGCTGAAGCGGTCAATCAGATTGGACAACTCGCGCACATTGCCAGGCCAGGGGTACGCCTGCAAAGCGTAGGCAAAGTCGGGCGCAAAAGTGATCGGTTTTTCGCCATGGGCGGCATGCTGCTTGGCAAAGAAATTCAGCAAGAGGGGAACATCAGAGGCGCGTTCACGCAGCGGCGGCGTATTCAGCGGCAGCACATTGAGCCGGTAATACAAGTCCTCGCGAAAGCGCCCTGCGGCTATTTCAGCCTCCAGGTCCCGGTGGGTCGCAGCAATGACACGCACATCCACCGGCACGGGTTTGGTACTGCCCACCGGGTCCACCACCCGCTCTTGCAGCACGCGCAGCAGTTTGACTTGCAGCTCCAAGGGCAAGTCGCCAATTTCGTCCAGAAAAATAGAGCCGTTTTGTGCAAGCTCGAAACGCCCCACCCGGTCGGTGACCGCACCAGTGAATGCGCCCTTGCGATGGCCAAAAAGTTCGCTCTCGATCAGGTCCTTGGGAATGGCCGCGCAATTGATGGGGACAAAATTGGCGTTCGCGCGGTGCGACAGGTCGTGCAATGAGCGCGCCACAATTTCCTTGCCCGTGCCACTTTCGCCAGTAATCAATACGGTCGAACTCGACGCCGCCACCACGGGCAGCAAATCGCGGATGGCCCGTATGGCATCGCTTTCGCCGACGAAACTCAACGGGGTTCTGGACATGGATGGGTGGGCAAGGAGTGCGATAAATGAACGAAATTCATTATCATCAGAAAAGTGTCAGTTATCGGACAGTACAGAGGTGTTTTTATAAATTTTTTGTGAATTTTGACAAATTTGCCTAATTCGTTCTTTTATCGTGGGCGCACCGTGGGTGCTGTGCCAGCGGCATAATCGGCGTGTTTCCACCCCCGAGCCCGTGACCGACAACGCCCCCGATCTCCAACTCGCAGCGCTCAATAATTTGGGCCTGATGTATGCCAACGGCCAGGGGGTTCCCCAAGACTTTACGCAGGCACTCAAGTGCTACCAGCAAGCCGCCGAACGCGGCGCCGCGCAGGCCCAATCCAACCTGGCGGTGATGTATGCCCATGGACAGGGCGTGGCCCAAGACTTTGTGCAGGCGCGCAAGTGGTACGGGGCCGCTGCTGAGCAGGGATTGGCTTATGCGCAGTCCAATCTGGCGACGCTGTATGCCAATGGCCAGGGAGGCGAAGTGGACTATGTCCAGGCGCTGCGCTGGTACCAAAGTGCAGCAGAGCAAGGCGACACCACCGCCCAGAGCAACCTGGGTGTGATGTATGCCAACGGGCAGGGCGTGGAAAAAGATTTCTTGTTGGCGCAAGCGTGTTACGAAGAAAGTGCAGCCCAAGGCGATCCGGCAGCCCAGTACGGTCTGGGCGTGATGTATGCCAATGGCCATGGCGTGCCGCGAGACGCCCAAAAAGCCCAACACTGGTACACCCTGGCCGCTGAGCAAGGCCATGTGCATGCGCAGTTCAACCTGGGTTTTTTGTTTTCGTCGGGACAGGATGTACCCATGGATGCGAAGCGCGCCGCACACTGGTACACCTTGGCCGCCAATGCAGGCGATGCCGCCGCCCAGTTCAATCTGGGCGTGATGTACAGCCTGGGACATGGCACAGGCAAAGACCCTGAGCAGGCGGTGCGCTGGTACCGGGCTGCCGCCAACCAAGGTGATGCGGCCGCACAGTACAACCTCGGCCTGATGTATGCCACCGGACAGGATGTGGAAAAGGACGACGCAGTAGCCTTAGCCTGGTACCAATTGGCCGCTGACCAAGGTGACGCGCAAGCCCAGTACAACCTGGGCGTCATGATTGCCAATGGCCAGGGCACCATTGCCAGTGCCGAAGTAGCGATGCAATGGCTCCAACTCGCTGCCGATCAAGGCGACGCCCAGGCCCAGTACGACCTGGGCGCGTTGCACCAGGCAGCCACGCCTCCCAATTTCGCGCAGGCCCTGATCAATTACCGGCTTGCAGCGGCTCAAGGCCATTCTGATGGGCAGGCTGCGCTGGGCTGGTTGTACGCCAATGGTGCAGGTGTTTTGCAAGACTATGTGCGGGCTCATATGTGGTTCAACCTGGGCGCCGTCGGTGGCCATGCGCAAGCCGCGTACGGGCGCGACTTCGTGGCCCAGCAAATGACACCAGCCCAAATTGCACAGGCCCAGGACATGGCTCGGGCCTGCCAGCTCAGCAATTACAAGGACTTTGATTAGCGGCTGCGCGCCCCGTGCACCAGGCGCCTGCGCTTGACCTGCCCTGGGATCGCATGCCACTGGCTTGGTAACCCCTTCGATAGTTATGACCGACGTCGCTGAGTCCCTCCATTTTTCGGATGCCCACGCCATGCTGGCCCAGCAGCTCGCCAGCGCGCGCCAGCATGTGGTCTGCGGCCTGAGCGGCGTCTGCGGGCGACCGCTCTTTGATCTGTTGCTGGCATGCAGCCGCAAAGGCCTTGCCGTGACATTGGTGGTATCGGGTGATCCTCAAGACCAATCTGCCGGCATCGCCTGGGAGCGCCTCACCGCCATGGGTGCGACCCTGCACCGGCTGCGCCCGGGCGCACCGCGGTTGCATACCTCGGTGTGTGTGATAGACGCGGCAACGGTTGTCAGTGGCGATCTGGGGCTGTTGACAGCCGCGCCCGACGCCCAGTTTGCGGGCCTGCTCTTGCAAACCAGCGCCAACGTGGCGCAGGACTGCCAACGCGGTCTGGCGCATTGGGCGGCACGGGATGCTGATTTACAGGGCGTGCAGAGCCGTGGCACCTCGGTTGCGGAAACGGAGCGCAGCGCGGCACTGGCGACCTACGATGATCCGCTGCACTGGGCTCCACCATGGCAAACCAATTTGCTGCAAGCACATACCCTGGCACTGCAAGCAGACCTGGCAGACATGCACCGCACGCTCAACGCTTTTGACCAAGCGCAGGACGAAGCCATTGGTCCCCTGCTGCGGGAGTGTCTGGACGCTAAGCGCCAGCACCTGCGCCAATTGCACGCCCAGTCGGGCAGCGAAGACACGCGCACCCAGGCTGAGCAGGCGCAAGCGCAGTTTGACCGCTACACCCAGGCCCAATACGCCAAACCCGCACCGGCGGCGCCACTGGATCCACAAGCCCAAGCGCAAATGAAACAGCTGTACCGCAAACTCGCGATGCGCTTGCACCCCGACCGGGTCGAAGAGGACGACAAGGCCCAAGCACAGGCCCTGTTTCAGCTGCTGCAAGCGGGCTACGAGAACAACGACCTGGCCGCCCTGCAAGCCTTGGCGCTTCAAGTCAGTTCTGCACCGCAGACGAGCGCCGGTGCGGCGTCGCCAAACGCCAGCACCCCCAGTGCAGCCAAACAGCAAGCCGCAGCGCTCAAGGCGCGCTTGGAGCAGCACTTGCGGGACCGAACTGCGCTCTTGCGCAGCCCCACCTGGCAGACTTTGAGCACCCAAAGCAACTGGGCCGTGTGGTTCGACCAACAGGCACGCTACCTGCAAAGCGAGCTAGAGCGCTATGCCCAAGCACTAGGGGCCAGCACGCTGGCGGCAAGTGACAGCGCAGGCAGCGCGTCATGAAGAGCATCGTCGTCCAGACCGCGTATACAAGCACCCTGACCCGGGGCACGCAGGACCGCTTGGAGGCTGCCTCCGGCGCTCTGGCGCTGCTGCAAGAGGCGCATGTGCTGGCGTTTTTTCGCGAGCACCCTCTTTTGTTTGTCCAGTGCCTGCACCACCACTACCCGCTCAAGGGCGTGCACTTGCAGTCGTTTGCCACGGTCTGGGATTGGAAACGCTTAAGCGCCAGCCGCGCTCTGGCTTGGACACCCGAAATGATTGCCCACCATGCCGAGGCATGGGATTGGGATGCCTTGAGCAAAAACCCCACTCTGCCCTGGACTGCCGAGCTGCTGGAGAACCATGCCGATCGCTGGAACTGGCGCGCGCTTAGCGCCAACCCTGCGCTGCCCTGGAGCAGCGCTTTGCTGGACGCCAACGCCTACCGCTGGGACTGGGCGGCGCTCAGCAGCAATGCGGATCTGCCCTGGAACACCGCCTTTATTCACAGCAACGCCCACCGCTGGGACTGGACCGCCTTGAGCTGGAACACCGGGGTGCCTTGGACTGCCGCACTGCTGCACACCTACGTCGACCGCTGGGACTGGACCGGACTAAGCGCCAATATTTCGCTGCCGCTGAATGCGGACCTGGTTCACGAATTTGCCAGCCATTGGAATTGGCACTGGCTCAGCGGCAACCCCAGCCTGCGCTACAGCGAAGGCTTGCTCGAAGCCCATGCGCAGCGTTGGGACTGGAAAGCGCTCAGCGGCGCAGCCCACTTGCCCTGGAGCGAGGCCTTGATCGCACGTTACGCAGCGCATTGGGACTGGACCATCCTGAGCGCCAACCCCCATCTGCCCATGTCAGAGGCCCTTTTGCAAACCTGGCGCGACCGCTGGGACCCTGCGGGCCTGAGCAAAAACACCGCCCTGCCCTGGTCCGATACCCTGGTTGCAGACGCACCGGCAGGCGACTGGGATTGGGACGCCCTGAGCGCCAACCCGTCACTGCCGTGGTCTGACGCATTCATCGCGCGCTACCAAAACCATTGGGACTGGGACAGCCTGAGCTGGAACCCTGGTCTCGTCTGGAGCGAGACGCTGGCAGCCGACTTTGGAGCGGAATGGGACTGGGCGGCCTTAAGCAGCAGTGCCAATTTGCCCTGGGGAAACGACCTCCTGGAGCGCCCAGACTGCCCCTGGGATTGGGAACGGCTCAGTGCCAACCCCCACCTGCCTTGGAGTGCGGCATGGATCCGGCCCCACGACGAGCGCTGGAATTGGGCCACCTTGAGCACCCTGCGCACCTTGCCCTGGAACGCGGACCTGTACCGGGCGTTTGCGGGCCACTGGTTTGCGCCCTTGGTAGCGGAGCACCAGCAGTTCGACATCGGCCGTCTGTCTGGCGCGGAAGTCCATAGCCTGCTTGAGGCACTGCACCCCTAAGCTTCGCCTGTGCGGGTCAAAAGAAATTTGGCACGCACTTTGCGTGAACTGAAAATACCGCGAAAATCGTCAAAAAACAGACCCTCGCAATTCGCGCACGCCGCACCGACCCGCACCAGGACCTGCCATGAATGATGTGAAGCACCGCCCCAGTGGCGCCCAGCACCTTGAAGCGACCGCCCACAGCGCGCGCGCGCTCAGCAGCGCCTTGGCTTCGCACACCACGCCCATCATCGCCCAGCAAGCCCATGTGCCCCACGGTCAAAAGCTGTATGCCGTGGAACACCAGGCGCACCCGGTGCAGCACCACGCTTTGGCGCAATTGCGAGAACCTCAGCAGTGAGTTCATGCCTTGAATAACCTGCTGTCCGACGCCGACGCGGCCTACCGCCGGGGCGACTATGCGAATGCGCTGCGCATCTCCCGACCGCTGGCGTCCCTGGACTATGCCGCTGCGCAAAACAACCTGGGCTTCATGTACGCCAACGGCCAAGGCGTCGCGCAAGACTATGCCGAAGCACTGAAGTGGTACCGCCTGGCCGCCGCGCAAGACTATGCCGCTGCCCAGTACAACCTGGGTTTTATGTATGCCAACGGCCAAGGCGTGCCGCAAGACTATGCCCAGGCGCTGCACTGGTACCAGCTCGCCGCCGCCCAGGGTCTGCCCGATGTGCAAACGAATTTGGCTTTTATGTATGCCAATGGCCAGGGCGTAGCCCAAGACCAAGCGCAGGCCGCACTGTGGTTTGAACGCGCAGCGGTACAGGGGCATGCCACCGCCCAATTTAATTTGGCCAGCATGTACGCCAGTGGCGAAGGCGTGGCCCAAGACAGCACCCAGGCGCGCAAGTGGTTTGAATCGGCCGCTGCGCAAGGTCACACCTATGCGCAGTTCAACCTGGGCCTCCTGTTGGCCAACCCCAAAAATGCAGAGCACGATGCGGCGCTGGCCCGCAAGTGGTACCAACTCGCCGCCGACCAGGGCGACGCCCCCGCGCAGTACAACCTGGGCCTCATGCTGTCGCTGGGCCAGGGCGGCAGCGCAGACCCTGAGGGAGCAGTGCACTACTTCGGGCTGGCGGCAGACCAGGGCCACGCCGACGCGCATTACAACCTGGGTGTTTGGCATGGCCGAAGTACCGCTGCCGAGCCCGACTACGAGCGCGCGCTGGGCCACTATCGCTCGGCCGCCGCGCTAGGCCATGCCCAAGCCCAATACAACCTTGGCACACTGACAGCCAACGGCTACGGCGTGGCGCAAGACTATGCCGAGGCCCTGCAGTGGTACCAAATGGCCGCCGACCGGGGCTTGGCCATAGCCCAATTTCAACTTGGCGCCATGTACCACGCAGGCCAGGGCGTAACCCAAAACCTGGCCCAAGCGCGCCAATGGTTTCACCATGCGGCCGATCAAGGCGATGCGCGTGCACAGTGCAACCTGGGCGTGATGTACCACGGCGGCTTGGGCGTGAGCGTGGACTTCACTCTGGCGCGCCAGTGGTACCAGCTGGCCGCCGACCAAGGCGACGCACTGGCCCAGTACAACCTGGGTCTGATGCATTTGCAAGGCCAAGGCGCAGCCATGGACCTGGAGCGCGCGCATCAGTTGTTGGTGAGTGCTGCCGAGCAAGGCAACGCCTTGGCGCAATTCAATGCGGCCATGGCCCAGGCCTGGGGCTCGCCGCAGACAGTAGACGCCGCACAATCGCTGGCCTGGCTGCACAGTGCCGCAGAGTTGGGCGTGAGCGACGCTCTGTTCAATTTGGGCTGCATACAAGACCCCGTTGCCACGCCGCAAACGACGCCGCGCCTGGCCTTTGTCGCCGATGAACCGCCGGAGGTTCGCGACGCCGCACTGCACTACTACCAGGCCAGTGCCGACCTGGGCAATGTCTGGGCACAGCACAACCTGGCCGTCTTGTACGCGCTGGGAGCGGGTGTGGAACAAGACCTCTCCACTGCGCTGGCCTTGTATGTTCAGGCAGCCGAACAGGGCGACGCCTTGGCCCAGTACGCCGCAGGCATGCTGTTACACGCGGGCGGAGAGGTGCCGCCCGATGAAATGGGTGCCCTGCGTTGGTTACAAAAAGCTGCTGAGCAAGACCACCCGGCGGCTCTGTACCAACTACGGCTCCTGCAAGCCCAAGGCCTGCGAACCACGCCAGACTATGGCCGACAGCTGCAGGTCTACCAACAAGCCGCCGATCAGGGAGACGCCAGCGCCAGCTACAACCTTGGTCTGCTGTACGCCCAGGGTTTGGGCACGTCGCGCGACTTGGTGCGGGCGGCTCAGTGCTTTGCCCGCGCGGCCAAAGGCCAGATTACGGCCGCCCACAACAATTGGGGCGTGTTGCTGGCGCAAGAATGCGCTTTGTCGCCGGACTCTGAGCGCGCGGGCCAAGCGCTGATGCACTTGCAAACTGCAGCCGACCAAGATGACGCCTTGGCGCATTACAACCTCGGTCAATTGCACCTGCAGGGCTTGGTCCTGCCACACAGCCTGCAGCAAGCCAAGGCCAGCTTTGGGCGTGCCAGCGCACTGGGCTACCCACCGGCACTGGTGCAACTGGCCGGATTGCTGGAGCAAGGCACCGCGGGGCCGGCCGACACCGCCCAGGCGCTGACGCTGCTGCAGCAAGCCAGTGCACAAGGTGATGCCCGCGCTTGGTACCAACTGGGCCGCAAATACTCTAGGGGCGAAGGCGTCGCACAGGATATGGAGCAGGCCTTGCACTGCTACTTGCAAGCCGCCGAACTTGGCGACAGCGCCGCGCAGTTCAGCCTGGGGTCCATGTATGCCAATGGCCAAGGCACCGCACAAGACTTCACACAAGCCCTGCGCTGGTACCAAGCGGCAGCCGGGCAGGCACCGGCATTGGCCGTCCCACTGAGCGAGCCCTCGCCCACCCCACCCGAGACCGGGCCCCTCGAAGACCTGCGCAAAGTCGCCTGAACGGGCCAAACCGCTCTCAAGCTTTTTCCGGTGGTGCCGATACTGAGGGAGACCCCCTCTAAGGACCCCGTTATGAACCGCCTGCTCCCTGTCAAATTGGCCCTCTCCGTGGCCGTTGCAACGCTTTGCGCCTGCCAATCGCTGCCGACGGCTTGGGGCCCGTCCGGCGCGCCTGCCACAAACGTCGCTTCCAACTCGAACATTGACATTCCTCTGTCCAGCCTGCCCCTGGTAGAAAAGCGCGAGTCACTCACCGCCACAGGCTATGCAGTGATCAGCGCGCAAAACCACCGCATCCCGGCACAGCAGCGCCTTTTGGCGATCCGTGCCGCCAAGTTGGACGCCTACCGCTCGCTGACTGAGCAGGTCTACGGCCTGCGCATGGACGCCACCGCGACCGTGGCGGATATGGTGGTGCAAAACGATACCTTCCGCAGCAAGGTCGAAGGTGTGATTTATGGCGCCACCCTGGTAAGCATTACCCCTTCGGGTGACGACACCTATGAGACCACCTTGTCGCTGGACAAAACCACGGTGCAAGACCTGCGCATGCTGTACCTGGGCCAACTGGCCGCAAAAAACAAATAAGTTTCCATCATGCGTATGCCCTTTGTCCTCGTTCGGCGCGCTGCAGTCGCAGGCGCGCTGCTGCTGGCCGCTGGCGCCTTGTGGGGCGAAGGCCTGTCGCCTGAGGACAAGCTCGCGGCCATACGCAAAGGGCTGGTGCAGGCTGCGCTGGACGGCCCCACCCAGGTATCAACCACCCAATGGATTGACGGCAGCGGTGCCTTGCAAGAGCTCAGCGCCTTTCGTGCCGGTATGCGCGTGCGTGGCGTGCGCGTACTGGCCTATGGCACTGACGCACAGGGCGAGCCCACGGCCAAATTGCAGTGGGAGAACGCCGACACTGCCGACAACAAGTCCGCTGTGAGCGGCAAGGCGCCAGCCCTTTGCAAACCCGTCGCCAAGGGGCGGCTGCAACATGTGGTGGGCTGGAGCTGGGCCACCCTCACGCCCTTGGACGCTGACAGTGCACCCGTGGTGGAAGCCTTGCAGTCCACCGTGCTGGCGCAGTTGCAACAGGCGGGCGCCCAGGACTCCCAATGGCGCTTGGTGGAGCGCCCACCCCTTGACGTCCGCTCCAGCTACGAACAGGCACTGTTGGGATCGAGCAAAGACGAGTTACCCTGGCTCCTCAAGTTTGAGTTGGTCGCGCTGGGCTCCAAAATTCCTGGCGAAGCGGTGCCCCGGCCCGCGCACGCTGACGGATCAGATCCGGAAACACCGCCCCCGCCAATGTCGGGACTCGCAGTTCAGCTTCGCATGACGCTGACCGCACGCAAACAACTGCAACCCACATTGCAGGCCACAAGCAACCTTGCGCTGCGTACCAACGAGGAAAACTGGGGCGCCTCGAGCCTGAGCACTGCAGCCCGCGAGCAAGTGATGCAGCAAGTCAAGGTGTGGAGCCAGTCACTGCAGCAACGTTTGGCGTGCCTGCCTGTGATTGCCGACGTGACCCAGGCCGCCGGCGCCCAGCTGCGCGTCAATGCGGGCAGCGCCGCCGGCGTACGGGTGGGTGACGAATGGGTCTTGGCTCACGACCAGGCCGCAGTCCAAGGCGCTCTCAACCCCGCCGCGGTGGCACAGGCGGTGCTGGCCAAAGTTCAATCGGTCGGGCCCTTTTACGCCCAACTCAAACCGGTTGCAGGCAATGGCCAAAGCGTGCAGACCAGCTGGAGTGCTTGGTCTGCGGATGTCGCGCGCTAAAGCCCACGCCGCACGCTCCCCTTTTTTTCAGAAAGTCCACCATGCCAGCAACCCGCCGCCAGACCTCGCCCGTCACCCTGCGCGGCATTGCGATGCAGAGCCTCAGTGGCTTGCTGCTGGCGGGCGCGTGCTGGTGGGGTCTGCCAAGCACGGGCCATGCGTCGCCCAGTGTGGTGCCCTCTGACGCCGCAATCCCCGCGCCCAAGATCGCCGCATCGCGCAGCTACCTGCCCCAGGCCAAAGAAACGCTGGACCAAGTGATTGAGCACACCATGCCCGGTAGTCCCTTAAAAATCGAACTGCTGCGCCAGGCCTTCATGACGCAAAATCCACAAGCCTTTGTGCCTGGCAAAGTACCCAAGCTGCGCAAAGGCGTGACACTCACCGTGCCCGACCATGAGGAGCTGATGCGCATCCACTTGGGCGCGCGAGTGGCGCCTGTTGCGGATCCTTTGCAGCCCGCGCGGCTCCTACCCTCGACGGTCGAAGAGCGTAAGCGCTGGGTTCAGTTCCCGTGATTGCCGTCGCCGAGAGCACGGCACCGGCTCGGCTCAATCCCCCCTTCTTACAAGGCCAGGCCTCCGTTCCGCTGGTCGAAGCAGTCACCGCGCGCGCGCTGGAGCTCAAAGACGGCCAAATCGTGCAGGCCACGGTGCAGTCGCAAGGCGAGCAATTGGCACTTCTGCTGCGGGGCAGGCAAATCGGCGTGCCACGCGCCAACGGCTGGGAGGTTGGTCAACGCCTCAGCTTTCAAGTGCAAAGCCACGCTGATGGCAGTGTGACCCTGCAACTGCTGGGTTCCGCAGGCAAAGTGCCATTTCCACTGGTAAGCAATGCACCCGGGCCGCCGACGGCCCAAACTGCCACGCCCTATGCGCCCGAGATCAGCGCCAAGGAACCCCTACCTGCCACGGTACCCGCACCCGCCACCAACGCCGTGACAGCGATCGCATTGACCGAACTGGGCACAACCGGGGGCATGTCTGCGATCCCGTTTGCCGGGTTTGCCGGCGTGTTCTCCCGCCTGGGCAGTCTGCTGTACCGCGAACCCGGCATGCCCGACCTGCGCCAGCTGTTTGAGCCTGGCGAAGGGCTCGATGCCGTATTGGCCAAAATATCCAGCTCGCCCCAGGCGCGCGGGCAAATGCAGCTGCAAGACCAGTGGCAGGCAATGCGCTTGGCGCCCGAACGTCTGACGCCCGAGGCGGTGCGGCTGGCCTTGATGAGTGCGATGGGGTCTGAGACCAGCATCGGTCGGATTCGCAATCCCGCGCCGCTGGACCCCAAACAACTGCTGTACCAGCTGCTTAAGGCATTGGTAGAGGCAGGGGAAGACGACGGCCCGGAAGTGCACCACCTCAAGCGTGCGCTGGGCGACCTGGACGCTGCGCAAATCGGCGCAGTGCGGGCCCAGGGCGATGGCGCCAT
Organism: uncultured beta proteobacterium; assembly: GCA_903928635.1. GTDB lineage: Bacteria > Pseudomonadota > Gammaproteobacteria > Burkholderiales > Burkholderiaceae_C > Allorhodoferax. Next base: position 8,723 of record CAIYRQ010000138.1, on the reverse strand, counting down.
GGCCATGTCGGTGGTGTTGCCATTTGCCAACCAGGCCCCCGTGGAGTTGCGCTTTGAGCGCGAGGCGCAGCAGCCAGGGCGCGAGCCGGCCTACACCGTGAGCGCGCACTCCGACAGCCAGGACTTTGGTGAACTGTGGCTCAAAGCCGACTTGCACGGCGAAAGCCATTTGGACCTGTCAATGTGGGCACTGCGTCCTTCCGTGGTGGCACTGGCCCAGGAAGGCGCCGACACCTTGCGCCAAAGTTTGAGCGAGGCCGGTCTGGCCATGCGCTCGTTCCAGGCCTTTGAAGGTGCCAGACCCTCGGCGCCGACGGCGATTCAGCCACAAGCTTTGCCGGGCACCGTACTGGACTTTCGGGTATGAGTGCCCGCCGCCAAGCCATTGCACTGCAATACGGCACCTTCGCCGCGCCCATGGTCACGGCCAAGGCCGAAGACGAGTTGGCGTTGGAGATGATTGCCGAAGCCCGGGCCCATGGCGTGTTCATTACCCAAGACCCCGCGCTCCTGGCCTTGCTCAGCCGATTGGATGTGGACCAGGAAGTGCCGCCTGAGCTTTACACCGCAGTGGCCGTCATTTTGTCGTGGGTGTATTGGCTCAAGGGCATGCGCCCAGGGGACGAGAAAATGGGTACCGAGACCGTCGAGGACGCGGTCATGGCGCAGGACGATCAGGCGTCGCTGTAGCCCGACTTGCGACCAAAGCGGGAGACGTGTCCCAAGCGGTCATAGACCTCAACCGAGCTGGCGGGGTCATCTGAGCGAAGGCTCTCCAAGGTTCCGCGAATCGCCTCGAGTTTGCGTTCCATCAGTACGGAGTTGCGACGGTGCAAGTCGCGGCACACAATCATGGTGTTGCGAAATTCCTGCCATTCAGGCGCCACCTGAATCTCGTGGGCAGGGGGGGCCAGGCGTGTGATTTCCTCCAGCAACTCGGTTTTCACCGGCTGAATGCGCTCAAACTGGTCAATTTCTTGGGTGCGCAAGGCCTCAAACTCTTGCTCCAGCATCAGTTGCAGCTGGTTGGCAAGTTGCACGGCGTAAGGCACTGGGTCGTTCAAAGCAGGTCCTCAGTAGAGAAAATCAGTGGCCAATCATCTGCTCCAGGCTGACAAAGCTCTCGGCAATGCGGCGGGGGTTCAGCGGGTACTGGCCGTTGGCAATCGATTCCTTGATGGAGTCGACCTTGGCACGGTCAAAGTCCGGCGCTTGCTTCAGGCGGGCCTTGATTTCGTTGAAACCTGCCACATCGGCGCCCTTGGCCACGGCGGCTGATTTGCTCGCTGCTACTTCCAACTCAGGCAATACCGGCGCGCCCGCCACACTGGCTGCGATCACGGACTTGGCGAGCTTATCCGAGGCTTTACGCGCAAGAATATCTGACGGTGCCGGCCGGGAAAGGGGGTTGATGGCGTCTGTCATGGTGGGCTCACTTTGGTAACTTCAGTCGGTCAAAAGGGTTTATTACTCAGTGAATCGACTGCTGTAGGGAAAACTTGAGGGCAATTTGCACAAATATTGAAAAAAACTTTACAAGCCGCGGGCGGTGTTGGGTCCAGTGACTATGCCCGTTAGTAATCGGCCCGACTCCGGATTTTTTAAGCGAATTTGTTCACCAATTTTTCCATCCTGCAGCGCTTCAACCCGGGCAGTGATGTTAAAGCCATTGCCCTGCCCCACCGTCAAGGTGACCACCTGGCCTTGCTTGATGACCACGGCGCGGCGCAAATCATAGGTGTGCAAGGGCACGCCCGGCTGCACTTCACGAACGAATTCGCTGTTTTCGGCCTCGCTCAGGGACACAATCAATTGCGCTTCCGAGCCTTGGGCGCTCACTTCGACTTCGCGCAGCAACTCCCGGTTGGCAATGCTGCCAGTGCGCATGACCTGGGTGGCCACCACTACTTTGCGGGTTCCACCCACCGTCGCCCCATTTTCAGACGCCAGCGCACCGGTGCTCGGCGTCACGCCTTGGGGGACCAGACCGGGCGCTACGCCCGGTTTGAGCACCACGCGCAAGTAGAGCTGCCACGTGGGATTGCCAAGGCAACGCACCCGAACCGTCTCGCGGGCCGCAAAAGGCGTGTCCATCACCAAGGGGCGATCACAGGTTTGCAATTGCACCCGGCTGTCCAGTGGCGCGAAGCTGAACTGGCTGGCCTCCAATTTTTGCGTCTGCTGCACCCATTGTCCAACTTCCGTCAACAGCTTGTCCGGCGGGGCCGCAGCCGGCGTCTGGGCACTGCACAGCCCAAACCCCGCCAGCACAAGGGCCGCCAGGCAGCGCCGCACAGCCACAGCCCTAGCGCCGCTGATGGGCAAGGTCGAAAGTGGCGAGTGGCACAGCAATTGCATTAAGAGCCTTGTATGTTGAAAAAATGACAGGGGCCGACGGCCTGATCCAGCTGCGCAAGAACAGTGCCACGCTGGATGAAACCGGATGACCTGCCATTTTTTGAACACATTGAAATAACCGAGACCAGCATAACGCCATGTGGACCCCTAACGCAGCCCAGACCAACGCCACCGCACCGCTTTTGCCTGCGCTTGGTGGCGCGACGCCTGTCAGCACAGGGGCCACTGTCAGTAACAAGCAGTTTTCGCAGCTGTTGCAGCAGGCGCAATCCAAATCAGGCATGCACACTATTGCATCTGGAGAAACGCTGATCGGTGTGGTGCGCAACCAAGCCCAAGCGCTGGGCGTCAAACTCAATGGCAACCAGGAAATGCGCCTGGCCCAGCAATTGGCCAGCGGTAACGGGATCGGCAACGCCGACCGTGTGTATCCAGGCCAAAGCATCAAACTCGGCTCCATTCAGGCGGAATTGCAAAGTCTGCAATCCACGCCCGGCACAGCGCCCAGCCTGGCGATGGTGCAGCCACTGTCCGCCACCCCCACGGCGAGCCTGGCCAGCGCGGCCATGGTCTACGACGTGCGCTCGCCCAAATTCACGCCACTGACCCCGGCACTGGCCGCCACCCTGAATGCAGTGCCGAACACGCCGTCGGCATCTGTCGCTGGCGCCCACCCCGTGTTGCAGCAAACGCTGGACCGTGCGGTGGCCAAAGGATTTATTCCAGCCGCTGAAAAATCGGCGGTTTACGACAAAATTTTGCAAATGGCCGACAACCACGGCTTCGCGCCAGACGACTTTGCACGCATGACGCTGATGGAGAGCGACGGCATGAACCCGCGCGCCAGCAACCAGCGCTGCCACGGCATCATCCAATTCTGTGACGGCCCCTCGCGGGGAGCTGCTTCGGCTGGTTACGCGGCCAATCCGCGTGCGATTCTGGACCTGAGCGTGCACAAACAATTGAGTCTGGTGGACAAGTACTTTGACGACGTGGGCCTGAAAAACCAGGGCCCCGCGGGCTTAGAAGACCTCTACCTGTCGGTGCTCAACCCCGCCTCAAGGGCAACTGCCCAGAGCAACGTGCCGCTGAATATTCAGGGTCAACAGGCGCGCGCCCTGCATGTGGGAAGCGACACCAGCGCCCCCATTACCCGCCAGTCCATCCGCCAAGGCTTGCTGAGCAATGCCGCGGCCCGCCTGGGACAAATGCTACCTGCCGCCGTGCGGGTGCAAGCCCAGCGCGCACAGCAGTACGTCGAAAACAATCTGCCCTAAGGGGCGGATTGGCCGAGCGTGGCCTTCAGTCACGACGCGACGGCAACCTATTTTTCCGACAGCGGCAAGAGTTTGCCGCCCCGCCTCGCCCTACCCGATGGATGGAACGATCGTCTCTGGAAGCGGCCCTCAGGCTGAGTGTCAAACAGACTGCAGAAATACGGCAATTTCGGCATGGCATGCAAGTTGCAGTGAGGGTGTTCATACGAGGGTTTTTCGGCAGCAGTGTCGGCAAACCAGCATGTCAACCCGGAGCCTTGGAGCGTGAATGAACATCCTAGACAACACCTTTAGCCTGCACGAAAAGGCATTGGGCATGCGCAGCCAGCGCATGGAAGTGCTGTCGCGCAACATTGCCAATGCCGACACGCCCAACTTCAAGGCGCAGGACATTGATTTCCGCCAGGTTTTGAAAGATACGCAAGACACGGCCATGCGAACCACCGACACAGCGCACTTCGCGGTGGGCGAAATTGACAACGGCACCGGTCTCAAATACCGCACTCCTTTTAACGTGGCATTCGACGGAAACACGGTCGAACTTCCGGTGGAACAGGCCAAGTTCGGCCAGTACGCCGCCGACTACCAAACCACCTTGAGCATTCTCGAAAACCGCATCAGCGGGATTCGCAAAGCACTGCGCGGAGACTAATCCATGGCACTTGACAATATTTTTGGTATCGCAGGCTCTGCCCTGAATGCGCAAACCGTGCGCATGAATGCCACCGCCTCCAACCTGGCCAATGCCGGCACAGTGGCAGGCTCCGACAAAGATGCGTTTCGCGGCAAGCGCGTCACTTTCAAAGCCATCATGGACGCCCAAGCGGGCTCGGTAGACCAGGCCAACAAAGGCGGCGTGAAGGTGGCGGGTATTTCTGACGACCCCAAGTCCATCTCCCGTATGCAAGACCCGGGCAACCCCGCAGCCGACAAAGACGGTTATGTCTACCTCTCCAACGTGAATGAGATGTCCGAAATGGTGGAAATGATGGCCGCCGCCCGCTCCTACCAAAACAACGTGGAAGTGGTCAACACCACACGTCAATTGATGATGCGAACGCTCGACATCATCAAGAGCTAATTACCCAACCGGAGTACCACCATGGCCAACCTCGACCTCCTCAATTCGTCCTCTGCACTGAACGACACGGCATGGGCCGCTGCGGTACCGAGCAGCATCAAGACGACCGCAGGCGCTGCGCAGGCAGCCCTCACAGCAACGACCGGGCAAGCGAGCATGGGACAGAGCGACTTCTTAAAGCTCTTTACCACCCAACTGACCATGCAGGACCCCACCGACCCCGTAAAAAACGAGGCGTTTGTGGCGCAGCTTGCACAGTTCTCGCAGCTAGAGGCCACAACCAACATGGCCACCAGCTTGTCAGATCTCAGCACCACCTTGTCCAGCAGCCAAATGACCAATGCGGCCAGCTTGATTGGAACGCAAGTGAGCGTGCCAGACGGACCGGCCATTCTGACCAGCGGTACACCGGTGAATGCCACGATTTCATTACCCAACGGTGCGGATGGCGTGACGCTCAATGTCTACGACTCAACCGGTGCCTTGGTGAGCACTCAAACGGCCGGGGCCCAGACGGCCGGCGACATGAACTTCAGTTGGAACGGACAAGACGATGCAGGCAACGCCCTACCCAGTGGCACCTACCGCTTTGCGGCCTCCGCCGTCTCCAACGGTGCCACCACGAATCCAACCGTGAGTACCTTGGCCAGCGTGACCGGTGTAACCCAAAAATCTGACAAATCCATGTGGCTGACCGTCACAGGTGGAAAAAGCATCGCGCTGTCCACTGTGACCCAGGTCTACCAATAAGCCCAAACCTTGAAACACACTTTCGACCTGAATTCCAACACTCCGGAGTAACCCACCATGTCTTTCTATACCTCCCTGACCGGTCTGAATGCCGCCACCGCTATGCTCGGCGTGACATCCAACAATATTGCCAACGTGGGCACCACCGGCTTTAAGCGTTCACGCGCTGACTTCGGTGACATTTTCGCCACCTCGCCTCTGCAAAAAGCGTCGTCTACGGTGGGTCAAGGTGTGTCGCTGAAACAGGTGAGCCAAGAGTTCAGCCAGGGCAATATTTCGTTCTCGTCCAACGCGCTGGACTTGGCAGTGACCGGTGACGGCTTCTTCCCCATGCGCTCTGCCGACGGACTGCAAGAAACCTACACCCGCAACGGGTCGTTCCTGCTCAATGAGCAGTACAACGTGGTGAACTCTGCCGGCCAGCGTTTGATGGCAGCGACGGTTGACTCGACCGGTAGCGCCAACGTGAATGACCGTGTGGTATTGACCATCCCGCAAAAGACAACCGGCGAAGCCAAGCAAACCACCGAAGTGTCCTTGGGTTTGAACTTCCCTGCTGACGCCAGCGTTATCACCTCCATCTTCAACCGAACCGACCCCACCACGTACAACAAGAGCACAGCGTTTACCGTGTATGACGCCGGCGGTAACGGCTATTTGGCCACGGTGTACTACGTCAAAACTAAAAATGCCGACTCGAACAGTCCGACCAACACCTGGCAAACCCACGTGTTTGTGGGCAACGACGCAGTGAATGCATCGCTCCAACAAGCGACTGACTCCACCGGCTCCAAGCTGTACGTCAACCAATATGGTCAACTCGCCCCATATTCCCAGGTCAAGGACGAGCTGACGACCGCAAAAACCGAGCTTTTTTCACTCAATGATCTGACGGACAAACGCAACTCGGTACCTGCGGCTATCAAAGGGGCTGCCGTTGACACGACAGTCACCGACTTGAGCAACGGTGTGAACTTCAAGACCTCGCCCATTTCCGCCGCGAGCTTGACGAACATGTTCAAGGTGGATGTGGACGGCTCCAACAACCCCATCACGATTGATCTGAGCTACCTGAAGAACGTTGACAAGAACATCAATGGTGCTGACATTGCAGCGCAAGTCACCGCACAGATGAACAAAAAATTCGGCGATGAGTGCTACTTTGACCTGAGCGACGCCAACAACGCCAAATTCAATGTCGTCGACAGTCGATTTGCCACCACGATCACCAACCCACAAACAGGTGTTGCAGTCACCACGGACCACCCCGTATCCGTGGACTTGACCCTGATGCCTGGCTACGGCGACACGATCAACCCCAAGCAAATTACGACCGAGCAAGTGCAAGCCGAGATTCAAAGCCAGCTGGATTTCCATGAGAACGCCGCCAACCTGGCAGCTGCTGCTGCTAGGAGCGCATCAGGCTTCAGCGGTTTGAGCGCAACTGCACAAGCTGCCGCTATCCAAACAGCAGTGACTACGGCAACCAGCCCCGCAGCCTATACGGCCTATCGGACAGCACTGGCAGCAACTCCTCCGGCAACAACGGTGGCCCCAGCGGGCAGCATCACTGCGAGTTATGACTATGGAAGTTCCACTTTTAGTTTTATGGATGGCCTCAACACCATCAAGATGAACACAACCCAAACCAGCAACACCTTGTTTGGACTGACGCAGTCGCAAGTAACTTTGGATGCCACAGGTGAGAGTGGTTCAAAAATTATCCCGAATGGCGTCTCGATTCGCTTGCCTAGCGAACAACGCTATGGCATGTCCATGACCTATGACTCTGTGAACAAAACATTCTCACTGCAGTCCGGTACAACAGGCGACGGCTCCAGCATTACGGTCACTGGTGTGGCACCTAACGACGGAGGCATCCATTCATTGACAACTCAAATGTTCGGCTTTGCAGCAGACGCAGCGGCAGCGACGAGCACAACGGCAGCGATCCCCGCCACATCCAACACAGTGACCACTTCGAGTACTGCGTTACGTGGTATCAGTTCTACCGCTGCAGTGGCTGTGGGCACCACGCCGCTGAAGAATATTTCGAACAACTTCGCGGTTGACAACACCAACAACTCCTTCGTTGTAACGGTCGACGGTGTTAAAGCCACGGTAGTGATCCCCCCACGGCCTGACTATTCGCTCGACACCTTCAAGGCCGAGCTGCAAAAAGGCATCAATGCCATGGGCGCCAACAGCCCCACAGGGGACCCGCTGACCGTCAATGGCGTAAAAGTGAACTACGACGACGCCAACAAACGCTTTACATTCACTAGCGGTACGACAGGCGCCAATTCGTTTATGAAAATTTCTGGCAGTGCCGATTGGGGCTTAGACCAGGTTTCGGCTGCACGCGGCACCGACTCCACATGGATCAAGCCCACCCAGCACGCCGATGTTGTTTCGGGGGTTTCGCAACCCAAGTACATCGACGGCCAAGGTAACGAGACCACCAGTGGTGACGGCTTTGTCAACCTTCCCACATGGTCTCCGGTCTACCTGACCAAAGGCGAGCTGACCTTCAGCACGGCGGGTAAGCTGGTTTCTCCGGTGCAAGGCACGCAGTTGGAACCGGTGTATCTGGCAGGCGGTAAGGGTGTTTTGACGATTAACGTCAACTACTCTGCGTCTACTCAGTACACCTCGCCTTTCGCGGTCTTGTCGCAGTCCCAAGACGGCGCACCCGAGGGTGACTTGGTCGGCGTGACGATTGGTAACGATGGCTTGGTGAGTGCATCGTTCTCCAACGGTACCCAAAAGTCCCTGGCCAAAATTCTGCTGGCCAACTTCTCCAGCCCCGTGGGCTTGCGTCAGATGGGTGACTCCACCTTCCTGGCATCCGCCGCATCGGGAACAGCCACACTGGGTACGGCGGGCTCCGCGGGATTCGGAACCTTGCGCGCCGGTGCGACAGAACGTGCGAACGTGGACTTGACGCAGGAGCTGGTGGACTTGATCACCGCTCAACGTAACTTCCAGGCCAATGCCAAAGCGATTGAAACCAGTTCGACGATGACCTCGGCCATCATCAACCTGCGTTCATAAGCTGACGGCTAGTAAAGCAAGCTAAGGAGAGCGCACCATGGATCGGATGGCCTTTAACGCCGCAGTGGCAATGAGTGAACAGACACTGAGCCGTCAAATGTCTGTCAACGAAATGGCCAACGCCACTACCACCGGTTTTAAGCGCAGCTTTGAAGCGGCCATGCGCACGGTGGCCGTGGAGGGCCCTGGTTTGAAGAGCCGGT
>CAIYRQ010000137.1 GCA_903928635.1 uncultured beta proteobacterium | reverse complement strand
GGGTTTGTGGTTCGCGCCAATCACCCACTGGCAGCGAAGAAATGCGTAACGTTGGCGGATGTCTTACGCCACCCGGTGGCCTCAACCCCACTGTCTGACGAAGTAGCGCGCTTGTTGGTCGACCAATACGGCCCACAAGCCAACCCCTCCGACATGGTCAGTCTGCGCTGCGACGATGTGGCCAGCCTGGTTCAAACAGCAGCCCAAACCAACGCGGTATTTTTAGGTGCGCTGGCCGCCACGCGTAGCGGATTGCAGGACGGTAGTCTGGTGGAGCTTGCAGTCAAGCCCGCGTTGGCTGCGACAGCGCGATTTGCCTACGTCACATTGGCCGGGCGAACCGAGGCGCCCGCCATGGCTTATTTCCGGACCTTTGTTCGCGCGCACTTGCGGGATTAAATGCGGCTTAAACCCCCAAGTACGTCGCCAGCGCCGGATCGTGCAGCAGCGCATCGCCACTGCCGTGCATCACCACCTGGCCTTTTTGCAGCACCAGGGCGGTGTCTGCGCGCTCCAGCACTTTGCGGTAGTCGCGGTCCACGATCAGGGTGGCAATGCCACTGGCGCGGATTTCGCCGATCACGCGCCAGATTTCTGCCACGATCAGCGGAGCCAAGCCTTCGGTCGCTTCGTCCAGCACGATGAGTTCGGGGTGGGTCATCAACGCGCGGCCGATGGAGAGCATTTGCTGTTCACCGCCTGAGAGCTGGGCACCCAGGTTCTTTAAGCGCTCCGCCAGGCGCGGAAATGTCTCCAACACCCGCTCCAGCGGCCAGTCATTGCGGCCACCACGGCCCATGCGGGCCGCCATTTGCAGGTTCTCCAGCACAGACAGGTTGGGGAACACGCCGCGGCCCTCCGGCACATAGGCCACACCCAAACGGGCCACCGTGTGGGGTTTGCTGTGTGAGGCATCGACGCCAAAAAAGTGAATATCGCCGCTGCGCTGGGGCACATGGCCCAGCAGCGTGCGTATCAGCGTGGATTTGCCCATGCCATTGCGTCCCAGCAGGCCCACGGTTTGGCCGCGCGCAATCTGCAGGTCCACTCCGTGCAGGATGTGGCTGGAGCCATACCAGGCGTGTACGCCGCGGGCATCGAGTATCAGCTCGGCATCCATCTCAGTGCTCCCCCAAATAGGCCACGCGCACTTCGGCACTGTTGCGCACAAAGTCCGGGCTGCCGGACGCGATCACGCCGCCGTTGACCATTACCGTGATGCAGTCAGCCACACGAAACACCGCACCCATGTCGTGCTCAATAAGCAAAATTCCATGCATGGCTTTGAGCGACTGCAACAGCGCCAGCATGCGCTCGGTTTCTTCGGCGCCCATGCCCGCCAGCGGCTCGTCCAGCAGCAGAACCTGGGGCGCGGTGGCCAGGCACATGGCAATTTCCAGCTGGCGCTTTTGGCCATGCGACAAAAGTCCGGCCTCGCGCCACAGCACCGCGCTCAATCCGGCACGCTCGGCAGCTTCCAGCGCCGAAGTGTTGCTGGCTTTGCATTGGCTGGCGCCTTGCCAAAACATCCAGGGCTTTTGGACTCCGGCTTGGGCCGCCAGACGGCAGTTTTCCAGCACGCTGAAACTGGGGTATATGGTGTTACGTTGGTAGCTGCGCCCCAGCCCGGCACGGGCACGCCGGGGTTGGGTCCAACCCGTCACATCCTGGCCCAGCAGTTCCACTGTGCCACCCGCCGGGGGAATCTCGCCCGACAAAATATTGACCAGCGTGGACTTACCTGCCCCGTTGGTGCCAATCACCGCGTGCACCGTGCCCCGTTCCACGTCAATCGACACATCATTCAAAGCCAGTAGCCCGCCCCAACGGCGGCTGATGTGTTTGCCGCGCAGCAGAATTTCAGTGTCCGCCATGGTTACCTCCTGCATTGCCGGCTTCACCCAGTGCCGCACCGCGCAGGCGCGCAGCAATTTGACCGGGCACACCGACCAGACCGCGCGGCAACAGTGCCACGCTGGCAATGATGGTCAGGCCCAGACCCAAATGCCAATGCTTGGCAAATTCACCAAAAATCGCCTCGGACTTGAAAAATTCCTGCAGCAGCGCAAACGCAAAGGCACCGATCAGCGCGCCGCGCAAATGGCCTAAGCCGCCCAAAATCACGATGATCAAGACCTCGCCCGACATATGCCATGCCATGAGCTCGGGGTTGACGAAGCCGTCTTTCACTGCAAACAAAAAGCCGGCCAATCCTGCCAGGGCACCGGAGATCACAAACGCCGCCAGCTTGTAGGGATAGGTGGAAAAGCCTGTGGCTCGCATGCGCTGTTCGTTGACACGGATACCGGCCAATGCCCGACCGAAGCGGGAGCGCCCTAACAGCGCCAGAAAGGCAAAAGTCACTAACAGGCAGGCCAGGGTAAAGCGGTACAACACCAGCGGTTTTTCCAGATCCAGCCAATCACCCAGCGCGGGCTTCAGCAACAGGTAAATGCCGTCGGTGCCACCGCCCAAGGGGGTGTCGTGCGCCACGTAATAGGCCATTTGCGCAAACGCCAGCGTCACCATGATGAAGTACACGCCCTTTGTGCGCAGTGACAACGCACCCACCGCCAGAGCGTAGCCCCCCGCCAGCAGCATGGACGCAGGCAAGAGCCACAGCACGCTGCCGGCCTGGTCTGGCGGCGACAACAATACAGTGGCATAGGCGCCTATCCCCAAAAACGCCGCTTGACCGAAGCACACCAAACCGGTGGTGCCCACCAGCAACTCCAGACTGAGGGCAAAAATGGCAAACACCATGATCTTGGTGGCAAGGTCCAGCCCGTACTGGCCGGAGACCGCAGGAAATGCGGCCAATACCAAGAAGACCAGACCGACAAAAATCGCTTTGGAATAGTTCATCGATCAGCCCGCCTTGAACAGTCCATCGGGCTTCCACAGCAGGATGAGCGCCATCAACACATAAACCAGCACGCCGGCCACCGAGGGCAGCATCACCTTGCCAAAGGTGTCCACAAATCCAATCAAAAGCGACGCAAACAGCGCGCCGCGAATCGAACCAATGCCGCCAATCACCACCACCACGAAGCAAATAATCAGGACTGTGCTGCCCATGCCCGGATAAACCGAGGACACCGGCGCGGCCACCATGCCGGCCAGCACTGCAATGGCCACGCCGGCAGCGAACACCACGCGGTACAAAAACTTGATGTCAATGCCCAGGGACTGCACCATTTCGCGGTTGGTACTGCCAGCGCGGATCATCATCCCCAAGCGGGTTCGGGTGAACACAAAATACATACCCAGCGCCAACGCCAGACACACACCGGAGATGAACAACCGGTACACGGGGTAAGTCATCATGTCGCTCAGCGCGATGCTGCCGTTCAAGATGTCGGGGGGCGCCACGCCATGCACGTCGTCGCCCACCAAAAGGCTGCGCACTTCTTCAAACACCAAAATCAGGCCGTAAGTCATCAGCACCTGCTGCAAGTGCTCGCGCTCGTACAAAAAGCTGAAAAACGCCCACTCCAAAAAGTAGCCGAACAGCACAGCCAGCATCACACCCACCAGCAAAGTAGCAAAAAAACCACCCCCAATCGTCGCCCCCACCACCGGCGCGAGGCTGAACGCCAAGTAGGCGCCCACCATGTAAAAACTGCCGTGGGCCAGGTTGATGACGCCCATGATGCCGAAAATGAGCGTCAGACCAGATGCCACCAAAAATAGCAACAGCCCGTACTGCAGCGAGTTCAGGCACTGAATCAAAAAAGTCGTCACATCCATTGGAATTGCAGCGCAGGCTGTATGACACCGGGCACGGCGCTGGGCCGCACCCGATGGGGGTTAGAGCGTCAAAACGGGCTTAGAGCTTGCAGCCGCGCGCGGGGTCTTCCAGCTTGGCGCTGGCAATGCCGACTTTTTTGTTTTCCTTGGCACCCACCTGGCGCAGGTAAAAGTCCTGCACCGGGTTGTGCGCTTTGGACAGGGTGAAAGCGCCGCGCGGGCTGTCGATGGTTGCTTTGGCCAGGGCTGCCGAAAACTCCGCAGACTTGCTGGCATCGCCCTTGGTGGCATTCAGGCCAATGGCCAAAATTTGCGCCGCGTCATAGCCTTGCACCGCGTAGACGTCCGGCTGCAGCCTGTAGGTCTTGGCGTAGTTCAGGCGGAAGCTGTTGTCGCGCTTGGTGTCCAGGCTGTCGGCGTAGTGCAGCGCAGTAAACAGGCCATCGGCATCCGCGCCCTGCGCATCCAGGGTGCCATCGGTCAAAAAGCCCGAGGCGTACAGCGGCACGGTTTTCTTCAAACCTGCTGCCGCGTAGTCCTTGACAAACTTGACTGCGCCGCCACCGGCGAAGAAAGTGAACACCGCATCCGGCTTGGCTGCTGCAATTTCGGTCAGCAGGCCCTGAAATTCCACGTTCGGGAAGGGCAGGCTCAGCTCTTTGACAACGGTGCCGCCGCCTTTTTCAAAGCTTTCCTTGAATCCGCGCACAGTTTCATCGCCTGCTGCGTATTTCCATGTGATGGTGACGACTTTCTTGATACCCTTCTTGGCCATCACTTCGCCCATGGCGTAGCCTGGCTGCCAGTTAGAGAACGAGCTGCGGAAGATATTGGGTGCGCACATGGCACCGGTGACCGCGTCAGCGCCGGCATTGGGCACGATCAACAGGGTGCCGCTTTCTTTGGCAGCTTTGGCCATGGCCATGGCCACACCCGAGTGCACGCTTCCGACCAGCACGTCGACCTGGTCGCGCTTGATGAGCTTGTTCACGTTGTCGGTGGCTTTGGACGGATCGGACTCGTCGTCCACCTTGAAGTATTCGACCTCACGCCCGGCAATCTTGCCGCCGAGCTCAGCCACGTGCTGGCGAAAACCGTTCTCAATGGCAGTACCCAGCGACGCATAGGTACCGGTGTAGGGCAGCATCAGGCCAACTTTGAGTTTGCCGGGCGTTTGCGCGGCGGCCATGGATGCGGCCAAGGCGGTCAGTGCCAGGCCCAATGCGCCGCGGCGGGCCAAGGTAGTGAGGGAAGTTTTCATGGGCGGTCTCCTTAGTGGGTGTTCATCAAACTGTTGATGGCTGCAATCACGGCCTGCGGCTGATCGCGTTGAGGCGAGTGACCGCAAGCTTCTAATTCCAGCAATCGCGTACCGGGTAAGGCGCGCGCAATGCTGTGAATTTGTTCCAACGTTCCGTATTCGTCGTCCAGCCCTTGCACCGCAAGCACCGGACAGCCAATGCGGGGGATTCTGTCAGTAATTGACCAGGCCCTGAACGCGCTGTCCAGCCAGATGCGGCTCCAGGCCTGAAAAACCGGCTCCGGCGTCCCGTGGTAGCGCGCCAAACGCTGCAAAAGAGGCCCCCGAACGGCCGGCGCCTGCAAGGCGGCAATGCTGCCCACCGTGCGGTCTTCCACAAAGCAATGCGGGGCCAGCGCCACCAGACCGGCTACTTTGCCGGGAAAAGCCGCAGCATAAATAAGGGCAATGGACGCGCCATCGCTGTGACCCAAGAGCCACAAAGGCTGGGCCTGCACATTGACGCCCAAAGCCTCTAACGCAGCGGGCAAGACCTCGGTGGCTTGGCGCTCCAGAAAATCGGGCTCCCAGCGCGTGCCTTCAATCAAGGCAGTGGAATGGCCGTAGCCCGGCCTCGACAGCAGCAAACCCCGGCAGTGCAGCGCCTCACACAGGCGCAGCGGAAAGTCCTTCCACATCGCAACCGAGCCCAAGCCTTCGTGCAAAAACACGACCAAGGGGCTCGCCGCGCCCACGCCCTCAGGGCGCAGCCACTGGTACTCCAGCGCGATGCGCTGGCCGTCCCAGTCCAGGGCGATGTGCGTGCCGTTCAGGTTCATGGACTGAGGGCCGCCCGCTCGCGCAGCTTGAAGCGCTGAATCTTTCCGGTCGCGGTCTTGGGCAATTCGTCGACAAACTCAATCACGCGGGGGTATTTGTAGGGCGCCAAGCGGTCTTTGACAAAAGCTTTGAGTTCCTCGGCCTGCAGCGACATGCCGGGTTTGCACACCACGTAGGCCCGTGTTTTGGTCAAACCGTCACTGTCCGGCGCGCCGATCACGGCGGCTTCGAGCACCGCGGGGTGCTGGATCAGTGTGGACTCCACCTCAAAGGGCGACACGTAGATTCCACTGACCTTGAGCATGTCATCGCTGCGGCCGCTGTAGGTGTAGCTGCCGTCCTCGTTGCGCACATATTTGTCGCCGCTGCGTGTCCAGCTACCCTGGAAGGTTTCGCAGCTTTTTTCGCGGTTGCCCCAGTACATCAGCGCCGCGCTCGGGCCTTGGATAAACAAGTCGCCTACTTCGCCATCTGCCACCGCCTGGCCGTCGTCACCGCGCAGCGAGAGTTCGTAGCCGGGCACAGGCCAGCCCGTGCTGCCGTAACGCACCCGCGTGGGCAGATTCGACAGATAAATATGGAGCATCTCGGTGGAGCCAATACCATCGATGATGTCCACACCAAAGTGCGCATGGAAGCGCTGGCCCAACTCGCTGGGCAGTGCCTCGCCCGCCGACGACACCAGGCGCAAGCGCACCTCGCTGCGCGCGGGCACACCGGGCGCGGCCAACATGCCCGCAAATCCGGTAGGCGCACCAAAAAACACCGTAGGTTGCACGCCGCCGACCTGCCCGCGCCAGCGCTTGAACACCGCATCCGGTGTGGGCCGCTCGGCCATCAGCAGCGTGGTGGCTCCCACGCTCAGCGGAAAGCTCAGTGCATTGCCCAAACCATAGGCAAAGAACAGCTTGGCTGCCGAAAAGCACACATCGTGCTCGGTCAGCGCCAGCACCTGTTGTCCATACAGTGTGGCCGTCCAGTAGGGGTTGATCTGACTGTGCACTGTGGCTTTGGGCCGGCCTGTGGAGCCGGATGAAAACAACCAAAAACCAGAGTCGTCGGCGCCCGTGTTGGCGCATTGCGCCAATGGCGGGTGCGCTGCCAAAAAGTCGTCCAAGGCGAGCACGCCCTGGGGCAGTGCGCCTTGCGGATTGGCAAGCACAATCTGCTTCACCTCGTGGCCTCCGTTGGCTTTGGCATGCTCCAGCGCTTGCTGCAACACCGGTAGCAGGGCCTGCGAAACCAAGGCCACCTGCGAACGGCTTTTTTGCAGCATATAGGCGTAATCATCCGCCGTCAGCAAGGTGTTCACGGCCACTGGCACCACGCCTGCGTACATGGCGCCCAGAAAAATGCTGGGCCAGTCGTTGCAGTCGTGCATCAATAGAAACACGCGCTCTTCGCGGTGGACACCGCTTGCGAGCAAGGCACCCGCCACCGCGCGAATGCGCCCGGCCATGGCGCCATACTTCAGGCCGGCGTGGTCATCGACAAACGCCAGCTTGTCGGGCCGGTGCGCATTGCAGTCCAGCAGATACTGCGCGAAATTGAAGTGCGGGCTGGTGGGGCCCATCGCAGGGGTGTTTGGCATGGCGAGGCCTTTCAGGGACTGGGCGCTGCGTCGCTGTCGCGCAGCAAATTCAAAACGCTGGTACTGGCCTGGACGGCACTGCGGCGGTGGTAAAAGCCCAAAGCGCGCAAGCCGCCTAGCTCTTCGCCACCGCCC
>CAIYRQ010000136.1 GCA_903928635.1 uncultured beta proteobacterium | reverse complement strand
GGGGTCGTTGGAGGCGTAGCCGTATTCAAAACCCAGCACCGCTTCATCCGACAGGATGGAGTCGATGACAACAAAAGGCGCCTGGATGTCGGACACGTTTTGCAGCGCCACATAGGTGCCGGTGTCCCACTTTTCACGCTTTTGGTCGTGAATCACCGCGTGGCGGTGGGTGAAGGTGCCACGGCCCGAGTCTTCACCCGACAGGCGCACCGGGTAGCCGCTGGCCACCAGCGACGCAAAGGCCATGTGCTCGCCCATGCCCCAGTCCACCGGCACTTCGCCCCGGCCCATCGCAGCGCGGTCGTCGTAGACCTTTTTCACCAGCGGGTGGGGTGACACCGATTCAGGAATGGTCGTGATCTTGGTGGATAAGCGCTTCCACTCGGTCAGAGGAATAGCGGTGTCACCCGCATCGGTCCACTTTTTGCCCAGGAACGGCGCCCAGTCCACAGTGAACTTGGTCTTGAAGTTGGTCAGCACCGGCTCGGCGGTGTTTTTGCCGGCATCGAGCGCGGCACGGTAGGCTTTCACCATCTCGTCGCCCAAGGTTGCGCCCAACCCTTGGGTGGCCAGCTTGTCGGCAAACAGTTTGCGGGTGCCCGGGTGTGCAGCGATCTTTTTGTACATCAGCGGCTGGGTCAAGGCAGGTGTGTCCTGCTCGTTGTGACCCAGTTTGCGGAAGCACACGATGTCCAGCACGACGTCCTTGCGGAAGGTCATGCGGTATTCGAGGGCCATTTGGGTGGCCAGCACCACGGCTTCGGGGTCGTCGCCATTGACGTGCAATACCGGCGCTTCGACCATCTTGACGATGTCGGTGCAAAACACGCTGGAGCGCATGTCGCGCGGGTCCGAGGTGGTGAAACCGATTTGGTTGTTGATGATGATGTGCACCGTGCCGCCCGTGGAGTAGCCACGGGTTTGGGCCAGGGCCAAAGTTTCCTGGTTCACACCCTGGCCGCCAAAGGCCGAGTCGCCGTGCACCAGCACGGGCAGCACTTGCTTGCCGTGTGGGTCAGCGCGGCGGTCCATACGGGCGCGCACCGAACCTTCGACCACGGGGTTGACGATTTCCAAATGGGAGGGATTGAATGCCAAGCTCAGGTGCACCGGGCCGCCAGGGGTGCTGACGTCGGAGCTGAAGCCTTGGTGGTATTTCACGTCACCGGCGGGCAAATCTTCCGGCGCGGTGTGGTCGAACTCGGCGAACAAGTCGGCGGGCAGCTTGCGCATGGTGTTGACCAGCACGTTCAAGCGACCGCGGTGGGCCATGCCAATCACCACTTCCTGCACGCCTTGGGCACCTGCGGACTGGATCAGCTCTTCAATGGCAGCGATAAAGCTTTCGCCACCTTCCAGGGAAAAGCGTTTTTGGCCCACATATTTGGTGTGCAGGTAACGCTCCAAGCCTTCGGCTGCGGTCAAGCGTTCCAAGATGCTCTTTTTCTTGTCGGCGCTGAAGTTGGGCTTGCTGCGGATGGCCTCCAACTTTTGCTGCCACCAGCGTTTTTCGGCCTGCTCCGAGGTGTACATGTACTCGGCGCCCAGCGTTCCGCAATAGGTCTCACGCAATGCATTGAGCAGCTCACGCAGAGACATGCGGTCTTTGCCGAAAAAGGTGTTGCTGGTATCAAAAACGGTTTCCTGGTCGGCATCGGTGAAACCGTAGAAACTCGGTTCCAAGTCGGGAATCGCCGCGCGCTCGGTGCGTTTCAGTGGGTCTAAATCGGCCCAGCGCTGGCCCACGTTGCGGTAAGCGGCAATGAGCTGCTGCACGGCGGTGCGCTTGCGGCCCATCTCGGCGTCGACGCTGGCGACCACGACTTTGGTGCCACCGGCCTTGGCGCGTTCAGCGAAGGCGTTGATGACGGGTTGGTGCGGAACGTCTTTGGCATTGCTGCCATCGGTGGCGGGCACGTGCTGCAAGGCGTCGAAGTAGTCGCGCCAGGTATCGGGCACGCTGCCGGGGTTGGCCAGGTAGTTTTCGTACATCTCTTCGACATAGGGCGCGTTGCCCCCGAAGAGAAAGGTGTTGCCTTGGTAGGCGGCGTAGACAGATGGTGTCGTGCTCATTTTTCGCTGACCTCCGTTTCCCTCAGGGAAACATAAGTTGGTTGATATACCTTCCGCTACACGGCTTGACCGGTTGGCGGATGCGACTGCGGCAGGAAGGGGCCTAAGTAACAAACCGCATTTTGCCACCGATTCACTGGCGGCAAACTGACAGGCACGCCGCAGCGTCTGAAGGATGTTAGGCGCCTTGTGTGACCAGCGTCTTGATTTGCTGCAAAGCGCCGGGGTCTTCCATGGTGGTCAGGTCGCCTGGATCGCGCCCTTCGCACACCGCCTGAATCGCCCGGCGCAGCAATTTGCCACTGCGGGTTTTGGGCAGCACGCTCACAAAACGCACCCGCGCGGGGCGGCCGATGGCGCCGATGGAGTGGTCCACCAGCTTCATGATCTCCGCCTCCAGCTTGGCGCGTGCAGCCTCATCGGGGATGCTGCTGGCATCTTTAACGATGGCAAACGCCATGGCCACCTGGCCTTTGAGCTTGTCGGCCACGCCGACCACGGCCACTTCGGAAATGTTCGGATGCCCGGCGATGCTTTCTTCAATTTCGCGGGTTCCGAGGCGGTGACCGGCCACGTTGATCACGTCGTCGGTGCGGCCCAGGATGAAGTAATAGCCGTCCTGGTCGCGCGTTGCCCAGTCAAAGGTGTTGTAGACCAGCTTGCCGGGAATGCTTTTCCAGTAGGTGTTGACGAAGCGCGCGTCGTCGCGCCACACAGTCTGCATGCATCCGGGGGGCAAAGGCCCTTCAATGGTGAGCACGCCTTTTTGGTCTGCACCCTTCAATTCGTCGCCGGTGTTTTCGTCGATCAGCTTGACGTTATAGCCATACATGGCCACGCCGGGACTGCCGAATTTGCTGGGGGCTTTTTCCACGCCATTGGCGATGGTCAAGATGGGCCAGCCGCTTTCGGTCTGCCAGTAGTTATCAATGATGGCCTTGCCCAAACCGCCGCTGATCCACTGCGCCGTCGGCTCGTCCAGCGGTTCGCCTGCCAAAAAGAGCGCGCGCAGGCTGCTCAGGTCGTACTTGGTGAGCAACTCAGGATCTTGCTTTTTCAGCACCCGGATGGCCGTGGGTGCACTGAACATGACCGTGACCTTGTACTTTTCCACCAGGCTCCACCAGATACCGCCGTCCGGACGGATGGGCAGGCCTTCATAAAGAATGGTCGCCATGCCGGCGATCAGCGGGCCGTAGACGATGTAGCTGTGTCCCACCACCCACCCGATGTCGCTGGTGCAGAAATAGGTCTCACCCGCCTTACCGCAAAAAATGTTTTCCATGCTGGCGGCCAGCGCCACGGTGTAGCCGCCGGTATCGCGCTGCACGCCTTTGGGTTTGCCGGTGGTACCACTGGTGTAGAGCGTGTAGCTGGGGTGGGTGGATTCCACCCATTCGCAGGGCACCACAGCCTGGGCGTGCTGCTGGCGCAGGTCAGACCACAGGTGGTCGCGCCCGGCCACGGGACTCCATGCTGCGAGCTTGCGGTCCACCATCAGCACGGCGGCCGGTTTGTGGCTGGAGGTGGCAATCGCTTCGTCCAAAAGGGGCTTGTACTCCACCACCTTGCCGCCGCGCGAACCGGCTTCGGCACTGACGATGACGGTGGGCGATGCGTCTTCAATGCGATTAGCCAAAGAGCCCGCGGCAAAGCCGCCGAACACCACCGAGTGCACCGCACCGATGCGCGCGCAGGCCAGCATGGCAAACACCGCCTCGGCGATCATGGGCATGTAAATCAGGACGCGGTCGCCCTTTTTGACGCCCAGCGCCAGGAGTGAAGCCGCCATGCACTGCACTTCCTTGTGCAGCTCAGTAAAGGTGTACGCCCGCTCGGTGTTGGTCTCGGTCGATACCGCGATCAATGCGTTTTGGTGGGGGCGATCGACCAGATGGCGGTCGACCGCGTTGTGGCAGAGGTTGGTCGTGCCGCCTACAAACCAGCGCGCAAACGGCGGGTTGCTGTAGTCGCAAATTTGGGCCGGGGGGGTGTGCCAGGTGATGCGCTGGGCTTGTTCGGCCCAAAAACCATCCCGGTCTTCGATGGAACGGCGGTGAAAGTCGGCGTAGGCGGTCATAGTGTTGTCTCCGTGCGGATCCTGAAGTCAGTCAAAAACTGAATTCATAATTATGGGCCGCCAACTTGCAACAGCCTGACTCCCGCCACCACAAGTCACCACCCGGCTAACAACCGGGTTTGGGCATTACTTGACCAGCGCCTGAACCGCCGAAAAAGCAGGGTGCTCGGCACTGCGCAACCACTCAAAAGCCACCATTTCGGTCGTCACCAGTTCGGCACCCGCACCGGCCAGGCGGTCAAACGCGGCGTCGCGGTTGCGTTCGGTGCGCGAGCTGCAGGCATCCGTCACCACCCAGACCTCAAACTCATCTTCCAGCAAGTCCAAGGCGGTCTGGAGCAGGCAAATATGGGCCTCACACCCGGCCAGCACCACCATGGAGCGCGCATCGGCTTCGGCGGAGGCTTTTTGCAAATGCTTGGGCAGGCTGCGCGCATTGCCTTGCACCGGCTTCGGGGGCGGGCGCAGCCATTCACCCAGACCCTCCTCCACCGCGCTAAATTGCATCTTGGCCAAGGTGCGCACAGAAGCGGCGGGTTTGCCGTCACGCAATGCCGACTGAATATCGGAAACCGTGGCCCCTAGTTTGGACGGTGCTTGCTCGGTCAACACGACGGGCACGGACAGGAGCGCCGCCAAGCGGGCCAGGCGCACAGCGTTGGCGGTAACTGCAGCCGCGTCCAGCATGGCGGGCATGAGTTTGATCTGGTAATCCACCAGCACCAACTGGCTGTCATCGGCATCTAAAAGCATAGGTTTTCTTTCGTTCGGAAGGTGGCAGCGAGCATAACCAATGCCGTCCGTCCTGGTCTCAAAATTGACAAAAACACCCCTGGCGTCTATGCTCGCGGGATGCGCTTCACCCCATTTATCGCCGCCTTGCTCGCTTTTTGCAGCTTGGCCGCGACCGCTCAAAGCGCCCCACCTGTTGACGACTTGACCAACTTCTTGCACGACAAAGGCTTGTTGGCGCGTTTGGGCGAAGCCAGCACACATGTCACCAATCAGGCCTCGGAGCTGGTGGTCGGTGCCATGGGCTTTTTGGGTGTGCCCTACCGCCGGGGCGGGATCTCAGCAGACACGGGCTTTGATTGCAGCGGCTTTGTGAAGTCTATTTATGAGCAAACCGTGGGACTGGTGTTGCCTCGCAGCGCCGCCCAGCAGGCCGCAGCCACCCAGGCCATTGACCGTACCGAATTGCTGCCCGGCGACCTGGTGTTTTTCAACACCATGCGCCATGCCTTTAGCCACGTGGGCATCTACGTGGGCAATGGTAAGTTCATCCACTCTCCCAAACCGGGTGCTGAGGTGCGTGTGGAAGACATGGCGGGCGCCTACTGGGCCAAGCGCTTTGACGGCGCACGGCGCGTCACAGCCGAGGTCGTCGTCACCCCGGTTCGCTAAGCGCCTTTGGTGAACGAGAACTGACCCGGTGCCCGAATCGGGTCCACATCCACCACAATCACATCCC
>CAIYRQ010000135.1 GCA_903928635.1 uncultured beta proteobacterium | reverse complement strand
TGCCCTGGAGCCTGGAGGAGGCGGACCTCGCGTTCTGCCACGGTGGTGGCCTGGGCTGGGATGCCCACGAAGCGCTGGCCAGCATGGGTGCCAAAGCACAGGTTGCGCCCACGATTGATGCGCTGGCCCAGATGGTGGCGGCGGTGGTGCAGCCCGGCGACCATATTGTCTGCATGAGCAACGGCGGGTTTGGCGGCGTGCACGACAAGATCGCATCACTTCTGACCAGCGCCTGAAAAGCAAATGGCCCTCGAGGGGCCATTTGCATGCCGCTTTGATAAATCAGGTTGCCGCGTTGCGTCGCACGCGCCGGGCCTTGACCGCTTGCGAGAGCACTTCCAGGCTTTCCAATGAATCATCCCAACCCAGGCAGGCGTCGGTAATGCTTTGACCGTAGGCCAAAGCGGAGGGTGAGTCTTTGCCGGGTGTGAATTTTTGTGCGCCAGCTGTCAGGTGGCTTTCGATCATCACGCCAAACACACGGTTGGAGCCACCTGCAAGCTGGGCAGCAATGTCGCGCGCCACATCGAGTTGTTTTTCATGCTGCTTGCTGCTGTTGGCGTGGCTGCAGTCCACCATCAGCGTGGGTGGCAATTTGGCTTTGATCAGATCCTGGCAGGCGGATTCCACGCTCTGCGCGTCGTAGTTGGGTGCTTTGCCGCCACGCAAAATGACGTGGCAGTCCGGGTTGCCCTGGGTCTGCACGATCGCGACCTGGCCGTTTTTGTGCACCGACAAAAAGTGGTGACCGCCAGCGGCAGCCTGGATCGCATCGGTGGCAATCTTGATGTTGCCATCGGTGCCATTTTTAAAGCCGATGGGCGCAGAAATACCGGAGGCCAACTCGCGGTGCACCTGGCTCTCGGTGGTGCGTGCGCCGATGGCGCCCCAGGCAATCAAATCACCCAGGTACTGGGGCGAAATCACATCCAAAAACTCGCTGCCCGCAGGCAGTCCCAGGCGGTTGATTTCAATCAGCAACTGGCGTGCGATGCGCAGGCCTTCATCAATGCGAAAGCTCTCGTCCAGATAGGGGTCGTTGATCAGGCCTTTCCAGCCGACGGTGGTGCGTGGCTTTTCGAAGTACACCCGCATCACGATCTCCAGCGTATCCGCATAGTGGGCGCGCATTTCTTTCAAACGGTGCGCATAGTCCAACGCAGCGGCGGGGTCGTGGATGGAGCACGGCCCAATGATGACCAGCAGGCGGTCGTCCTTGCCCGCCATGATGGCTTGGATGCGCTTGCGGGTGGCCGACACCAGGGTCTCCACTGCCGTGCCGCTGATGGGGAAAAAGCGGATCAAGTGCTCGGGGGGCGGTAACACGGTAATGTCCTTGATACGTTCGTCATCGGTGGTGCTGGTGCGGTCAGCGTGGGGGTTCATGTCAGGCTCCTAAGGCAGTCAATCAAAGAGAAAAGGCATAAAAAAACCGCCGGGGGTGCCGGCGGTTTCGGAAGTATCAGGACGTTTTTTTCAGGTACGTTCAGAACTCTCTACCGCCGCAGGCGTTGGAGAACCAAAAATAGCTAAAGAAAAAAGCGGCGGGATGCATGGC
>CAIYRQ010000134.1 GCA_903928635.1 uncultured beta proteobacterium | reverse complement strand
GTGATGCCGGCCTCGACCTGCTCTTTGTTGACCTGGCGAATGCCCAAACTGGTCAGCCGCACCACCGGTGGCATGGCAAAGATCACGGTGGCCAGCACCCCAGGCACACGCCCCAGTCCAAACAGCATGGCTGCCGGAATCAGGTACACAAATGCGGGCATGGTTTGCATAAAGTCCAGCGTCGGGCGTACCACTGCGGCCAGACTGCGGCTCGCTGCCACACCAATTCCCAACGGCAGACCCAGGATCAAACTGATAAAGGTCGAGGCAAACACCAGCGCCAACGTCACCATGGTTTGCGGCCAGAAGCCGGTGTCGTAAATCACGAAGCAGCACGCCAGGCAAAACAGTGCAAAGCGCCAACCCACCCGCCACCACGCGGTAACCACAAGTGCCGCAGTGACCACGCCCACGGGCAAAGCCTGCAAACCCAGCTCCACACATTCCGTAAAACTGCCTATCCCAGAACCTAGCTGCTCCAGCGTGCCACCGTCGTTGTCAATGACGAACTTCACGCCCTCGTTGACCCAGTCCCCCAAGGGCAGAAATTCACTCATTTCCGTTCTCCTGCATTTCCATGTCCACCATTTTTTGCAACAGCACGGTTTGCGTCACTGCACCGAGATAGCGCTGCTGCGCATCCAGCACCGGCAACGGCACAGACTGCTGCACGATGCGGCCAATCAGCGCGTTCAGACTCAGTGTGGCATTCACGGGAGCGATGCCCTTCAGATACAGGCCCTGCAGGCTGTCGGTACCGCTGTCCAGGCCACGCAACAATGCGTCCAGCGATACGCCGCCCTGCCAGCGGCCATCCTCACCCACGACAAAAGCATGGCTTTGCCCTGACTCCCGTAATCGTGCCACCGCATGCGCCATGTCCGCGCGGGCATCGGCGCTGGGCCTGATTACCAGGGTTTCATCGCTGCGGGCCACGTCTTGTGCGAGCAGGTATTTCTTGACATCCACCCCTTTGAAGAAGGCCCGCACATAGGCGTCGCTGGGATTGCGTAATATTTCATCGGGCGTGCCGATTTGCACAATGCGCCCGCCTTCCATGATGGCGATGCGGTTGCCAATATGGAAAGCCTCGTCCAGGTCGTGCGAGACAAACACAATGGTGCGCTGCTGCTCTTTTTGCAGTTGCAGCAGCAATTCCTGCATTTCGGTGCGCTTCAGCGGATCCAAGGCCGAAAACGCTTCGTCCATCAACATCAGTGAGGGATCCACCGCCAACGCGCGGGCCAGGCCCACCCGTTGTTGCATCCCACCCGAGAGCGCCGCCGGCATTTGGTGCGCAAAGGTGCGCAAGCCCACCTGGTCCAGCACTTCCATGGCGCGGCGTTCCCGGGCTTTGCGATCCACGCCCGCAACCTCCAGCCCGAACGCCGTGTTTTGAAGTACCGAGAGATGCGGCAACAGTGCAAACGACTGGAACACCATGGCCAGGTCTTTGCGGCGAAGCGCGATCAGCGCCTTTTTACTCATAGCCGCCACATCCTGGCCACCCAGAAAAATCTGCCCGTGGGTTGGCTCCACCAAACGATTGAGCAGGCGGATCAAGGTGGACTTGCCCGAGCCCGACAAGCCCATCAGGACAAAAATTTCGCCCTCATTGACGGTGAAGTTGGCGTCCCGCACACCCACGACCATGCCGGTCTGGGCCAATATTTGGTCTTTGGTGTGGCCTGCACGCAGCATGTCCATGGCCCGCTCGGGCTGGGATCCAAACACTTTGTAAAGGTGGTTAACAACGATTTTTTCTGGCACGTGGGTGTCTCGAAACAAGCAATCAAGTCGGGTATTTCAGCAGGCTCGAAGCGTACCACTAGCAGGCGTACCATCGGCTTGGCCTATTCTTCTATTCCCACCCATGATGCATCGCTCCGTTTGGCTCTCTTTGTTGGTTTTGTGGCTGTGCGCCTGGCCTGCTTTGCAAGCCCAAACGCTGGATGCGGGTGACATGCAGCGCATGTACCAAAGCCTGCGCAATCGGCTCGCGCAAAGCCCCTTGCGGCGAGGGCTGGTGCTTGATTCATCCGAATCGTCAGACCGCACCAGTGGCGATATTTATGCGGTGCTGGATGTGACTTTGCCGCGTCTGGAGCAGATTAACCGCGATCCGGTGCGTTGGTGTGAAATATTGCTGCTGCTGAGCAATGCCAAAAATTGCACGGCGGGCAGCGATGGTGGCAACCCGGCCTTGCTGCTACAAATGGGTACCAAGGGGCCGCAGGACTTGAGCACGACCACCGCGATGGACTTTCGCTTTTCCAGCACCAAAGCGCAGGCCTCGGTCTTGGAAACGCTACTGAGCGCCAACAGCGGGCCCATGGGCACCCAAGATGGCACCCTGCGACTTCGCGCCATCGCACTGCCCGCGGAGCAGGCCTTTATTCACCTGCACTACAGCTACCGCAGCAGCATGACTGGACGTTTTGCCACAGAGGTTTATTTGCAAACCCTGGGCCGGGGAAAAGTCGGGTTCTCCACCGAACCAGGAACTGGCAATTTTGTTGCAGGTGTGCGCGGCATCATTGAGCGCAACACCATGCGTTACTTCATGGGACTGGGCTGCGCAATGCAATTTGCCGCAACCGAGGTCCCTGCCCAGCGGTTTGGCCAAATGGCCGCCTGCTGGTACGACGAAACACAGCACTACCCGGTTCAGCTCTATGAGATGCCTCGCGCAGAGTATCTGGACATGAAACGTGCCGAATACGCCCGGCCTGCATCCAGGCGCTAACTAAAAACTCCAGCTGGCAGTGACTGTGCGGTCGCCCACAGTCAGCCTCGGCACTTTGCCTCTGGCTTGTTGCTGCTCATAGGCCAGCGAGCCAATGGCGTAGCCCATCAGGCCGCCCACCACCGTGTCTGACAGCCAATGCTCACGGCTTTGCAAACGGCCAACGGCGGTGGTGGCAGCCAGGCCATACAGCCAGGGCTGGTCGTAGGCCTGCGCGAACGGCGTGGCGATGGCAAACGCCATGGCAACGTGGTTGGAGGCGAAACTCGATTGCGCTGCTGCCGGTTGAAAACCGTCAAATTGACCAGCGCCGCGGTCATCCAGAGGACGCGCGCGGCCCACTGCATACTTGGTCAATACGTTGGTGCCCAAGGTCAGTGCTGCTGCGGTGATGGCGGTGGTGGCAGTGGCCGAGGCCTCGTCACCGGCCACCCCCATCCACAGCAATCCAGCGCCTGCAGCCATGGCGTAGGGCACCGCGTTGGTGATGGAGGTCATGCGACTCCATGGGCCGCTCTGGTTGTTCTGCGCCCAGCTGTCTACCGTGGAATCCAAGGCGCTGGCGGCCAGCAGCATTCCGCCCGCCGCCCACCACGCTTCAGACCGCAGGCTCCCAAGATGATGACCCACCCCACTGGCGGTATCCAGAGCGTCGTCGAACATGTTGTCCCGCCTGTCCGGCACCACATGGTCGCGCTTTTGCGCAGACCGCAGTCGGCTTTGGGTTTCACTGGGCTCACTGGCGCTCCAACGCCAGGAACGACCATCACGCAAATGGGTCAGGTCATACAGCGATACGTTGCGGGTCAAACGGGCCCCACCATCTCGCGTCAGCGGATCCCAGACAAAACTCGCCACACCTGGTGAGGTTTTTGGCAGCATCAAATCAAACGGCACATGGACGAATATGCCTTTGTCAAAGGTGCCTTCGCCAAACTGTTCGGCCGATACACTGGTTTTGGTGGCCCACGCACCGATGGACACACCGTTGTCAAAGAGACGCATCAGCTGCAAGGTTGCGCCATCGTCACCGGCTAAATACTTTCCAACCATCAGGTTGGCCTGTACGCCATTCCAGCCCGTGTCCCAGTACAAAGTTGCATGGCCGGTGGTGGCCTTGTAGTCTCTGAACTCAAAATTTTGCGAAAAACCACGCTGCTGCACGCGGTTGATATCCACTCCGAAGGCCCACGCGCTGCGCCACGGCCGGTACAACCACTCACCACCGACCCCACCGTACATGGATTCGAACATGCCGCCGTAAACGCTGGCATATTGGTTGTTACCCAATTCGGCGACATGCGTGAGCTGCAGAACTGGCAGAGTCAGTGCAGAGCTGGTCACGTACTGGCGCTGGTCGGTACGCACGCGCGGCAAGGCGCTTGGCGCGTCGTAGACAAAGTTTTTGTAGTTGTCCAGCAAGCGTTGGTTGACTTCACCTCGGACCCAGGTACTGGGATTGATGCGCAACTCCATATTGCCGCGCACGCCCAACTCGTACAGCACAAATCCATCCGGGCCACCGATGATCTGGTGGTAGCTGGGCTCCCATGAAAAAAAGGCGGCCGGCTCCTGCTTGCTACGAAAGTCGGCTTTCTGCGGCGCATCGGAAGGTAGTGCTTTGTCGTCCGGGGTCCGCACGATCGCGTCCGTTGCATCTACTCGCTGCGACACCAAACGCATGGATGGGGCCTGGGCCTGGGTGCGCTGCGTCACCCATTCGACGCGGTCGGTGTCGATGCGCGCCAACCCTAATCCGACCTGTTGCAACTGGATTACGAAGCGGCGCACATTCGCAGGCGCATACCGATGCATGAGTGTCGTCGCGCGCTCTACTTGTTCCTGAGGGTAAATACTGCCGTTGCTCTCAGCCACCAAGGTCAGCGTGGCGTCTCGTGGATACAACTCCAAGATGTTCCAGCCCGTGGCTTGTGCAATTTCCTGCGCAACGCCCAACCATTGCACCACCGGCTCCTTTTGCAATACAAAGGGCATCACCTGTGGCAAAGGCTTGTCCAACAGCTTGGGCGTTTGCAGAGACCCGAAAAAGTTGTGCACGCTCACACTAAACAGCGCGGTGTTGCCGCGCTCCAAGGCAGCTGTCAGATCGATATTGGGCGAGAGGCGGTAGACCACGCCCACATTGATGGGGCTTTTCACATCAAAGCGATTTTCCTTTGGGTCGTTTTGGTAATCGTTACCGTCCAGCTCCGCCTTCAATACCCATTGGCCGTCATTGGTTTGCCACTGCACGCCGCCAAAGAGCGCAGCATCGCCGTGGAAAAAACTTTGGTAGTTGTTCTGGCTGGACGAGAAATCTTCAGGGTTGCCCCTGGTTTTGAACGCATCACCCAAAAAACCCAAGGGCGCTTTGACATTGCCCCGCCCCCCCAGATTTCCCCACCCCAAACCTACGCTGGTATCCCAGTTGCCCCAGCGCTTGCTTGCCACCACATATTCACTGGAAAACAAACCCGTGCCACCGATGTCCCGCACGCCCAAGGCGAGCTCGGGCGCCCGGGCGCTCTCTTGGAGCAGGCGCAGTTTGACGTCAATCGACTTGTCTTTGTAGCTTTGCGTTCCGGCAATATCGGGGCCATATAGGCGGTTGGCAATATCGGTGTAGCGAAAGCCGAATTCCATCCACTCCAAGGGCTGCAGCATGGCACTGACATGGGTATAGGGGAATACGCCGGAGAGAGTTGCGCCTACATGCCCGGCCGGCTGCATGCGTGCGGTAGGCGTTTGAAGCAATCCGACGTTGCCCCAGTCATTGGCTGTCACTGCCAAGCCATAAGCCTTGGCTTCCAAGGGCTCAGGCAACGGTGCTGGCAGCACCGCGAGGTTGGAAAACAGCATTTCCGCAGGAAGTTGCAAGCTCAAAAACCGCGCCATGTTGTCGGAAAAAGCCGCGCTCAGAAGAGAAGATCGGGGCGGCGCCCACAGCCAAGCGCCAGGCGCGAGCGCAGTTTCACTGGCAGCCGAGACATTCCAAGCGCCAAGACCTACCTTGATCACCCTTCCATCGGGTTGCACCAGCCACGCCCAGTCAATCTGGGCAAGCCCCTTAGCGCCCCAGCAAGCGCGCACGTAATCTTGCGCGCGGGCGGTAGCGGCATGGGCAAGCAAACAGACTTTGCCATCCTCATCCAGTAGCGCAACAGCGCTTTGCCGAGATATTGCAACGACCGTGTCATTGGTCGACAACACCGGGTCTTGCGCAGGAACGCCTTGCAGCCAGCGAACGTCCGTGCTTGCCACCAAGGTACGGCCCGTTACCGGCAGCTGCGCTAAGCGTTGGGCAAGCCCTGCACCTTCCGGCTGGAGCGCAGACCTGCTTGCATCCAACTGTTGCACCAGTGCATTGCGCAGCGCCATTTGCGACGCGCGCTCGCTAGGGACCAGCCAGTGCAGGGCCACGGCATCATCTAGCTCGGGGTGGCGCAGCAGCCAGCTACTCAAGCGCTCCCCCGCTACCACCGATTCTTGATGCCCCACAAATCCCGTCGCGGACTGTGCATCAGCCTGTCCCATCCAAAGGGCCAGCCCTAGCCCCACACCCTGCATCCAAAGCGTTTTCACAAGTGGCCCTCGGGCATTGGCAAGCGCTGCAGACGAAAACAGTGGGTCGCGGAGAGACACTGCTCTGAATAGACAATTGCCGGTGACCCTAAGTGGGAGCCTCTGGCAAACCAACTCACAGTGGGCGTTCCGGCGCCTGCCACTTGGGCACTTTCTCTGTACCAGCGCAAGTCGCTGAGCTGCAGCACCTCCCGGGGTACGGCCCAGCGCGGGCTTGGAAGCGCTTGCCAGGCCTGCGTTTGCACCGTGTCAACGACGCCAAAACGGTAACTGGGCAGCTCATCATGAAAACGTTTTGAAACCGTGCTCTCGGACCCCATGGTTTCCCAAGGTTTGGGCGCAGGATCCAAGCGGACCTTGGTCCAGTCCCATGCCAGGCCGTGCGTTCCAACGATACGACCTTCTTGGAGCTTCAGCACCTCGGCCTTGGCCGAATACCAGACTTCAACAGCACCATGAGGGTTGGCATCGACATGGCCCAAGACAAAAATGTTGCTCGGACCATCGTTGAGCTGGACGCGCAAATACCGCCACTGCGGATCGAGCCGAAGCGCTGCGCTCTGAAAACTATCGTCGGACGTGAAGATTTGCTTCCCAGCAACGTTCAGGGTTTGCACCAAAGCGGGGCTGCTGGGGGCGCAGGCACTGGTACCGAGAAGCGTCAGGCAATAAAAAAAGCCGCCCAAAATGGTTGAGCGGCTTTCGGAACGGTGATTCATCTACACATCGAGCGGCGAATCCTCCGCCAAACGTTGAAAAATTAACGTGTACCCGCGGTCCCTGAAGTACCTGTCGTAGTACCAGTAGTACCAGTAGTACCAGTAGTACCAGTAGTACCAGTAGTACCAGTAGTACCAGTAGTACCAGTAGTACCACCAGATGTCGTATTGCTTGTGGTCGTGCTGTCACTTGAGGCAGCGCCAGCGACCACCGCAACCGCTGCGCCGATAGCAATCAATGCGCTTGTGGATAGGCCCGCCACCAAACCACCAATACCAACGCCGGCACCAGCACCAGCACCAGCAGCAGCAGCACTTGTGCTCACACCAGTGGTACCTGCTGTACCCGACGCTGTGGTACCTGTTGATCCCGCGGGCGGGGTAACTGGTGCGGTCTCCGCAAATCCATTGGGCACCACCAAAGCCATGGCCAAGGTCAATACGGAAATTTGTTTCACTAGCATAGAAACGTCCTCAAAAAGCGTGCGATGACGCATCATAGCCGAGTTTATGTGAACTTTACGTGACCATTGAGCCAGTCAGCACGGCTGTCCCCGAGAAACCACAAATCCCGCCCCACCCAACACCTCTGGTTTGCGGAAAAACATCACATTTATTGGGGTTATGGTGGTTCATTAACCACTATATTGAGAAATACCCATGTTTTTGAAAAAAATGGCAGTCCGATTGTTGGCGCTCACTATGGTCGCCTCTATCAATGGATTTGCTGCAACACCAGTGCCCGCTGTAACACATGAGCTTATTTGGCTAGGAACCCCCAATCCGAATCCGAATCCGAATCCGCTTTCAGTCGGTCCTTTCACTCCTATGGCTCCTCCTCCCTTCCTACCAAACCTCACAACCAGTTTGTACAATTGGTTTATGGGGGATTCGATGCCGTAATAAGTATTCCGCCGGCATGGTTGGCAATCGGCGCGGCAGGGGCGATCAGCATTGGGGCGATGTCCAACACAAGTTCAAATAGTACGGACACTACGGGTACGACAGGTACTACTGGGACCACTGGGACCACTGGAACTACGGGTACGACGGGTACATCAGGTACCCGTTAACTCTCACAAGCCGCCAAGCCAACGCTGGCGGCTTTTTTTAGCCACGCATTTACGCGTTCAGCGTGGCTTGCTGAACAAAAACCCAATCGGCGAACGCCAGCGAAAGCTGACCATACGCACGTACAGCGTGACAAACCCCAGTGAAAAGCCAACAAACCCCATGACCGACCAGGCAACGCTGTGGTAGGTTTGACTGGCATACCAAATCGCGCTGAAAGTCGGTAGACCCAAGAGCAGTCCCGTCACAGAGTTTTTCGACCGCAAGGACATGGAGTCGAACCAACGGCGCACATAGCGCTGCTTCACCAGGCTATGAAAATGCAGCCGATCCGGGTGACCTAGATGCAGTTTTTTCACCCGCCGCCTAAAAATACTGAAAAGTACCTCCGTGACCGGATGGACACATATCAACAGGACCGAAAATGCCGTCACAGAGGGGTTGCGCTCGACCAACTCCACGCCGAGCCAAGCCAGTGCAAAACCTATGGCGTAAGAGCCACCATCGCCCAGAAATATCTTCCCAAGTGGCCAATTGACCCAGAAAAATCCCCAAACGCATGAACACAAAATGAGCGCTGCACCAGCCAGGGCACGATCACCTACCTGCCAGGCGATGACACCGATGCCGATGAAGGCCAAGGCCGACATCGTGCTGGCAAGGCCGTTAAAGCCATCAATAATATTGATGGAGTTGGCGATGCCACCGACGGCAAATGCCGTAAAAATGACTGAAATTACTTTGAATCGCAAAATCCAGTCGACGCCCACAATGTCCACGCGTGAGAGCGAATAATCGGTGATCCACCAGGCCAGGAGCCCCGAGGCCATGGTCGCCAGCAAGCGCTGCATGACACCAACCCGTTTGGTGATGT
Source organism: uncultured beta proteobacterium (assembly GCA_903928635.1). GTDB lineage: Bacteria > Pseudomonadota > Gammaproteobacteria > Burkholderiales > Burkholderiaceae_C > Allorhodoferax. The sequence continues at coordinate 3,701 of CAIYRQ010000134.1, read as the reverse complement.
CTTCGGCCAAACCAAAAATAAATGCGGGCAGGCTCGCCAAGAGAACGGGCCCCAAGACGTCTCGCACTTCTTGCGGCGCCTCGGCCCAAGCCAGGGTGATACTGAGCATGATAGGCAGGCCTCCCACGCGCGGCGTCGGCGTGGAGTGGAATTTTTGAACGCCTTGCACAGCGTCCAAACTCAGGTGCCCATGCCAGCCCTTGGACACCACAATCAGGACACACAAGGCGAGGCTGGTTGCAAAGCCCCATAGGGCCGCCTCTGCTGCGCTTGATTGCAGCAAGGACGCAATAGACTGGAAAAAGTCCACAGTTCCGAGGCCTTGCTCAGATTTTCAAGGCGTGCCTCAACGCGCTGCGCAGGCGTTGAAGTTTTTCAGCCGTGGCAGGGTCTGCACCACTGCTTCGAAATGCCTGGCGGATAAAAACAAAAAGCAACAACACAAAACCCGTTGCCACCGCGGCCAACACGGCGATAAGCGCCTTTTGCGGCTTGCTTTTAAGCTCGGGCGGTGTCGCAACATCTACGACTTGAATGACAGCGCCTTCACGGCTTTCATCCACCCGCGCGATTTCATATTGTTTGGAGAACAGCTCAAACAGGGTCTCGAAGTACTTGAATTCGCGGTATTTGGTAATGTAGTCACCGCCCGCATCAATCGCCAGAGGCGCAGACTCACCGCTCTCTAGCTTGGACATTTGCGCCCGCATAGCAGCCAATTCAGACTGCGCTTGCTTGAATTCAAAAGCAGATTCCGCCAGATACCCGCGCATGCTGGCGAGCTTGATCTCTTGGGCGGCGATGGCTGCCTTGAGCTTTGCCACTCCCTCAACCGCCGCTGCGGGGCTGGACTTCAACACCGAGGCACTCACACCAGTGGAGCGCAGTGCCTGCTCCGCCTTCACCAGTTTGTCCTTGGTCGCTGACAGTTGTTTTTCAAAAAACAGGCGCCGCTGCTGCGCCTCGGTCACCGCCAAGCGGCTGAGCAGTTTGCCCAGCTCTTCGACATGGGCGTTGGCCAAAGTGGCTGCAAACTGCGGGTCGCGATCGTCGACCTCCACAGAGATCAAACCATCCTTACCAGACTTGACACGGGCAATGGCATCAAGCGCCTTAGCCGTATTTTGGCGGTACTTTTGCTCATATCGCTGGGTCAGATCGAAGCGGTCGATCAGTGCATCCTGCACACTGCGACTTTTGAGAAACGCGACATACTGGTCAACAGGATTTTTCAGGCCACTGGCGGCGCCAGCCAGTCCGCCCAAGCTGCCCAAAGATTGCAACAAACTGGCTGCCCCACTGGCTTGCTGCTGCGGCGGCATGAATGTGGTCGAGGCCGTGAACGTGGGTGTGATTACAAATGACACGCCCAGCGCAACCAGGCCCGCCAGCAAAGAGCCCCCAAGTAAGAGGCGCAAATTGTCGGCCACCACCTGCAGCAAGTCCAACAGGCTGATTTCTGCGTCGTCTTGCTCAGGCGAATCTGTGGGTTGGTTCGTCATCTCTGTCAATTCTTCAAGGTCTTGATCGCGGCCAAACCTAAGCCCAGGTTGGACAGGATTTGGGTCCAATCCTTCAGGCCGCGCACGGTTGCGTTGTAGCTGGTCTCACGGTCCCATTTGGAAGGCACCACCAAGGTGTCGCCTGGCATGACCGGTGTGGACAGGAATCCCCGGCCAAACCAGTTGCTGCCGTCCGTACGGCCCAATACCGTTCCATCAGCCCGCACCAAGAACACTTGGTCAGGTTCGGCCTCGTCGGTCAACCCTGCCGACTTCACAATATCCGAGACAGTTTTGCCAGGCTTATAAAGAAGCACGTTTTCATTGTTGACAGCACCAAAGGCGGACACATAACTCGGAACCGAGGGCACCACAATCTGGTCGCCGTCTTCCAGAGCTAGGTCGGGCAAATCGGTCAACGCTTTGGCGCGGATATCCAGCTCCAGAGCCACACGACCCGAACTCTTCAAGCCCCGTAGGCGCTCTATTTGGGATTTGAGCTGTGTCTGCTGCGTTGCGGCGAAAAACTGCGCCTGCTGTGGCGAGCTAGACGCCGTGTTGGAGTTGACATTCTGCGCATTGGACTGCGCCTGCGCCTCCAAGCGGCGCACCAGCACCTCTAAGTTGGTTTGCTGGTGTTTGCGCACCGATTCGCGGCTGAACTCGGTACCAAACACATAGGCTTGGGGCGTCAGCCCGCCCAGGCGGCGCAGTAACTGGCCCAGAGTTTCGCCCGGCATCGCCTGGTAAATACCGGGAGCTGCCACCTCGCCTTCGACGCGCACCAATCGCACTTGACGTTCCTGGGGAAGCGCCAGCTCATTGCGACCCAGAATCGTGACGATGTCGCCAGGCTCCAAGGCCAGGTTTTCTTTGGGGTCGCGCTGCAACACGGCACGCCCGAGATTAAAGGGCAGCAACTCCGTCGTCAGGCGGTCACGGTTGAGGCGCTCCACCACCGCATATTCCCAGTTGATCTGGTCTGCCATTCGCCTGAATCGGTCAGTGATCTTGGCACCGGCCTCTTCTACCGCACCCGGCGCCTTGGCTGAAACGTCTCCTTGGGTGAGTTGGTTCTTGCGTTTGAAGTAGTTGGGGGTGATCAAGGCCTCGGTGTTGGGAATCAAGTCCAACACCCTCATTCCCGCAAACCAGCGGTGGCGCACCGGCTCGGCCACCACACCTTGCAGTGTCACAGCGTTTGCAAATGCGGCGCTTACCGGCAGCACAGTCAAAATATCTCCGGCCCGCAATTTTTGCTGCAGACCGGTGTTGTCAAGCGCCAGATCGACCACCTCGCGGGCAGACTGCAAACCGGGGTTCACTCGCTCCAGCAAAGCCTTGCGAACCGTGGCCACCGACGCAACACCCCCGCCATAAGACAGCACCGCGCCCACACTTTCTCCTGCTGGGCGGGTTTCATAAATCGCGCTCTGGTCAAACGCTCCCAGCACGGCCACGCGAGGCCCCGCTTGGGGAATGAAAATCACGTCTCCCGGCAGCAGCGCCACATCGCGGGTTTTGTCGCCTTTGGTAATAAAGTCATAGAGGTCAATCTGCGTGACCAATTTGCCGTCGCGACGCAGCTCAATGGCACGCATGCTGCCGTTGGCGCTGGGACCACCGCTGGCAAATAACGCGTTGACCAAGGTGCTGAGGCTGGACACCGCATACGTGCCGGGTTGGCGCGCCTGGCCGACCACATACACCTGAATACTGCGCAAGCGGCCCAAGCTGGCATTCACATTGAAGTTGGTAATGACCTTGGCCAACTGGGCTTTGACGGTGGGCACCAAGTCCGCGACCGTAACACCCGCCAAGGAAATCACCCCCACTTTGGGAATTTGCACCTGCCCATTTCGGTCAATGACCAAGGACGCCGCAAATTCCACCGAACCCCACACCTGCAAACGGACTTCGTCACCGGGGCCGAGCACATAACTGGAAGGCGCTGCCAGGCCCGCATCAGGCATATAGGTTTGGGGGGCATCAAAAAGCGCTGCGCCAAAGTGGGGCAAGAGTTTGCCGGTGGCCTCTTGAACAAAAAGCTGAAATTGATTGGGCGCCTCTGCCTTGGCGGGGCCCCTGGCGCGACTCAAAGCGCGGTTCAGGTCTTCGACGGATGAATTGTTGGGAGACTGATCCGGCTGCGCTGCCTTTGGCAGTGTGCGGCCAGTATCTTGGGCAGGGAACGCATCG
>CAIYRQ010000133.1 GCA_903928635.1 uncultured beta proteobacterium | reverse complement strand
GGCTGGGTATACGGGATCGGTTAACGAGATCGAGTCCTTTGGTGCTGCATCCGGTCAAGCGTGCTTCGCTTCCCTTGAGAACTCGGTCTACCACCTTATCAATCTCATCTCCCCTTACTTGGATCTCGGATTGACGTTTAACGCGGGAACAGCTGGTACAGGCTTGTGTACGCTGGTTCTGGGTTTGCCAACGGGCAACACAGGTCAATATGCACCGGGAGGCTCTTATGCTGTCTACCCCTATGACGGACAGTCAGGTGTTGCGCCTAAGTTTTATAACCAAGCGGAGTTTCCAACGCCTGCTGCCGATTTATCAACAGCAGGTCACCCGATCATCATTTCGCTTTACAACCAAACAAACAAAACACTCAGCGCAAATCAGGTTGTTGTTCACAGCTTTACTCTGACTAAGAGCGGTGGCACATCTACCCCGGTCAGGGTTTTGGCTGCGACCGGTGTTACTTCTGACGGGGCTACATTGACTACAGATACCAATGTTTCAGCACCGGGTTTTTTAGTCGCAATACCGTTGAGCCCGTTGGCCCCGAATACTAGTTATACGGTGAGTTTCAGTGCGAGTGTGACTCAGATATCAGTAGTTAAAAGCTGGACTTTTACGACAGGCACAACGAACTGATATGGTATGCAATTCTCATTTTTCAATAGATACGAAAAATTAAATAATGAACAACACACCAAATTTCTCATCTGAATTCCTCGAAAATTATCTGAAGTTCGGCCTTGGCTCTATGCCTAAGTCAGATATTGATGCACTGGTTATGGCGCTTATAGAAAGGTATGGATTCGGAGATAACGCTCCACTCGTGCGGTTGAGCAATCAGGCTGTGAGCGAGTTACTTCGTACTCCTGTCTCCAAGGTAAAAAAGATCCGCTATGACGCCGCTCTAAAGTTTGGCGGAAAAGTTGAAGATCAAGCCAAAGATCGTTTACTTGCTGCCTTGGTCGTCGCAACACTGGAACCGGAAGGCGAAAAGGTCTGTCTCGTGATTGAGGATACTCTTGCAAAAAACTGGCTTCAGGGACGACTAAAAGAGCGTCAGCAGATATTTGACCACTCATTTAATACAGAAATAATAAAGGTTTCAGCAGCTGGACTGTTCGCCGTTTTAGAAGGATTGTTTGGCAAAAAGGAAATAAAGGTTTTTCAAGCTGGTTACGAAGCAGCAAAGAAAAACATAGACGCGGCACAACGAGTTGAACTGTTTAAAAAACTTGCTCAAAAGTTTGTTGAGGGTACTGCGAAGGCAGCGGGTGTAGGTGTGTACTCTGTGGTTAAAGCGCACTTGGGCATACTCTGAGGCCGGCCATTGGAGCGTTTCCAATGCAGTCCTCCGTCAATGCCCGCCCCGGCCCCCAAGCCTACCGCCAATTTGAGTGCGGTCTGACCGCGCCTGGTCAATTGCCTCTATCCGTTTTGGAGTTCAATTCGCCTGCAAGTAGTCGTTGCGACCGAGATTTTGAGGAGCAGCGTATGTCGGCTGTTGGTCGGAAAACTTGATGATGTCTATGTCTCCAATGGGTCGGAAGCGGGCTCCAATTTACCTCCGCTGACCCTCATGCCATTTCCTAAAAATTGCAATTAGGCTAAGGCCTAAATGCATTTCACCGCTCTTATTTGCCCGTAATGGTGCATCCATCTACCAAAAGTCACCCCCTGACTCGCAAGTGTCGGGTTGACCCGACACTTCATCATCGACCCCCAACCAACAACTCCCCCCACACTGCCCTAGCCCGTGGCGCCTAGCACCCTGGCGCTGGCAAACTCCATTTCCCCCTGCCCCAAGGCAAAAAGACGCTGGGTGTAGCTGCTGTCCTCAAAGTCAAAACGTGTCTGGCGCCAAGCCTCAGGTCCGGCTAACTCTCCTTTGTCACTGGGAAACAAGCCACAGGCGGCATTGGCGGCAATGACCGCCCCACGATCCAACCAGCGGCGCACCATCAAGTTCATGTGCCGTCGCATCTGATCAACGCCCCGTTTACTTCTGGCTCCCCAGGGGTCAAGTTCGTGGGCAAACTCCTTGACCAGTTTGACCAAGGCGCCAACGCGCCACTGCTCAATATCGGGGTGCATGGCACGGGTATAGACCAATTGAAGAATCTTCCAAAGGCTAATGGACCTAATTCGAGTCTTTTCAGCAACGGCAATTAATGCCTGCTTGGCCCGATGCGCTGCCAGCAGGTCTTGTATTTGCCTAGCGGTGGGCAATGCAGCATCAAAGGGCAAGTGGACAAAAGCATCTTGATCCTGGATAAGGGTGCGCTCTTGCCCGCTATACAAACCTACCGCGTTACGCCGTGGCAGTTGCCAATAGCGTGCATTTTTCTGCTCCCACAGATCAAATCCCTGGTTGTAGACATCCCCATAGCGCCGGTAGCAGCTAATCGCAGCACGTTGATCAGGGTGCATTTTTTTATATAGACGAATGTGACCTGCCTGCTGAGCCACCAACCAGTAATTGGGACTGACGCGCAGAAAGTTAAACAGCAGCCGGGTGAAGTCCTGTAGGCACACGACCGCAGAGGCCAAGAGTTGATTTGGATGGCAAGTCATATCGACGGGCTCCGGGCGCAAATATGTGTGTACTTTTTCTAATCTCCCTGAAAAGTAGGTATCCGCAATCCACTCTAAAGGATGAAATCAACTCGTGGTCAGGTTTTTGGCCACTTTGTTTGAAACCATTACCTAGGAGTAACCCTATGAAAGAAGCCACCGTACTGGAGAGCGGCCTGACGCCTCCGGAATTTGCACCAAATCAGGGCGATAACTATGCTGTTAGCATGGTTACCTTGCTGACCCGGAGCAACCCCGAAAAGGCCATTGCCGAGGCAATTGACCACTTGGTTGAGAAGCGAGAGCACTGGGAGCGCAATGAATTGCAGCGCTCCAACGAAGTGCTCTACGGCATGCTGCAACACTGCTACATGCTCAACAACGCCATGCTGGGCAGTGACAGTATGGCCAAGAACCTACGCAAAGGTTTGGGCAACTACGTTGACATCAAAGGCTACAAATTCACCGAAGCAACGCCATTGATCACCAAGGTCATTCGCTGCGTATTTGGTGTGGACCGCCGCCGTGTCAATGCCTACGCTAGTGCCCTACGGGTTGCCATCTTGGAAAAAGTCTCCGTTATGGAATTGCCCAAGTTCCTGCGCGAGTCTGGCGGAATTGAGGAAGTTCGCCGTAAGGCTGGCAAGCCCACCAAGACCCTCAAAGACAAGGTGCAACTGGGCCGAGCAGTTCTGTCCACCGACGCCATTGCCAGTGTGCGCAGCGATAGCCTCAATGCCGCCTACTCCAATACCAGCACCGAAGAAGGCGTGGTACTTCTAGCGACTAGGGAAGATGACGGCAGTTTTGCCATCCGCCAAGTGGTTCAAAGTGGAACTGCGGTCAAGACAGCATTGGCAGCTTGCGCCAGTGTGGGTGCGGAAAAAGAAAAAGCCCGTCAGGTCGAAAAAGACTTTCAGGCCATTGAGGACGAGCGGGCTGCTGCCCAGGCTGCTCTCAAGGCGGCTTGAGCACTTACCCACAGCAAAGGGAGTGATTGCCTGGTCGGCGGTCACTCCTGAACCTAAATCCAAATCTCAATCATTACTTTGGAGATTCTCATGGCAACACTATCCAACGCAGTGGCTGCGCCCACTCCCCAGTGCCTAAACGACTTTGCCTTATTGCCCACCAGCCGCTTCAAACTGACCAGCATGCTGGACCAGACCATGGCCTTTCCGTCTACGGGGGTCAATGGCATTGTGCTGTTCGGCTTGTATGGCACGGGTAAAACCACCTTGGCCAACCTGCTGCCCGGCCTACTGGAGTCGGCCAAAGCGCATTCTGATCCGTCAAACATGGATGCCAACGCACTAGTGGAAACCCAGACACCGAACTCACAGTATTTCGCTTGCATGCAGGGGCAGAACGGCTTGACCTTGATTCAGGGCATCCAGTCCGTGACCAGCTTCGTGGCTTGGAACACCAGTGGACTTCACTATGTGATCTTGGACGAGGTGGACTTGCTGACCGACGCCGCCATGACATCGTTTAAAAGCGTGATGAACCGTAAGAACGTGGTCTTCATCATGACCACCAACCACTTGGACAAGATTGATCCAGGCATTCAGAACCGCAGTGTGCTGGTGGACATGAACCAGCCAGCGGCAGCGCACTGGCGGCCCCTGTTGCGCCGCGTCTATACGGAAGCCAGTTTGACGCCGCCTAGCGACACTGTATTGGATCAAGTGGTCAATGCAGGTCGGGGGTCGGCGCGCAGCATCTTTAGCGACATTGTGATGAGTGCCAATCAAGCCCGCCGGGATGGCCAGCGGCAAGTGGCCACGGTGACCAACATTCGGAGCTAGCCATGAAATTCCCAAGATGCTATCTGGTGATTGACAAGGCGTTCGAGCTGCCCCCGTTGGAAACACTGCGCAAATGGTGTCAAAGTTACGAGGCCGTTTACGTGGAGGGCATCAGCGAGTTTGACGACGATTTGCACATGCAAACGGTAGACCTATTAAAAATTCACGACTTGATTGAAGGGTCGAAGAGAGAGGATGTACAGCTGGTGATTTTCCAAGCTGCCAAGGTGGAATCCATGCTGTTGCTCGCTATCAGCGGGCACTATAAAAAGGCCTACTGGGCTGACTCCCAGGAGAATCTCAATGAAATTTTCGAGTTCGTTGAGGGCCTCGAACAGCTTGAGGTCATGGAATGGGCTTGCTCCCGAGCGGATGAAGCCTTTAACGCTTTGTCAGAACTCGTGAAAGCTAAGACTGGAAACCCATTGTCTGGAGAGGATGCTTATTGGCGAAAGGTCTCTGCCCTTCGACATTGGGGTGAGAAGACTGAGGCGGAACTCGTGTTGAAAAGCATCGCTAAGACCATGACCCGTGCTGGCGTGTTGATACGCTTTGATTTGGAAGGCCAAACGGCGGAGGTTCATGATGCCGCTGTTTAGAGTTGCCGTTTCGCTGCGGGGCCGTTGTGAGATTGACGTCTACGCCAAAGATGCCCGCGCTGCAGAGGACGAAATCCATCGCATGACCATCGACCGACTCACTGAGCGGTGCGAATTTGGCACGGGCATCACGGTCGACGACGTGGCGCTGGTTCCAGCAAGCCAAGCCACTTCTATACCCGTGGTGTGGGACTTAGATTAAAACCACCAGGGGTAGGGATCTCCAGACCTGCTGAAAATTGCAGCGCCGAATTTTAAGGACTGCTATAGGCCGGCGCTAACAATTTGGCCGCTTAGATAGTCAGGAGTTCGGGGCAAAAACCTATTTTTACAAAACCGGTGTGTGACTTTGGCAGAGTCACACGCTTATAGTAAATCGAGGATCAAGGAGTCATGGTTACTACTGAGTCGCTTGTAGATTCAGTGATGTTCAGGTGGTTCCCAATGAAATTGCCAATTCAAGCAAGTCCTTCCTTGGGCTTTTCTCTGGCTTTTTGACCTGTGTGCCGATGCGTGGTGACTGGTTGATGCGGCCATTACGGGACGCTCATTGCACAAGACCTGAGAACAGTTGCCCCCTGGCTCGCAAGTGTCGGTTCAACCCGACAGTTCATGATCGGGGCCTGACGCGCATTGATCCGAAAAAACATCGAGACACTGCGCGCCACCAAACAGGTGGAGCCCATAGGGGACGACCCAGATCCACTAGAACCGCCCTGCCCGCAGTCAAAGATCAAGCCGGGTCCGTATCGCTTGTGGTGCTGGCACACGACGGCAGTTTGAACGGGATAAAACGGCGCTTGGAGGTGGGATTCCGGTCAAGCCAACCTGTCTGCCGCCATTGTTGCCGTCATCTTGCTGTAGTGCTGCTCCAGCATGCCAATGGAAGTGCCCATTTGCTTGGCTAGAGTGTGCATGTCCATCTGTCCGTCCATCAAGCTCATGGTGGCGTAGCTGTGACGCAGGCTGTAAAGACTGCGGTTGCGACCCGAGATGGGATCCACGCGCATGTCTGCATCCGCAAGCAGCAGCTCAAAAGATGTGTGAAGACTGTTGGGTCTAACGCCTGCACTGGTGGCAAATACCCAAGCTTCACTCTTGGCAGCGATGGCTTGATCCAAATTCTCACCAAGGCCCTGCCGAACTGCCAGTCGTTCGAACACTGCAATGGCCCAGTGCTTGGCAATCAGCCAGCGCCCACCTGTTTTGCCCGACACCCAGATGCGCAGGTAACGCAGATTGGTCTTGCTGTCCACGTGCCACTCCAAGTGCCGCCACTGCATGGCCATGCTTTCCCTGCCTGAGCGGCACCCCGTGCCCAGCAGTGCTTCCACGTAGTCACGCAGCAGGAGGCGCATTTCCGTATGGTTCTTCCGTTCACCCGCCCTGCTCCACTGAGGTAAAAATTCCATGAGCTTTACCAACTCCTCACGGCTAAAGCCGGGACGCGCCGAACCTTTCCGACCCTTGCGGTTCAATCTAGGAATGGCCACCCGGTCGCTGAGCCAGCCTTGTTCAATGGCAAAGTCAAGAATACGGCTGAATGCACTGGCGTGATTGGCCAGGGTGCTGTTTATGGGCACGCGTCCCATCTTTTCATTTCGCCATTGTTCGTAGTGGCGCACTCGGTCAATGGTGATATTGGCCAGCATGAACTTGCCAAAATACGGAATCAAGTAGTTGTTCGTGGCCCGGATGTAGTCACGGTTGGTTTCACGGCGGATGCCTTGCTCTATCTCCCGCTCCAAGGTTTTGATGCACTCACGGGCGATCACATCAAAGCGTTTGGTCCGTTGTGGCAAGCCCTCGTCTTCGCGGAATCTGGCTCGGTCATAGATTTCACAGGCCACACGCTTGGCCCATTCCAGTTGACGTTGGCGGGTTGTGACGCAGTGCCACCGGCGATCAAGCAGCTTGTAGCGAACCTGCCAGACGCTGCTGCCAGGTCGCAGGTACAAGACCACTTCCCCGTCACGCAGGTGGTGGGTGGTTTCCCGTCTAGTCGTGAGTCTCAGAGCGGCTAGTGTTGGCGGGATAGATGCAAGGGATTGCTCAGTACTACCGTTTAACAGTGCCAGCCGTGAAAAATCGATCTGCTTCAAGCCTGTGGCTCCAAAAGCACAGCTTAGTTTCGAAATGCGGAAAGGGCGACCAAAAAAAACCGCAACAACATTTCTGCTGCTACGGTAAATTTTGAAGATCTAGGCTTGAATCAAACCATTGCCTGAGACTGCTTTGTTACCTGTTGGGCACTTCGAGTGTCCATCGAAAATCAAATAGGCAACTGTCGAACCAAATTGCTTCGGACCCAAGTGCTGAGTCCACTTGCAACACCCTTTTGGCTCCATGCTTGGTAAGCTGGATCAGCATAAACGGCATCCGTGCATTTGCCATAGGCTTCATAACTTTCATATCGCGCCGCAAAAACCATGTTTCCAATTTCGCCGGTCGAAACTGCCCAAACAGACACGTCTGCGCCATGATTGCGCCAGATTGCAGCACTTTCAGCAACCAGAGCCATGAGCTTTGTCATGTCAGCCCCCGGGTTTGCATGGAATACGCCTTGAAAAACAACTGCTTGTGACATTGGTTTACTTTCGATTTGGTTTATTGAGGTCAAAATTGAACTCCGTTCACTTATAGCGAAAAATAAACATTTTTTATTACAATTCGCTACCAACAAGGGTAAACACCGTGGGACACCGCACGCCTACCCTCCCAAACGCCCTGCCCGGCAGGTGCGGCCAGAAGCAAATCCCGCACGTTGTCGGCAAAGACCTTGATGGCCACGCCTTCGGCATCTTCGCGCAGGCGGGCAAACAGGTCGCGCTCCAAGGACAGGCTGAGCTTGACGCGCCAGGCCCAGGCCACGCATTTGCGAATCAGGTCATCCGCGG
>CAIYRQ010000132.1 GCA_903928635.1 uncultured beta proteobacterium | reverse complement strand
GGAATCTGCCAAGGCCACCTTGCTGGGCCTGAACCCACACACCGAAGTCAGTGCGCTTGCCGCACGCGCCGATGACCCGCTCTTGGACGAGCTGGTGGCGAACGCCGACGTGGTGCTGGACTGCTGCGACAACTTCGCCACGCGCCAAGCCGTCAACGCCGCCTGCGTGCGCCATGGCAAACCTTTGGTCTCGGGTTCCGCCATCCAAATGGACGGACAAATTACGGTCTACGATCCGCGCGATCCTGCCTGCCCTTGCTACGCCTGCGTATTCAACCCGCAGGTTGTGCCTGAAGAAACACGCTGTGCGACCATGGGCGTGTTTGCGCCGCTGGTAGGTATTGTTGGCGCCATGCAAGCCGCCGAGGCGCTCAAGTTGCTAGGTGGAATCGGCCAGCCCCTCGCAGGCCGTTTGCTCATGCTCGATGGCCGCAGCATGGAATGGACCCAGGTATGCATGGGGCGCAAACCCACGTGCAGCATCTGCGCAGCGCGCTGAGCTGCGACCCATCGCGCTGCCATCGCCAGGAACGGTTTCCTAGCGGATCTTACTGAGAGGTACGGGAAGTGCCCGCTGCGCCCACCACAAAGTACTGTGTGGCAGTGCCGAGCAAAGCAAAAAGTGTGTTGCTGACACCAACGCTCTGACTCGCCCAAGCCACGCCATCCGAACTCGAATACGCCGCGCCCGATGCACCTACCGCCATAAACTGGGTCAGTGAATTGAGCGTGGTCGAAGATCCGTTCACAGCGTAGAGGTTGGGGGGCGTCGAAAGGGCCAGCGAGTGGTCAGTCCATGTCGCGCCGCTGTCGGTACTGGTCTTGACGGTTCCTGCATCGCCCACGATCACCCAGGTGCTGCCGACCGCTGCCGCTGAACGCAGCGTCGCTGTGCCCAATGACGCATTGCTGCGGGTCCAGGTTATTCCATCTGGACTGGTCAGCAAGACTCCGTTATTGCCAACAGCCACCCAACTGCCGCTCGCAAGGTAAGCAACTCCTTGAAGGTCCGTTTGGACTGCGCCCAATGAGACATCAGTCCACGTGAGTGCGTCGATAGACCAGTAAATTTTCCCGCCATTTCCAACCGCCACAGCAGTCGTACCGTCGGTCGCCACCGCATTCAAACCACCTGCAATGGCAGTGGTCGCCGCGGCCCAGGTCGCCAAGTCAGCACTGGAGACCACGTTATTGCTGGTGCCAGACCCCACCGCAACAAATTTCCCAAAAGCATAGGTCGCGGCGTTGAAATTAATTCCCAGGCCTGAGGCGGTACTCGACCACGTCAACGCGTTGTCGGTATTCAGGTACGTGCTCTTGTAAATCGCCCCGGCACTACCGACAGCGATGTAATCGAGACTGGAATCGGTTGCCGTTCCATAGGCCAAGCCTTTGAAGTCTTTTGCGGTGTCCAAGCCCGAGCCTTGGGCCCAGCTTCCAGATACACCGCCCAAACGCGGCGTCAAGTTCACCGAAGCCGTTTGAGCGCCACCGATGCCGCCATTGATACGTCCATTCATGGCGAATGAATAGGCCTGTCCGTTGGTCAGCAGTGGGATCACCAATGGCGACGTGACATTGTTCAACCAATAGTGCACTCCCGGCGGGGACTTGAGGTTGATGGGGTCGCTGGTGGGCGCATACATGACCCAGTACTCCACTCCGGCTACCGGCGTCCATTTCAATGTCACTTGGCCGTTGCCCGCAGCCACCGTGAGATCGGTGGGCGGTGCTGCCGAGGTCGCATCACCCCCGCCACAAGCCGCGACCAACAAAGACATCAACAAGAGAGTTATGCAAAGACGCAGGGAATGAATGGACATGTTTCGAGAGAGGTTGGCTAAAGCGACAAACGCCAGCCATTATGCAGGAGACGTTTCAGATTCTGGTAAAGATGCACGCCCTAGCCTGCCAAGCCGACATAGACGTTTTGAACGTCGTCGTTGGCATCAATAGCGGCCAAAAAGGCCTCGACCTCTTCCAGGTGCTCGGGGCTCAAATTGGCAGGATTCACCGGATTTTTCGGCTTGTAGCCCAGCTTGGCTGACAACACCGTGAAGCCGTGTGCAGGCAGCGCGCGGCTGACCAGATCCAGATCGGTGGGGTCGGTGAGGAAGACAGCGACGCCTCCTTCATCGGCGGGCTCAAAATCTTGCGCACCGGCCTCGATAGCGGCCACTTCCGGGTCGGCACCCGCGACCGCGGCTTCGGCCTCAATCATGCCCACATGGTCAAAGTCCCATGCAACCGAGCCCGAGGTACCGAGCTGACCTTTGCGAAACAAGACACGCATCTCGGGCGCGGTGCGGTTGACGTTGTCGGTCAGGCACTCGACCATCAGCGGCACCTGGTGGGGGGCAAAGCCTTCATAAATCACGTGCTCAAAGTTCACCGCCTCACCGGTCAAACCTGCGCCTTTTTTGATGGCCCGGTCGAGAGTGTCTTTGGGCATGGAAATTTTGCGGGCCTGCTCAACGACCAGGCGCAAACGGGCGTTGGACGCCGGGTCTGCCCCGTTGCGCGCGGCCAACATGATGTCTTTGGCCAATTTGCCAAAGGCGCGGCCTTTGGCGTTTGCGGCAAGTTCCTTGCCTTTTGCTTTCCACTGCGCACCCATGCTGAATCCTAGAGTTGTGTTGACTGGGGCAGGGTTATACACCTGTTCCTGCGCCGACAATCCAACCTTCCAGAGGATCCATGTCGGGTGGCAAACCATACAGCGGATCGCCTTGGGCATGGCGCTGTTGCGCCCAGGCGGCTTGCACCAGGCACAGCACAGCGTCCAAGGTGTCACCACTGGCGTCGGCCACCAAAGCGTCACGCTGCGCGTGGCTGAGGTGCAGCCTGAGCTGCCAGCGCGATTGGCCCAACTCGAGCGCATTGACCAGGTCTTTGCGCGCAATCAGGCGCTCCGGCGTCTGCTTGGCGCGGTCATCGCTTTTGTAGCTTCGACTGCCCAAGACCTCGCGCGCCAGCATGCCCGGATAGGCTTCCAG
>CAIYRQ010000131.1 GCA_903928635.1 uncultured beta proteobacterium | reverse complement strand
CAGGCCAGCGCAAGCGCAAGCAGCGCGGGGCGCATTACTTTTGCCGGGGCTGGCGACCCAGCAAGTAGAACTCGGGGTTGGGCATCATGTTGGTGGCGTTCGCCATGCGGTTGGACAGGCCGAAAAACGCGGTAATGCCTGCAATGTCCCAAATGTCCTCGTCGTCAAAGCCGTGGGCGTGCAGCGCCTCATAGTCAGCGTCATTGACGGTGTGGCTCTCCAGGCAGACTTTCATCGCGAAATCCAACATAGCGCGCTGGCGCGGCGTGATATCGGCCTTGCGGTAATTGATGGCCACCTGGTCGGCCACCAGCGGTTTTTTCTCGTAGATGCGCAAAATAGCACCATGGGCCATCACACAGTACAGGCAGTGGTTGGCAGCGCTGGTGGTGGTGATGATCATCTCGCGCTCGCCTTTGGTCAGGCTGGATTCTTCGCGCAGCATGAGGGCGTCGTGGTAGGCAAAAAACGCCCGCCATTCGGCCGGACGGCGCGCAAACGCCAAAAACACATTGGGTACAAAACCGGACTTTTCCTGCACTTCCAAAATTTTGGTGCGCAGGTCTTCGGGCAGGGTGTTGAGGTCGGGCAGGGGAAAGCGGCTCATGGGTGGATCCTGGCGGGCAATGAAGGTGGCAGGTGAATGGAAAGAGATTTCATTATGCTGTGCGCTTTGAACCATTTCTTGCAAGGAAGCACGCATGCAATCCCCTTATGACAAAGGTCTGGCCACCCGCAAGGCCGTGATGGGCGAAGACTTTGTCGCCAGCGCCCTGGGCAACGCGACGCCGTTTACCCAGCCGATCCAAGACCACATCACCCGTGCCGCCTGGGGTGACGTATGGCAGCGTCCAGGACTGGACCTGAAAACCCGCAGCCTGATTACCGTGGCCATGCTGACCGCTCTGGGCAAACAGAACGAGCTCAAAGGCCATGTCCGCGGCGCCTTGAACAATGGCGCGACCCCCGCCGAAATTCAAGAAGTGCTACTGCACGCAGCGGTGTACTGCGGCGTGCCCACGGCAGTCGAGGCCTTCCGCAGCGCCAACGAGGTGGTGAGCGCTCAGTAATGCGGCGGTAATTCGTCGCGCAGATTGCGCTGCGTGGCCGCTTGCGGGTCTGAGGCCTGCTGGCGTAGGTGCAGGACCTCGCTGATCAAGGCGTTGATTTGGGTTTGCTGGCGGATGACCACCTGATCGAGCTTGTCGATCAGGTCTTCGGTGAAGCTGGCTTTGATCTCCAACTCATTCAGACGTTCTAACGCCTGGGTAAGCGCGTCAGATGCCGGTGGGGAGCTGGTGGGGTTGTTGGGCATGAACAGGGCGCTGCGCGCCCATGGTGTGGGTCAGGTGCGGGCTTGCATGGCTTCGCGCGCCAGGCGCACCGGAAATTGCGCACGGATTTGTGCGTCCATCTCCGGCGAGATGTGCGACGGGAAGTGGCCATCCAAAATGACTTGCAGCTTTTTGGAGGCGGTCTCCACAATGCTTGGTCGGCCTTGCTCCACCCACTGGTTGGGGCTGGCGCGGTTGGCAATCTGGGGGTACAGGTAGTCCCGCTGCATCAGGTTCAGCGTTTGCGGCGCGCCCAGGTAGTGGCCAGGGCCGGTCAGGCAGACTTCACGGATCGTGTCCAGCGACAGGGTTTCGTCATTGACTTCAATGCCGCGAATCGTGCGTTGCACCGCGCCGATGATGTCGTTGTCAATCAGCAGACTCTCCAGCGAAAAGCCCAAGAGGCTGGCGAGCATGCCAGCAGATTCGTAAATCAGGTTCGCACCGGCATTGCCGACCAGCGCGTGGTTGTAGGCCTTCTCAAAACCGGCTTGGGCATCGGGCATTTTGGCGTCGCACATACCCGAGGCAGTCGCACCGGTGAGGTCATAAAAACGTGCCATTTGGGCGCTGGCTGCCGACAGCAGCGCTTGCTCCGGGCTGCCGCCGGACATGGCGCCCGTGCGCAAGTCCGACACAAAGCACCAGGTGCCGAACATGGCAGGGGCTTTGGGTTTCACCGCATTCACATAGACCAAACCGGCCAGGCATTCGGCGGTTTCTTGCACCAGGGCACTGGCCAAAGATGCAGGCGCTGTGGCACCTGCCTGACCGGCAGACAGCAACAGCACCGGCATGCCGCCGCGCACTGCGACTTCCAGGCACTTGCAGGCGTCGTAGGCGAACTTCATGGGTGGCACGACGAAGCAGTTGGACTGACTGACAAAAGGACGCGCGCGCCACTTGTCTTCGCCCCCGGCGATGATGTGCAGCATCTTCAGCGTCTCTTCCAGATGCTCGGGCGACACCCAGCTCGAACCCACGTGCTTGGTGGTGCCACTCACGCTGGCGTAGGTGGTG
>CAIYRQ010000130.1 GCA_903928635.1 uncultured beta proteobacterium | reverse complement strand
TTTGCCAAGGTCGGAGCCGTGCACTGTGAAATTGGGAGGCATGGTGCTTCCATGGTCTGGTTTGAATTGTCGGAATTGTCACCCAGTGAAAAACCTTGCGGCTGTTTACACACATCGCTTACAGTGAGTGAATTCCCAAATGCGCCGATTGCCGCAGATTGTTCATTTTTATGCTGAAAGTCACTGGATTCACGCAATGTGTGGCCAACGTTGCATCTTGGCAGCGCCGCGCACGTTTTGTGTTCGCGGCAATGTTGGCCTGTGCCACATGGAGCGCAACGGGCCTGGATTTAGGGGGCGAACGCGGCCCGGTGCGGGCTCACCACCTGCTGGCGGAAGACCCGTCTAACGCCCGTGTGATCGTGAAGTACCGCTCGGACAGCGCCTTGCGCCAGGCTTTGGCAGGGCGCAGGGGGGGCTCGGTGCTGATGGCGCCACTGCACGCATCGGTGCTATCGGCCCGGATCCGCGTACCCATGTCCGACGGGCGCGTGTTGGGGCCGCACACGCAGCAGGTCCGGGGCACGGGGGTTTCCTCGTCAGAGTTGGCAAGGCAACTCGCAGCGATGTCTGACGTGGAATGGGCCACGGTAGATGAGCGGCGCTACGTGCATGCCGCGCCCAATGATCCTTATTTTGGGCCCAACCAAGCGGTGATCACGCCCACTGTGGGCCAGTGGTACCTGCGTGCGCCTGACAGCACCATGGTGTCGGCCATCAATGCGCTGGGCGCGTGGGAAATCACCACTGGATCATCTGCGGTGACAGTAGCGGTGTTAGACACCGGCGTTCGCAAAGACCACCCCGACTTGGCAGGCAAACTGTACGACGGTTACGACTTTTTGTCGGATGCTGCCTCGTCCAACGACGGGGATGGACGGGACGCGGACGCAAGCGACCCCGGAGATTATTCCGTTGCAGGGCAATGTGGTGTCGGTTCGACGTCCAGCAGCAGCAGCTGGCATGGCACCCAAGTGGCCGGAATTGTGGGCGCCGCGAGCAACAATGGATTGGGGGTTGCAGGCACAGGACGCGATGTGATGGTGCTTCCTGTGCGTGTCTTGGGCGCGTGCGGCGGTTACGACGCGGACATCATTGCCGCAATGCGCTGGGCGGCCGCGCTCACCAGCGATGTGGGTAACGGCACCTCGGTTACCAATGCCCACCCTGCCAAGGTGATCAATCTCAGCCTGGGCAGCAATACCGCTTGCAGCCAAGCCTACATCGATGCACTCCAAGAGCTCAATGCAGCTGGTGTTACGGTGGTGGTATCTGCTGGCAATGAATCTGGATTTGCCACCGATGCGCCCGGCAACTGTCCGGGCGCACTGGCAGTGGCTGGGCTACGCCACACGGGGACCAAAGTGGGGTTTTCCAGCTTGGGCCCCGAAGTGGCTATCTCTGCACCCGGCGGCAACTGTGTCAACGTTGCCAGGAACGAGCCGTGCCTGTATCCCATCATGACCACCAGCAACGCGGGCGCGACCACGCCCGCGGCCAACATCTATACGGATAGTTTGGATTATTCGGTCGGAACTAGCTTTTCTGCGCCCCAGGTGAGTGGCACAGTGGGCCTGATGCTCTCTATTAATCCGAGCCTGACCCCTGCGGCCATTCGCGCGGCATTGCAGGCGACTGCCAGGGCCTTCCCCACCACGGGCGCAGCCAGTGGCGTTGTGCAATGCCATGCACCCAACGCCCATGCGCAAAGTGAGTGTTATTGCACGACCAGCACCTGCGGTGCTGGGATGTTGGACAGCGCCGCCGCTGTCGCACGCGTGGTTCCTGAGCCCGGTACGATCCCTCCGGTGGTCCCAAGTGCCCCGGTTGCCTCGAGCACACAGGGATCTTCGGGCTCAACAGGCGGTGGTGGAAGCATGAGTGCGCTGTGGTTGGCTGGTTTGGTGCTGGCCTGCGTCGTCTTGTGGCCCATGCGCAAGAAGCACTGAGTTTGCGCACGCACCTCTTGCGACTTCCATCGCCGTGGGCGGCGCTCGTGGTGGTTTGGGCTTGCGCATCGCTTGCTCTGTGGGTGGGTCAGTCCACCCTGCTGCAAGTTGGTGGCGTGCAAACCCCGATGCTGTTTTCTTTCGACTGGCAGCCGGACCTGTGGTGCACGCAGCCTTGGCGCTTGTGGACCGCCGCTTGGGTTCATTGGAGCGGCTTGCACTTGCTCTTCAATCTGCTGGGCTGTGCCGTCTTGGTTGCGTGGGGACATGCCGCTGATTTAAAGCTGCGCCACACACTGGCCTTGTGCCTGGCCTGGCCTTTGGTGCAAATGCTGCTGTATTTTTCGCCCGCACTGCCGCATTACGGCGGCCTCTCCGGTGTGCTGCACGCAGGGGTGGCCATCGGTTGCTGGGCGTTGGTGCGTCAAACGGATACGCCACGCCGCTGGGTAGGTGCTTGGGTACTGCTGGGCTTGTGCCTGAAAGTGGCCCAGGAGCAGCCTGCGCTGCGCTATGGGCTGGGCGGGGGCGACGCTCTGTCGCCGCTGATCGGAGCGTCGGGTTGGTCTGTCGCAAGCAGCGCGCACCTGGCAGGTGTTGTGGTGGGTCTTGCGTGCGCGGCCTTGGTAGACGCGATAGCGTATTTGCGGGGTCGGTTCAGCCCCGCCGCTCCAGACGGTACGGTGGCAAGCCGCTGAGCATGCGCCGGCCATAGGCCTGGGTGCTCAGGCGCTTGTCGTAGCAAATCACTTGGGCCCGGTCTTCTTCAGTGCGGATGGCGCGGCCCGTCCATTGCAAAAGCTTGATGCCGGTGGCAGGAATCACCAGCTCATTGAAGGGGTCTCGCCCCACGCTTTTGAGCCACTCGGCGCGCGCCTCGTCCACCGGGTCGCTGGGCGGCGCAAAGGGCAGCTTGGCGATGAACACGGTCTCACACAAGGCGCCGGGCAAGTCCAGGCCTTCGCCAAAAGACTGCAGGCCAAACAGCACCGACGGAAAACCCGCCTCCACCCGCGCCGTGTGGGTGGCCAGGAGCCGCATGCGGGACAAGCTGCCTTGCACCAACACGCTTTCGCGCAACGCACCCGGGAGCGCATCCACCGCACTGCGCATTTGCGCGCGCGAGGTGAACAGCACCAAGGCACCGCGCTGCACGTCGGCCAGGTCCTTCATCAGGTATTCCACCATTTCAGCGGTGTAGGCCTCGGCGTTCTTGGGCTCGGCCAGGGTGTGCACCACCGTCAACGTGCCCTGGGCTGTGTAGTCAAACGGGCTGGAGACTTCGAGTGCGGTGACATACGGCTTGTTGGACAGACCTGCTTCGTTCAAAAAGTAGTCAAAGCTGCCGCAGCTGGTCAGCGACGCCGAGGTAATGACCGCGCCGCGCACCTGGCTCCACAAAAACTGGCGCAGCAAGTCACCCGGCACGATGGGGCAGGCGTGGGCGCTGATGTTCAGGTAACCGCTTTCGCTTTCACACTGCAGCCACTTGGCCAGCGGCTGGTCGCCATGCTCCAGCAGCAGGGTGGACGTGCCCACCACGGCGGACAGGCGCGGTGCCAGTGCCCCCAGCTTGGTGTAGAGCTGCGCGCATTGCAGAGCTTGGGGTGGGTCTTCTTTGGCCAGGGCTTTGACTTCGGCGCCCAGCACTTCCAGCGCCTTGGACAGGCCCGCGGCCTGCGCGTGGATTTGGCCCACGGGCTCCGTGAGCGTCTCGGGCAACACGCCGTTGGCAAAGCGCAGCGTGCCGTCTTTGCCCAAGGTGCTGGCATGCACCAGGTCCAGCGCCATGCGGGCCAGTTGCTGCAGTGCGCCTTTGAGCTGGCTGGCCACTGTGGCCACGTCCTCGGTGAGTGTGAGCTGCAAGGTGTTGCTCACCTCGGTCAAGATTTTGGGCAGCTTGTCGAGCCAGCGCAGGCTGGTCAGGTCCATGGCGCTGCTGAACTGGTCCAGCGCCACTGCGGGCAGGTGGTGGCCTTCGTCAAAAATGACCAGGCAGTTGTCCAGCTCAGGCAGGGTTTTCATGCCCAGGGACGCCAGCACCAGGTCGTGGTTGGCCACGATCACATTGGCCTCGGCCAGCTTGGTGCGCGCCTGGTAGTAGCTGCACTCGCGGTAGCGCGGGCAGTGTCGGGCGGTGCAGCTGTGCCGCTCGGCCGCCACGGTCGCCCAGTCGCTGGCAGTGCCGACCTGAGTGGGGCTACGCCTCTCCGTAGGACCACCCGGGTACGCGGCGCCGGCGCCGTTCTCGCCCCAGGCCCAGAGGCTGCCGTCGCTCTTCA
>CAIYRQ010000129.1 GCA_903928635.1 uncultured beta proteobacterium | reverse complement strand
GCGGCCGTGGTCCAGCGCCCCGCATAATCAATTCATTTGCGATATTCACAACCCCGTTCGGAGCTTTTTGTCATGACTTCCAACCTTTCGCGTTCCATTCAAATTGACCAGCACGGCGGCCCTGAGCAAATGCGCCTGGTGCATATCGCGGTGGGTGAGCCGGGCCCGGGCGAGGTGCGGATTCGCCACCACGCCGTTGGCCTGAACTACATCGACGTGTACCAGCGCAGCGGCCTGTACCCCATGAACCTGCCTGTGCAACTGGGCATGGAGGCCGCCGGTGTGATTGAAGCCGTGGGCGCGGGCGTTGCCCATTTGCAGGTCGGCGACCGCGCGGCGTACGCCAGCCAGCCACCGGGCGCTTATTGCGAGCGTCGCGTTCTGCCCGCCAAATGCGTCTGCAAGCTGCCCGACGCCATCAGTTTTGAGACCGGCGCCGCCATGATGCTCAAGGGCATGACGGCGCAGTACCTGCTCAAGCGTACCTTGCCCCAGGGCGGCCTGCAGGCCGGTGACTATGTGCTGTTTCACGCCGCTGCCGGTGGCGTGGGCCTGATCGCCTGCCAGTGGGCCAAGGCGCTGGGCTTGAAACTCATTGGTACTGCAGGCTCGGACGCCAAATGCGCCCTGGCCCTGAAAAATGGTGCAGCCGTTGCCATCAATTACGCCACTGAAGATTTTGTGGCCCGCGTCAAAGAAATCACCGGCGGCAAGGGTGTGAAAGTGGTCTACGACTCGGTGGGCAAAGACACATTTGACAAGTCCTTGGACTGCCTCTCGCCCTTTGGCCTGATGGCCAGTTTCGGCAACGCGTCAGGCCCGGTGGCGCCTGTGGCGCCTGGCATCCTGGGTCCCAAGGGTTCGATTTACCTCACCCGCCAAACGCTTTTCACCCACATCGCCACCCGCGAAAGCACGCAAGAAATCGCCGACGATTTGTTCGAAGCTGTGACCAGCGGCAAAGTGCATATTCACATCGACCAGCGCTACCCGCTGGAAGAAGTGCAGCAGGCCCACCGCGACCTGGAAGCGCGCAAGACCACCGGCTGCACCATCCTGACGCTGTGAAGCAAGCCTTGGCAGGGGCGTCGGCATGACGCTTCTGGAGCCCCAACTCGCCCGCCACATCCGGTGGGCGATTGTTTTCAGCCTGCTGGTCAATGCGGTCTCGCTGTTCACCCCCATCATCAATGAGGGCGACTCGGTGCTGTACGCGGCACTGTCGCAGCACATCGCTCTGACCGGCAACTGGGGCGATCTGGTACTGGACCACATGGACTGGCTGGACAAGCCGCACTTTCCGTTCTGGGTCACTGCGCTGTTCTTCAAAATCGGCGGCGTCAGCACCTTCAACTACATCCTGCCCGGGTTTTTGTTCCACCTGCTGGCGAGTTACTACACCTACCGGATTGCGCGGCTCTTGTACGGGCGGGATGTGGCACTCATTGCCCTGTTGATGGTGGTGTCCACCTACCACCTGATGTACACCTCCAGCGCCATCAAGGCCGAGGCGTTTTTGACCGGCAGCATCACCGCTGCCTGCTACTACTGGCTGCGCTTTGACGCGCAGGCCAAGGCCAAATACCTGCTGCTGGGTGCAATGTTCAGTGCCATCTCGGTGATGACCAAGGGCATTTTTACCCTGATCACCATCGCCAGCGGTTTGTCTTGTGTATGGATATACCGGGCGCAGTGGCGCAATTTTGTGAGCGGCAAGTGGTTGTTGGCGCTGGCCTTGTCGCTGCTGTTTACTTTTCCCGAGGTGTTAGCCTTGTACCTGCAGTTTGACGCCCACCCCGAGAAGGTGGTGTTTGGCAAGACCGGCGTCTCGGGTATCCGCTTCTTTGTGTGGGACAGCCAGTTCGGGCGCTTCTTCAATTCCGGGCCGATCAAAAACCAAGAGGGCACGCCGCTGTACTTTGTGCACGTGTTCATTTGGGCCTTCTTGCCATGGGTGGCCGCGTTTGTTGCGGCCATCGCGAGCGGTGTGCGTGCGCTCCCCCAACAAACCGTGGAGGAACGCGCCAAGTTCCTGTTTCTGTGCGCCTCGTTTTTTGTGACCTTTGCGCTGTTTAGCGCCACCGCGTTTCAGCTGGACTACTACACTGTCATCCTGTTCCCGTTTGCCATCATTCTTTGCGCGAAGTTCGTTGAGCAGTGGTTGCGGCGGGCAAGTACGCCATTTTTCATTGCGCAAATTGGCGTCATCGTTTTCGTTCTGACATTGACCTTTGCGCTGGCGGTGTACGTCGGCAACCCTTGGCTGCTGGGTCTGATGGTGTTGATGGCTGCCGCCTTAGTCCTTTACGCAGCGCTGCAGCGCCAGCACCTTCGCCGCTTTACCGCGGTGATTTACCCGGTGATAACGGTTTGCATGCTCTACCTGTTTTTGGAAGGCATGACGCTGAGCGCCTTCCTGCGCTATGGTGTGGCCTACAACGTGAACCAGCTTCTTGCGCAGGACCGCAGCACACCGGTCTATGTGTACCAGCTGGACTCTATCGTGGCCTGGGAGCTGGGTATTTACCGCAGCGCGGCCAGCGAAGGTGTGCAAACCGTAGAACAATTGCCGCGCAAGGGTGCGCCGTACCTGCTGGTGATCAAAGAGTCGCAGCTCACAGCGTTAGAGGGCATGCCAGTGCGTACCGAAGTGTTAGCCCAGGGCGATTGGGTCGATCACAAAACGGGTACCTTGCCGCGCCAACTCAAGCTGGCCAAAGGCACTGAGCCACTGGAGCCCATGCGCTTGCTCAAGGTCACACCCCAACCCTAAAGCCTGAAACCATCAACCCAAGGGATCACCATGGAACCCCTCATCATCACCTCGGCGCCCAATGGTGCCTATAAGCAGAACACCGACCACGCGCAGGTGCCGTTGACGCCCGAGCATATTGCTACGACGGCCAAAGCCTGTCTGGATGCCGGTGCCTCCATGCTGCATCTGCACATCCGCGATGCCCAAGGGCGCCACAGCCTGGATGTGGAGGGTTATCGCACCGCTTTGGAGGCGGTCAAGAAAGCGGTGGGCCAGGAGCTCGTCTTGCAGGTCACCAGCGAGGCAGCCAAGGTCTACCAAGCTCCAGCGCAAATCGCCATGGTGCAAGCATTGCGCCCCGAGGCCGTTTCGGTCGGGCTGCGCGAGCTGGACCAGCCCGAGATCGGCGAGGCAGGGTTGGCGGATTTTTTTGCCTGGCTTGCACGCGAAAAAGTCATGACCCAAGTGATCGCCTATGACACGGTGGACCTGCAGCGCTGGCAAAGCTTGCGTGAGCGTGGCGTGGTGCCCGACGCACCGTGGTTCTTGCTGTTTGTGCTGGGGCGCTATACCGCCGGGCAGCAGTCCAATCCGCTGGATTTGGTACCTTTTGTGCACGCCCACACCGGCTCCGAGCCCTGGGCGGTGTGTGCCTTTGGCTCCACCGAGCACGCCTGTGTCACAGCCGCTGCCGCCTTGGGTGGCCATGTGCGCGTCGGCTTTGAAAACAATTTGCAGCTCAAGGACGGTACCGTGGCCCCGAACAATGCGGCCCTGGTGGCGCAGGCAGCGCAGGCTGCGCAGAGCCTGGGGCGTCCGTTGGCCAGTGCGCATGATGTGCGCGCGCTCTTTGGCCGCTAAGTAGCCTGCCGCCAAGCCGGGTTCCGCAATTCCAATCCATTACTACCAGGAGACAACATGCAAACTTCTTTTGTTTTTCGCCGCCGCACAGGCTTGGTGGGTGCCATGTTTTGTGCAGGTTTGGCATGGGCAATACCTCTGTCCGCTAGCGCCGATGACGCCTATCCCAGCAAAAACATCCGCTTTGTGGTGCCCTACCCACCGGGCGGCCCGACCGACCTGATGGCCCGTTTGCTGCAGACCGAGTTGCAAACCCGTCTGGGCGTGACCGTGATCGTGGACAACAAGAGCGGGGCAGGGGGCAACACCGGCAGTGCCGAGGTGGCAAAGCAGGCACCTGCGGACGGTTACACCATTCTGCTGGCCGCCAGTGGCCCGATGGCGGTGAACCCGACCTTGTACAAATCCATGCCTTTTAATCCGCAAACGGATTTGGCGCCGGTGATTCAAATTTCATCCTTCCCGCTGGTGCTAGAAGTGAACCCCAAAGTCGGTGTCAAAACGGTCAAAGAACTGGTCAACATGCTCAAGGTGCAAAAGGCGAGCCTGAGCTTTGCCTCTGCCGGTAACGGCACGCCGCAGCATTTGGCCGGGGAGCTGTTTAATTCACACCTCGATACCAATCTGGCCCACATTCCGTACCGTGGCGCTGGTCCTGCACTTAACGACGTGCTCGGTGGGCAAGTGGGTGTGATGTTTGACATCATCGCCAGTTCCCTGCCGCACATCCAAGGGGGCAAGCTCACGCCCCTGGCAGTCACCTCGACCAAGCGCAGCGCTGCGTTGCCCAACGTCCCCACGATGGCCGAGGCCGGGTTTCCCGGCATGGAAATGACGGCATGGCACGGTATTGCGGTGCGCTCGGGCACGCCCCAAGCCATCATCGACAAGCTCAACAGCACCCTCAACACCATTTTTCAGCAGCCCGATTTCCAGAAAAAATGGGAAGCCATTGGCACGCCGGTGGTGGGCGGCACCGCGGCGCAGTTTGCGGACTTGATTAAGAACGAGAACGTGCGCCTGGGCAAGCTGGTGAGAGATTCCGGCGCAACGGTGGACTGAGGCACTAGCGCGCGCGGCGCACCCGCAGCAGTTCGTCCAACAGCAAGCCGATCGCGCCTATGGTGATGGCGCTGTCGGCCACGTTGAAGGCGGGAAAGTGCATGCCCGCCCAGTGGAAGTCCAAAAAGTCGACCACATAGCCATAGAGCACGCGGTCAATCACATTGCCGATGGCGCCGCCCAATATGCAGGCCATGGCAAAACCGAAAAGTCGCTGACCGGCGTGCTGCTTGAGCATCCACACAATCACCGCCGCAGCCACCAGCCCCAGGCCGGTAAAAAACCATCGCTGCCAGCCCGAGGCGCCGGCGAGAAATGAAAACGCGGCACCCGCGTTATGCACCCGCACCAGATTGAAAAATTCGGTAACGACTTTGCCCTCGCCCAGCGTGAAGCTGCCCAGCACCAGCACTTTGGTGAACTGGTCGGCAATCACGATCAGCAAGGCGAGGGCCAGCCAGTGCGGCAGCCCTAGGCCGGTGCCTGTGCCACGCCGCGCCACTATGCGACGCGCCGGGTTTCGCCGGTGCCGTGGAGATTGGACACGCAGCGTCCGCAGATGCCAGGGTGCGCGGCATCGCTGCCCACGTCCAAGGTGTAGTGCCAGCAGCGCTCGCACTTAGTGGCAGCAGTGGCGGCTGCTTCGATGGCCAAAGCGTCACCTTTCGCCAGCGTGATGCTGGACGTGATGAATACAAACTTCACATCTGCACCCAGGCTTTGCAGCAGGGCAAAGTCCTCAGGCGCCAGCGTCAAGCGCACCTCGGCTTGCAGCGAAGCGCCCACTTGGCCCGCGGCGCGCAAGACCTCGATCTCTTTGTTCACCGCTTCGCGAACCTCGCGCACACGTGCCCACTTCGCCAGCAGTGCT